>NZ_CAJNKE010000050.1 GCF_905232215.1 Burkholderia sp. LMG 13014
GACGCGGCGAAGCCCGTGCACGTGCCCGCGCCGTTCGCCGAGGTGCTGCACAACGTCGAACTGCTGCGCCTGAACTTCGGCGTGCTGGTGCTGCATGCGACGCAGACGGCGCTGTTCCTCGTCGTGCCGCGCCTGCTCGTCGACGGCGGCGTGCCGGTCGCTTCGCACTGGAAGGTCTACCTGCCGGTGATGGGGCTCGCGTTCGTGATGATGGTCCCGGCGATCATCGTTGCGGAAAAACGGGGCAAGATGAAGCCGGTGCTGCTCGGCGGCATCCTGGCTATCCTGATCGGCCAATTGTTGTTGGGCAGCGCGCCGCATACCATCCTGATTGTGGCGGCAGTTCTTTTCGTCTACTTCCTCGGCTTCAACATCCTGGAAGCGTCGCAGCCGTCGCTCGTATCGAAGCTCGCGCCCGGTTCGCGCAAGGGCGCGGCCACGGGGGTTTACAACACCACGCAGTCGATCGGGCTCGCGCTCGGCGGCATCGTGGGCGGCTGGCTGCTGAAGCAGGGCGGCCCGAACATGGTGTTTCTGATGTGCGCCGGCATGGTAGCAGTGTGGTTGGCGATCGCATTCGGCATGAAGCCGCCGCCGCGGCGAACCTGAACGATCAGGACATCGTTTGAAAATGAACAAGACTGACGAGTGGGCAGGGGGAGACCGATGATCCGCATTTCCGCGCTCGCAGATCGACGCGCGTTGCTGCATGCGCGGCGTCTGTGGCTTCACTATGGCGTGTTCTGGCTGGGTGCGGTGGCGGTCGGCCTCGTCGCGGTGCTTTACGCGAAGCTGATCGATTTCGGCTACGCGGTGTTTCTGGGCTATGTCGCCGAACATGCATGGTTGCCGCTGATCGTCACGCCGATGATCGGTGCGGTGACGGTCTGGCTGACGCGGAGATTCTTCGATGGTGCGGAGGGGAGCGGCATTCCACAGGTGATTGCCATGCTGCATGCGCCAGGCAACACGGGCGAGCGGCTGCTCAAGCTCCGGATCCTGATCGGGAAGATACTCGTCTCGTTCCTGGCCATTCTCGGCGGGTTCACGATCGGTCGCGAAGGCCCGACGATTCACGTCGGTGCCGCACTCATGTTCAACCTGCGGCAGTTTTATCCTCAGCGGTTTCGTGCGATTCGACCGGGCGTGCTCGAGCACCGGCTGGCCCTCGCGGGTGCCGCAGCAGGTCTTTCCGCCGCGTTCAATGCACCGCTCGCCGGTGTCGTATTCGCTATCGAGGAACTCACGCGCAGTTTCGAACAACGGACGAGTGGCGTGCTGATCACGGCGATCATCTTCGCCGGTATCGTGTCGCTCGGCATTCAGGGTAACTACGTTTATTTCGGCACGATCGACGTAGGCGCGCACCTGCCTCAGTCGCTGGCGCTTGCGGTCGTCCTCATCGGTGTGATCGCGGGCGTCATGGGCGGAATCTTCTGCTGGTTGTTGCTCAACACGCGACGCTGGATGCCGCGACGGTTTCAGGATTTTCGTGCCGGCCAGCCCGTGCTGTTCGGCGCGGCGTGCGGGCTGGTCGTCGCGGTCGTCGGCGTGGCGACGCACGGCCATACGTTCGGCAGCGGATACGCGGAAGCCCGGAGCATGCTCGAAAGCCACACGAACGTGAGCGTGCTGTACCCGGTGTTCAAGATGGTTTCGATGATCGGCTCGTACCTGCCCGGCGCGCCGGGCGGGTTGTTTGCACCGTCGCTCGCGATCGGTGCCGGGATCGGCAACACGCTGCATACCCTGTTCTCGGGCATGCAGCTGCAGATGCTGATCGCGCTTGGCATGGTCGGCTATCTTGCGGCGGTCACGCAGAGCCCGATCACTGCGTTCGTGATCGTCATCGAGATGATCAACGGCCACGCACTCGTCATCTCGTTGATGGCCACGGCGCTGATCGCCAGCCGCGTGTCGCGACTCTTTGCTCCGCCGCTGTACGAAGCGTTGTCGACACGCTATTTTCCCGCCGACCACCGATGACCTTCCGGGGCATTGTTCCAGGGCGCCGAAGATCATTGACTGCGTTCGTCTATCCTGAGCAGCAGCCACTATCCGGGTATTCGCGAGCAGTGATGTATAGGCACCACTATCGTGCGGGATGACGATGAGGGTCGCGTGTGGTGGCCGGTGCGTTGACGAGTGACCCTCGCCAATATCGGCGGATCCGCGCGGCCAGGTTGCGTGCGCTCATGATTGCGGTACGGCCGGCGTGCTTGCCGCACCATGGATCACACGGGGATGGAGACAGCCCCGCACCATCGACAAATAGAGTCCGTCGGTACGGCGCAGACGGAAATACTCGATGCGTGAATGATGCCCGTCCGGCACGATACGCAGCCCGACCGGCACCCCTCTGAAGAACGATTCGGCGCGCAACGTAATCGTTCCGGCGCGCTCGCCGAGATGCAACTGCCGCGTGCTCTGTTTCCACCGACGAGCGACGCAATCCGCGACTTCCGTCGCGGATATGTTGGACTTCGCGGAGAACACGGGCGACTGTCCCAATGCACCCTCGCGACGGGAACACGCGATGAGGAGCACGCAGATTCCCGCGGCAATTGTCATGTGCCAGATGTTCAACGGTGTCCTCTCGATGCCACGCGGCAGAAGCCGAATCCATCGGCCAAGTTGCGTCACGGTGTGACATAAAAGATGAGCGGCAGCGGTGGATTGATGACTGGAACGCTCGCATGACGAGAAGCGCCAGACGCTTCAGATGCACCCGACGGGAAGTGAACCACCCCTACGCTTCAACCGTGATCGTTGCGCGCGGGAATGAGCAACTCCGCGGGTTTGTCGACGCTATGCTGCGCCATGTTCGTCCTGACCGATCAGCAATTCGGTTGGTGACAGGAACATGTAGCGAGGAACGTCGAGGTTCTGCGGGGCCGGCTTGTCGCGGAATACACGCCCTGCCAGATCGTAGGTTGACCCGTGGCATGGACACAGGAAACCGCCTGGCCAGTTGTCGGGCAGGTTCGGCTGGGGCCCGGATTGAAACCTGGGGGTCGGCGTACAACCGAGATGCGTGCACACGCCGACGACGACGAGAATGTTCCGATGGTCGGGCCGCGAGCGAAACGGGTTTTTGCAATAGTTCGGCAGCGGCATCGAGAACGCGTGAAGCGAGTCGGGATCCGCGACCAGTGGGGTCGCCTTGGTGACGCTTGCGAGCATGGCGGGCGACCGGTTGACGATGAACACCGGTTTGCCTCGCCATGCAGCCGTCAACATCCCGCCCTCCGACAACTGACTGATGTCGACCTTGACAGGGGCGCCTGCCGCGAGTGCGCTGGCGGGCGGGGTCAGCGAATCGACAAAGGGTATTGCCGCTGCTATCGAGCCGACGCCGCTCGCGACGGTTGTCGCGATCAACCAACGACGGCGATTGACGTCGGGTCCCGCAGACTCGATCGGCTTCTCGTCCATGTCCACTCCTTCGAGACAAAAGGCGCTCGTGCTGTCACGGCTGCTGCCGTTCCTGAGACGGTGGCCGAACGGGGCAGCCCGGCGCCTCGTGCCGATTCACATCGTCCAGACGAACACCGCATGGGAATGCGATGACGCCTGTACGGCGACGCTCCGACGCATGACTTTCCCGTGATACGTGGCCGTCACGGCATAGTGCCCGGCCGGCATAGATACGAGCAGAAAAGGTCCGGCAGTCACCGTCGAGAGCACGGTCTTGCCATGTGCGTCGACGATCTGCACCGGGATATCTGCCAAATATTCGTTCCCGCTGCTCGTGTGTCCCGCGAACTCGAGCGCGAGCGAATATTTGGCCATCTGCTGTTTGATCGCGGCCGATTGGTCGCTCCCGATTCCGCCGGACAGATAAGTAACCTGGCCTGAATGCTCGAGTGACGGAAGCGACGTCTGCTCGGCGGCCAACCCGCTTCTGGCGAACACGGCAATCGCTGCAGTCGCGACGCCGAGCGCCATTCTGGATGAGGACTTCATGATTGCCTCCTGCTCCGCTCCATGTCGACGTGTTCGCGTCGAAACGCTTTCAGCCCACCTCCATGGTGACGAACATTCGCGTGCCGTTCCGGTCGACCAGGAGCGCGACATCATGAGCGGAACGCACGATTTTCCTGAAGAACTGAGCCGTACTCGTCACGGGGGTGCTGTTGATCCGCAGAATGATGTCGCCCGGTTCGATTCCGGCGAGCGCGGCGGGCCCGCTGCTTTGCTCGACGCGTACGCCACCCTGGACACCTGCAGCCCGCTCTTCGTCACCTGTCAGATTGCGTACCCCCAGTCCATATGCGCCGGAGGACGCGCGATTCTTCGTGTCGACGGGAAGGTCGTGCGAGCCCATCGACGACAGAACCACCGCCGCGTGACGGACGGCACCATTTCGCCAGTAGCCGAGATCGACCGTGGCGCCAGGGCTCAGATCGGCCACTGCCGCTGGTAAATGTGTCGAATCTGAAACTGCCGAGCCGTTGATCCCAACGATGACGTCGCCTGCCCGCATGCCGGCCTTGGCTGCAGGGCCACCCGAGTCGACCGACGTGACGAGCGCGCCATTCGGCCGCGTCAATCCGAACGATCGGGCGAGCGGATCCGTCAAGTCTTGCACGGCGACACCGATGCGCCCATGGGTGGCCTTGCCATGCAACTTCAACTGGCGTTCGACCTTCATGGCTTCGTCGATTGGTATCGCGAAGGCGAGACCCTGGTACGCGCGGCCGTCGTCCGGAAGCGGCGTTTCGATACCGACGACTTCACCCTTGAGGTTCAGGAGCGGACCACCGCCATCGCCGGCGTTCTCCGTGAGATCGGTCTGGATCAATGGCGCGTACGATTGGTCTGGAAGCAGACGAGAGGTATTGCTTACGATGCCCCTCACGATCGAGTTCCCGAGCCCGTATGGGGAACCCATCGATGCGACCCATTCGCCGGCTTTGAGCGCCGTGGGCGAACCGATTCTGGCAACCGGCAACCCTTTCGCGGAAATTTGAAGCAGCGCGACGCCGCTTGCCGGGTCGCTACCGATTACTTTGGCGGGATAGGTTCGCCCGTCAGCGAGGGAGACGGTGATTCCAGAGGCACCGGCAATGTCGCCGGCATCCGTGAGGATGTCCCCGTCCGGCGAGATGATGAAGCCGCTGGCGTGTTGTCGCGCGAGGGTACCGCGATCGTCGCCAGGTGCGGGAGAGAATTCCCTGAAGAAGCGAAGGAACGGATCGTTTCCAACGCCTGGCGGAGGCCATAGTTGCTTCAAACCCGATGCCGTGTCGAGTGGAGATGCGTTGACCGCTACGACAGCGGGGCCGTCTACCCTCGCCATGTTCTCGAAGTCGGACACGATTCCCGGATAGGCCGCCGTGTCCGACGTTGCGGAGAGCGCGAGTTGAGGCGCCCGCGTTGCCTGCGCCGGGGCAAGCGATTCCTTCGACATGCAACTTGCCGACAACGCTGCAATGGCGACACTGGCGATCGCGATACGGTTGAATCCGATGCTTGCCATGACTACGCTCCTGTCGCGCGGAGCCGAACCGGTTGAGCGAAGCCGTCGGTAGGGCAATTTCGTGACGCGACGATTTCACCGTAGGTCGCGAGAATTAAATTGCGCTTAAGAAGCCGGGATGGGTGTGGCCGATTGTCTTGGGGCACGATGATTTTCGCGCCCGGGCATCCAGCCCGGCTTCGGCCAGGCGGACGTCGTATTGCACATCGTGTGTGCGCCGGAGCATGCGGGCACGGGGGATGTCCCGAGCCAATTCCGCGCCAGGTTCAGGTCATGTCACGATGTGACATTAACGCTGACCGGCGCCGATATTGGTGATGTATGCGCCTTCGCGCCGCGGTACGATCTGACGAATGCATCAAATCCTGAACTTGATTCAC
Organism: Burkholderia sp. LMG 13014; assembly: GCF_905232215.1. Lineage (GTDB taxonomy): Bacteria > Pseudomonadota > Gammaproteobacteria > Burkholderiales > Burkholderiaceae > Burkholderia. The sequence continues at coordinate 5,863 of NZ_CAJNKE010000050.1, forward strand.
CTCGGAAAATGCGTCGCCGTGTGCACTGCGGTAGGCATTCGGTCATGGAGTGGGGCTCCCAACTTTCAGCAGGAACTCGGATAGGTAAACATGACGTTCTTCCAAGCGCTGACTGCCTTGATTGTCCTGGCTGCACTAGGTAGCTACGTCAACCACCGCGCTTTTCGTTTGCCACCGACTATCGGGGTGATGACGATCGCGCTCGTCGTTACCGTCCTGCTCGTCACGCTGGGAGAAATCGGGGAAATCGACGTCGCGCGGTATACGCGACTGATCCCGGAGATTGACTTTAGCGAACTCCTGTTTCATGGCTTCCTGCCATTTCTGCTGTTCGCCGGTGCATTGCATGTCGATTTTGGCGACCTACGTCAGGTCAAGTGGACAGTCGGTGTGCTCTCGACCGTCGGCACACTGATCTCCACCGCCGTTGTGGGCATCGCGTTCTGGTACGCGTCGTCGTGGGTGGGCGTTCGGATAAGCTTCATGTATGCATTGCTGTTCGGGGCGCTCATATCCCCCACTGATCCGATTGCCGTGATGAGCATCATCAAGAAGGCGGGTGCTCCGAAGGAACTGGAAACCCGGATTACCGGGGAAAGTCTCTTCAACGACGGTGTGGGTGCGATCGTTTTTCTGACGCTGCTGGGCATAGCGACTGGTGCTCATGACCCGGCGCCGATCACCATTGCGTTTCTGTTTCTTCAACAGGCCGTTGGAGGCGCAGTGGCGGGATGGGTGACCGGTTGGCTCGTCTTCCGCCTCGTCAGCAGCATTGACAATCACCATGTCGAGATCTTGCTATCCATCGCGCTCTGCATGGGATCGTATGCGCTGGCAGAGGTTGCACGGGCATCGGGCCCTATCGCGGTGGTGGTGGCCGGACTATTCGTTGGTAACAAAGGAGGGATGACGGCGGCGGCCGGGCAGGCAGGCGATTATCTGAGCATATTCTGGGAGGTCGTCGATGAGATGATGAACAGCGTGCTCTTTCTTCTGATTGGCCTGGAGGTTGTTTCGATCCATCAGACCGGACCGTATCTGATAGCGGGTCTCGTTGCCATCATCTGTGTGCTCGTCGGCCGAGCGGTGAGCGTGGCTATACCGCTCTGGGCAATCAATCTGCGTATCCGGTTTCCCAAAGGCACAACCACGCTGCTGATCTGGGGCGGCCTCCGCGGTGCCATCTCGATTGCGCTCGCGCTATTGCTTCCTCGTGGTCCGGAGCGTGAGCTGGTCGTGACCGTCACCTATGTCGTTGTTGTGTTCTCCGTGCTGACACAGGGAATGACGTTCGGATGGTTTCTCCGGAAGTTGACGGCGGCCTCGAACCGGTAAATGCAATCCCGTCGCGAATCATGGGACGAAGCCCCCGTCAACGGTCGATAGTTCAACGATTTCGGCAGTGATTTGCTCCTGCCTCAAGCGGTGATAGTCCCGGTTCAGGCGCTGCGCGGTGTCGTCGATATTGCGTTTCGCCGCGATCATCGCGCGCATACGCGCTTCGTTCTCCGCGGCGAACGACAGGATGATGGCCTCGCAAACCTGCGTGTAGACATATTCCTCGGCGAGTCTTTCCTGCAGTTGCCGTATCGGGAGCGTGACAACCGGCGGAAAGGGACGCTTGACCGGTTCGAATCGCCGGAAATCGAAGGGCAACAGCGATGTCGTCAGGATGGCCGCTTCGCTGATCGCCTGCGGTACACCGTGCACGAGCGTGACATGCGACGCGTTGCCGTGACGCAGGCGACGATACAGCGCATCGATGATCTTCGCCGCGAGATCGGACACGGCATCGGCGTGAACGATCATTTCCGACGACCAGGTCACCGGGAGGCCAAACTCCTCGGCCGCACGCCGTGCGCGATCGCCCACGACGAAATACTCGACGGCGCCTGCCGGCGGCCGGCGGATTGCCTGAAGCACACGTTGATTGTAGGTGCCGACGAAACCGTGTTCCGCGCCGATGACGATGTAGACATGGGTGTCGCCCGGAAGCGGCGACCCCGGGTTCTCCAGCGGCCGTAGTACGGCAATGCTTATCGCATCGGCGATCGCAAGGCCGATCAGATCGGCGCATGCCCGGATTCCCGGCAGGCGCGCGAGTGTTTCTCGCGTGCGCGTCGCGGCGATGCCGCGCATCGCGCTCACCACGGATTCCAGTTCGCGTACCGTACCCAGTCGGTTCTGGACGTCGACGAGCCGATTGCTCATCGGTCGCTCCGGATTTCCGCCGATTGCGGCACGAGATCGCGGACGATGCGAACGAGCTCGGCGCGATCATCGGATGAAACTTGGTCGCCGGCAATGAGCATGGCACCGAGCTTGGTCGCAATACCAGTCGAATCGAGGCGGGCGGGAAGGGCGACTCGCACCGCAGCGATCGCCGACGGCGCGCATCCATCGAATACACCGTCGGCCAGCGCAAGCAGCAATGCGATCTCGCCGACCGGGCGTAGCGGCGCGAATCGCGGCTGCGCAATCAATGCGCGAATGCGTTCCCCACGATCGATTTGCGCCTTGATTCGGGTATCGCTGAGCCCGCCGAAGCGCGTGAACATCTCGAGCTCGAGAAACTGCGCGTAATCGAGCCGCAATCGTCCCGACGCAGCTCTCAGTGCCGGGAGCTGGGCCTTGCCGCCGACCCGGCTGATGCTGAGCCCGACATCGATGGCGGGGCGCTGGTTGGCCGCGAACAGGTGGGCGTCGAGCACGATCTGCCCGTCGGTAATCGAGATCAGATTGGTTGGAATGTAGGCCGCGAGATTCCCGGCATCGGTTTCCGCAATGGGCAGCGCGGTCAACGAACCGCCACCGCGCTCCGCGGAAAGCTTGGCGGCACGTTCGAGCAAGCGCGCATGCAGATAGAAGATATCGCCCGGATAGGCTTCCCGCCCGGGAGGATCTCGCGCCAGCAACGCCAGCTCGCGATGGGTTGCGGCGTGCTTGGTCAGATCGTCGATGACCACGAGCGCGTGCTGACCCCGATCCCGGAAGTATTCCGCGATGCTGAACGCGGCGAACGGTGCGATCCATTGCAGACCGGGCGGATCGGCCGCCGACGCGACGACAAAGATGCAGCGCTCGGGTGCGCCGTGCTGCCGAACCGCGTCGATCACGCGTTCGACCGCGGTGGCCCGCTGGCCGATCGCCACGTACACGCAGATCACGTCGGAATGCTTCTGGTTGACGATCGTGTCGACCGCGACGGACGTCTTGCCCGTTGCACGATCGCCGATGATCAGCTCACGCTGCCCGCGGCCGATCGCGAACAGCGCATCGATCAGGAGGATGCCTGTCTCGACCGGCTGAGAGACCGGTGCGCGTTCGATGATCGACGGCGCGACGCGTTCGATCGGAAGGGTCGACGACCATTTCGGCGGCTGGCCGCGATCGAGCGGCCTCCCGAGCGGATCGACGACGCGCCCGAGCAGGTTCGGGCCAACCGGTACTTCGACGACGCGGCCGGTGCCCGATACGCGCGTGCCGGCCGCAATGGCGCGGCCGTCGTCGAGCAACACGCAACTGAGCGTGTCGACGTCCAGCTTGAGCGCGAAACCGAACTGTCCTCCGTCGAACTGCAGCAACTCGTTCAGGCGAACATGCGCAAGGCCGCTCACCCGGGCAATGCCGTCAGCGATGTGCTCGACGCGCCCGACCGATTCCGCCTGCGGGGCGAGATTCAGCGCCGCCAGCACGGTTCTGCCGTCGGTCAGCCACGCATCGTCGGTGCCGTCACGGGTGTCGTTCGTCGCCATGGGAAATGAGGTCGCTTGTCAGGGATTCCAGACTATGTCGAAAGCTGTTTCGCACGATGACGTGCGGCGCGACGAGTTCGAGCCCCGCGATCAAGGTCGGATCGACGTCGGCCTGCATCGGCACGTCGTGACCCAGCGCCGTTGCGAGCATCGCGCGACAGCGGGCCAGCTCGTCGTCGCGTAACCTACGCGGGGCGATCAGGCGCAGCATTTCGCCGTCGCGGCCGAGGCCAGCGCGGTCCTCCGCAGGCAATTCCCGGACGGCTTCGGCGAGTGGCTCGATGAAGCCTTCCACCAGCGTGCCGGCCGGGAGTGTCGTGAGTAACCGGGCCGCGATGTCGATCGCAAACTGGCTGGCCCGTGCCGCGTTGGCGCGCAGCGCGTCTTTCTTCATCGCTTCGATCTCGGCCTCGGCAGCTTTTCTCAGCGCATCGGCCTCGGCACGTGCGTCCGCGAGCAGCGACGCTTGAAGGTGCTCAAGCTCGGTTGCGGCCGCACTCATTCGTTCCACACGCATGGCCTCCTGTGCGGCAATGTCTTTGGCCGCCTCGTCGCGATCCCGCTGCGCGGCATCGCGGGCGGCCGCGGCATCATGCATCAGGCGCGCAGCGGCTTGCTGACGATCCGCCATGATCCCGGCAACCGGCTTGAACAGAAAGCGCGACAGCAGCCAAATCAGGACGACGACGTTGATCGTCTGGAAGCCGAGTGTCCACCAGTCGATTCGCATGGCCAATGCTTACTTGGTAAACGGATTGGCGAACAGAACGAGCAGGGCGACCACGAGACAGTAGATCGCCATGGTTTCGATCATGGCCAAGCCGACAAACAGCGTTCGCGAAATCGTACCGGCCGATTCCGGTTGGCGCGCCAATGCATCCATCGCGGCAGCGACGGCGCGGCCCTCGGCCAGTGCCGGGCCGATTGCGCCGAAGGAAACGGCGATCGCGGCCGCGACGATGCTTGCCAGTTGAATCCAGTTGTTCATGATGATCCTTGCGGTGGATGCGATGCGGGCGCGCCTTCGCTGCCGAGCGCGGCGCCGATGAAGACTGCTGCGAGTACCGTGAAGATGTACGCCTGAACCGCGCCTGTCAGCAGGTCGAGCGCCATGAGCGGAATCGGAACCAGCAGGCCAGCGAGCGACAGTACGATGCCGATCACGAACACGCCGCTCATGACGTTGCCGAACAGGCGCACGATCAGTGAAAAGGTACGGGTTATCTGCTCGACCAGATTGAGCGGAATCATGATCCAGGTCGGTTGTGCGAACGACGCGAGATACCGGGCGAGCCCGCGCTCGCGGATGCCGTAAAGTACCGTCGACACGAAGACGACGCCGGCAAGGGCGGCGTCGGTTTCCAGATGGGCGGTAGGCGGCTCGACACCCGGGATCACGCCGGACCAGTTGCACGTCAGGATGAACAGGAACAACGTTCCGAGCAACGCCCTGCAACGCGCGGGTTCAACTTGCATCGTGTCCTGCAACTGGCTGTCGAGTGTCGAGACGAACAACTCGGCCGCCGTCTGGAGTTTGCCCGGCGTCAGCGACAGTCGCCGGCGCATCGCGACCGCGGCGACGCCAATGAGCGCCATCAGCACCCAGGTGGTTGCCACCGGCGTCGAGACGGGCACCTCCCCGATGCGAAACAGCGGTTCGGTCATGAGCGGTGAATGCATCATGACGAACCTCCCGGCAACCGGATCATCACGCGGCGAGCGAGCATGATGCCGACGAGGCCGCTCAGCAACGCACCGTATCCGATTTGCGCGAGGCCAAACAGCACCAGGGCGAGCGTGCCGAAGCGAACGAGATGCACGATGACGGCGATACCGATCGCATCCCGTGCATACCAGCGCACGTTGGCGAGTAGCGACGCGAAATAGGCAAGGCCGACGATCCCGCCGGTTATTCCGCCGGCGGCAGTCTGGAGGGGAAGGGACAACGTCTGGATCGGTATCATGTTTCAGCTCCCTGGACCCTGGCGATGCATCCAGCGCCATGCGGACCACAGACCGAACGCCGCGCCCAGCATCAGCAGCGGCGCGGAGAAGAACACGCCGGTATGAAAATGCCGGTCGAGCCAATGCCCCAGCCATAACGCCAGCAAGGCCGGAATCACGATCATCCAGCCAAGCATGCCGATCTGTCCGAGTCGGGAGCCCAGTGTCGGCTCCGGCACGTCACGCGCCTGCCTGTCGCGCTGGACGGCGCGTTGAGCGGTCTGCTCGAGTACCGGTGCGCCGGGCTCGCGGGTTTTCGCCTCCGGGCCGGATCGGGCAGGCGCGTCCTTTCGGGGTTCACCGCTCATGTCCGGCGCCCTCGTTGGTACCGTCAGAGCGGGCTGCCATGTCCGGCGCACCGGGACGCAGATACTTCAGTATCTGCCGAATGGCTTGGGCATTGAGGCGTGTTTGCTCGACGCGCACTCTGCGCGCCGCATCGAGACGCGATTCGCGGGTTTCCCGCACGCGGGCTTGCAGTGTATCGAGCGCATCGCCGAGTTCGCCGTCACGGCACGCGATACTGATGTCCGTGCCGTTGACGACCCGCAACACGCCGCTGCTTACCGCGCAAAACCGGCGCGTGCCGTCCGCAGTCCGCCAACGGATGACACAGGGTGACAGCACGGTCAGAAAATCGGTATGCCCGGGCAGAACACCGAAACTGCCGGTCGCATCCTCCGCACGGAAGGCAACGACATCCGGTGTATCGACCAGCATTCCGGCGGGCGTCGCGATGGTCAGGTGGAGCGCGGTGCTCATGATGTTTCCCGCTCCCGTTCGCGGGCTTCGTCAAGCGTCCCGATCATGTACAGCGATTGTTCCCGCCACGCGTCGCATTCGCCGTCGAGAATGGCCCGGCATCCGGCAATGGTGTCGTCGACCGCGACGGAGCGGCCCGGCACACCCGTGAACGCTTCGGTGACGGCGAACGGCTGGGTCAGAAACCGCTGCAGACGGCGGGCCCGGCCGACGATCCGGCGGTCGTCCGCGCCCAATTCCTCGATACCTAGCAGCGAAATGACATCCTGCAACTCTCGGTAGTGCTCGATCGTGCGCCGCACGTCGGTTGCGACCTGAACGTGGTCGGCGCCGACCACCAGCGGATCGAGCAGGATCGACGACGACGTGATCGGATCGATCGCCGGATACATGCCTTCGGCGGCCATCGTGCGCGACAGGACGACCATGCTGTCGACGTGCGCGGCGATGGTCGTGACGGCAGGGTCCGTGAAATCGTCCGCCGGAACGTAGACCGCCTCGATCGCCGTGATCGAGACGCCGCCGACGGACACGATGCGCTCCTGCAACGCCGCCACTTCGCTCGCCAGCGTCGGCTGATAGCCGACGCGTGACGGGAGCCGCCCGAGCAAACCCGACACTTCGGCGCCGGCCTGGACGAAGCGGAACACGTTGTCCATCAGGAGCAGCACGTTCTGGTGCTGTTCGTCGCGAAAATATTCTGCGACGGTCAGGGCGGTCAGCGGAACCCGCCAGCGCGCGCCTGGCGGCTCGTTCATCTGGCCGTATACGAGCACGGTCTTGGGCAGCACACCGGAATGCTGCATGTCCACCAGCAGTTCATGGCCTTCTCGCGAGCGCTCCCCGACGCCGGCGAACACCGATATTCCCTGGTAGCGCTCGACCATCGCATGAATCAGCTCCATGACGAGGACGGTCTTGCCCACGCCGGCGCCGCCGAACATCGCTGCCTTACCGCCCCGGGCGAGCGGAGCGAGGAGATCGACGACCTTGATGCCCGTCGCGAAGATGCCGGTTGCGCTGTCCTGGGAGGACAACGCCGGTGGCGATTGATGAATGGGACGGCGCTGAACGTCGATCGGAAGCGGCTCGCCCTGGTCTCCCGGCGTACCCATCACGTCGATCAGGCGCCCGAGTACGGCGTTGCCAACCGGAACCGCGATCGGCTGACAGGACGCTTGCGCCGACGCGCCTCTCGGCATTCCGCTGGTCGACTGCATCGCCAGTGCGCGGACGGTCCGCTCATCGAGGTGAGCTTGAACTTCCGCAACGATCGAACTGCTGCCATCGACTTCGATCGAGATTGCGGTGTCCACCGGCGGCAGCATGCCGGCGGGGAACGCGAGATCGACGACCGCGCCGCGAACGGCGACGACGTGTCCGGGAAGCCGCGGGCTGGAAACACTGGCGATCGATGCATTGTTCATCGGTATTCGTCGCGATTGGGGGCGCCCGGGCACGGGTCCGTGCAGTACGGAGCCGTGCCACGGGCAAAGGCCACGGCCAATATTTACTGCGACGCATCCTGCCGACGATTGATCGTGATCAAGGAGCTTGCGGGCCGGGCGGCAGAGAGGTGAGGGTATGGACGTTCACGGCAAATTTGCGGTGATACTCGGCAATCGGCACTGTGACGACCAGATTGATGCACATCAACGAGCCGGTGCAATCGTCGCCTAACCTCGATATCGGAAACGTTGGCAAGCGCCGGCTGTCGGGCGCGAGACTGAAACAGCTACGAGGAGCCGACAATGCACGCCATTGACGTCATGACACCCACAATCATTTCTGTGAAACCGGACATGACCGTTCAACAAACGGCAGCGCTGCTCGTCGAGAACGGAATAAGCGGTGCGCCTGTGATCGACGCGAATGGACGTCTGGTCGGAATGATCAGCGAGTCGGATCTGGTGCGCCGCGTGGAGATCGATACAGACAGGCCGCATCGCGCCTGGTGGCTCGAACTGCTGACTGCTCGTCGCGACGATGCGGCCGACTATGTGAAAACGCACGCGCATCTCGTGAAAGATGTCATGACGAAGCACGTCGTTACCGTCCAGGAAATGACGCCGATCGACGAGCTGGCTCACATCCTCGAGAAGGCGCACATCAGGCGGGTTCCGGTCGTGCGCGGAAACGAGGTCGTTGGAATCGTGAGCCGGGCGAATCTGGTTCAGGCGCTTGCGATTTCGCCGTCGACACCGAACCAGCAGCAGATTTTGAGCGATCGCGAGATTCGAGGCATGCTGTTGGCCGAGATCGCGGGCCACAAATGGAGCTTTCCCGGTCGCAACATTATCGTCAAGAACGGAATCGTTCATCTTTGGGGCTACTACGCGTGGGCACCGAACGAGGTACAAGCGATGCGCGTCGCGGCAGAGGGCATCCCGGGCGTGAAAGGTGTGGAGGACCACACTGGCACATCGCATTCAGGTGCGTAGGAAGAGGGGCGTCGCAGGTACGTATATGGCTGGCGTTGAATTGGCGACCCATCGTCGCTTTAGGTACAAAAAGAATTGATCACCGCCGGCTCGCCGTTGGCGATGGTCGTTGCGCTTATTCTCGTCACCACGAGACCGGGCAACTCGGTCAACGAGGATCGTATTCCCGTCTGCGAACGATATCCTCAGTTCGAGCCTCGTGCTGGTCGGCACGCGTCGGCCAGGGAAGGATGCGCGGCAGAATGTTTTCAGCTCGGATCACTCGATGCGCCATTGCGCCGAGCACGTGGAAGCCGACCACGACGGCAAGCCCGTATGCCGTCAGTGCATGCAGTTCACCTAGCCAATGCGATAGAGCTCGGCTCTTGGGTACCAGTGTCGGCAACGAAAGCAAGCCGAAGCAACTGGCCGTATGCCCAGCCGCGTTTGTCTTCATCCACCCGATCAGAGGGATGGTGAACATCAACACGTAAAGCAGGCCGTGGACGGCGTGCTCGGCGAGGCGTGCGGCCGAGCCCGCCGGATTGGCTGACGTCGGCAGCCGGTGCTGGACGCGCAATCGATTCGCGATGCGCGCCAACACAAGGCAAAGGATGACAATGCCGATCGACTTGTGCAGTCCGACAAGGTCTTCGTTGTCGTCCAGCAGCAAGCCGATGATCAGGTTTCCGACCAGTGCGGCGGCCAACAGCCAGTGCAGCAGGCTCATCGAAAGCGGGTAGCGGGTAACGATTTTCATGGTGATGTCTCTCGCCCAGCCTGATCATCCAAGCAGATCGTGATAATGCTTTTTCGTGCCGTTGATCCGTCGCAACGCTTGCTTGGCCGCAGGCAGATCATTGGCCCGGATCGCACGGTCGACTTCGGTCAACTCATCCCGTAATGCGTGCATGCCTTCGTCGTAGGTGGCTTGGTCGTCGCGATATGGCTGGCGGCTGACTTGCTGCACGTCGCTTTCGAGTCGGGCAATGTAGCCGCTCAGTTCCGGAATCGTGTGGCTGGCCATTGCACCTTGCATGGCATGCTTCATGTCTCTCATCAGGATCTTGATTTCGCCTGCGAAGGCTGGCACGGCGACCGCGGAGAGCAGAACGCCAAGCACGGCGCATAGACGTAGGCGAAACGGAAGGGTATGCATGGTCGAGGATCGATTGTGGGGATCAATGACCGCGACCTTATGGCGCTGACGTTAACGAATTCTTAAGGGCAGAATTTTTCTAAGGCTCGCTTGATACCCGACCGTGCGAGCGGTTATCGTGCCGAAGTGGACGGCACGTCAGGACGAACGGGAAAAGCGACACCATGCGAGTGCTACTCGTGGAGGATGACAAGCTGATCGGGAGCGGGGTGGAGGATGGCCTGATCGAAGCCGGCATGACTGTCGACTGGACGAATGACGGTCGTCATGCTCAGTTGGCGCTCGAAACCACACCGTACGATCTCGTCGTGCTCGACTTGGGGTTGCCGCGGATGTCGGGAACCGAATTGCTTGGCTGGATTCGCAAGCGCGGTGATCACACACCCGTGCTCGTGATGACGGCGCGCGATACGGTAGCTGACCGTGTGAGCGGGTTGAGCGCGGGCGCCGACGACTATCTCGGCAAGCCATTCGACCTGACCGAACTGATCGCGCGCTGTCGCGCGTTGGTTCGACGTTCGCAGGGCCGTAGTACCGATACGATCGAGCACGGAGACATGTCGATTGATCCTGCGTTACTGACTGTAACGCGCGGAACCGAGCGCATCGTTTTGACTGCGCGTGAGTGCGCACTGTTGGTCGAGTTACTGGCGAATCAGGGCCGCCCGTTGTCACGCGCGCGCCTCCAGGACAGCCTGTACGGTTGGAACGAGGAAATCGAAAGCAATGCGATTGAGGTGCACGTTTCGAATCTGCGCAAAAAACTGGGTGCGCATCTGATACGTACGATTCGCGGTGTCGGTTATGTGGTGGAGAAAGCGTCGTGATGCGATCGATTCGGCAACGACTGACCTTGCTGGTGTTGTCTGGTGTCGTGGCAGTTTGGTCCTACTCGCTGGTTTCGAGCTATCGCCAGGCGATTCACGAGGCCGAGGAGTGGGACGAAACGCGTATCGAACAGATGGCAAGGGCGCTTGCCGCGCTTGATGCATCTGACATCCCGGTCTTCGCGGAAATTGTCCTTGGTTCGGGGGAGGACAGCGATGGCGACAACGATGCGTCACCGCGCATGCTGTATCAGGTCAGCGACACCGGTGGGCGAATCCTGGCTGCCAGTCCTGGGCTGGACTCGCTCGATCTACCTGTGTTTCCTGATGCGGCATCGAGCCCGACCCGGTTCGGCAACCCGAAATGGCACGCGTATGTGCTGACTGATGGCACGCGCGGCCGAATCGTGCGCATCTTCGAGCAACGCACGCACCGGTCGGACCTGTCCGCGGAGGTGGCGCGCCGCGTCGCCCGGCCGCTGGCCTTCGCCTTGCCCGTACTGGCCGTGCTTATCTGGTTGGCCATCGGGCGCAGCCTCACGCCGCTACGGACGCTGTCCGGGGCGATCGAGGCACGTTCACCCGACAGCCTCGATGCAATCGGCACGAAAGGTATTCCCGACGAAGTACGGCCGCTCGTCGCGGCGCTCAATACGTTACTGCAGCGTCTGCGCGCCTCGCTCGATCGCGAGCGCGCCTTCACTAGCGACGCGGCACATGAACTCAAGACTCCGCTCGCCGCGCTCAAGGTACAGGCGCAGGTCGCGCTTACGGCGCGCGATCCGGACCGTCAGCGGCGCGCGATGCAACGGGTCGTCGAGGGTGTTGATCGGAGCACGCATCTGGCCGATCAACTGCTTGCGCTGGCGCGACTCGACGAGACGGTGCAGATGTCGGGCGAGGACGTTGATCTCGCGCGCGTGGTCCAGACCTGCATGATCGACTATCAGGCGCGTGCGGATCGCAAGCAGATGTCGCTGATTTCACGCGTTGACGGTCCGGTTATCGCACATGCTCCGTCGACGCTGGTACGCGCCCTGCTCGACAATCTCATCGACAACGCGATCAAGTACGGTCATGAGCAGGGACGCGTCGAGATCTCGTCGTGGCAGGATGCCGGCGTGATCGGCATCCAGGTTCGGGACGACGGTCCCGGCGTTTCGAGCGAGGATCTGTCCCGACTGCAGGATCGCTTCTTTCGCGGAGCGGATCACGACGAAAGCGGGAGCGGCCTCGGGCTGTCCATCGTTGCGCGCATCGTGGCCAAACTGGGTGGAAGTCTGACGTACGTCGACGGGTTGGATGGCAACGGCTTCGGTGTGCGCGTGACGTTTCCGTTGTCGGCTTGATCGGAGCCAGCGATTGAGGCTCCGCTCCGTTCTCCCGAGCGAGATGCGTTCGAGAATGCAAAGTTAACATTGCCTTCAGGTTGAACTGCGCATCCTGTCTGCATGGCAGACGAGGCGTTCTCGGCTGCCGCCCCTGTTCACTGGAGGTCAAGATCATGAAAATCGCTATCCGTACCATCATGCTAGCGGCAGTCATCGTCCCCACGATCGCATCGGCAGCTCAATCGGGCAGCGGTCTGACCCGAGCAGAAGTTCGCGCCCAGATTGCACAGCTCGAGCAAGCCGGTTATAACCCGGCCCGAAAGGACATTGATTATCCGCGATCGATTCAACAGGCCGAGGCACGCGTTCGGTCTTCGGAAGCGACGAGGCGAGCCGATGCGTCGGGCTATGGGTCGGCACAGCCAGAGGGTTCGGGTTCTGGCCCGGCTGTACATAGCCACGCTAGCGCGCGCTCGTTGTACCTGCATCATTGACGTGATACGCATGCCGTCGTTGAGTTGAGCGGCGTCGTCGCCTGGTCGGACGCTTACTTGTCCATTCGATTGTTATCTTCTAGCAAACCGATTCGAGGTACGACAAAATTCGATTTAAGTAGTCGAAAAAAGACCCGGTGTTGAACCGGGTCAAACGAGAACGGCAAGCGGGCACCCCGAAGACCAGGGACCGTACTGCAGTCAAAGCCGTGTTTGCCGTCACTCGGCGTGGACGATCAAAGCATGATCAGTGCTGGCTCCGATACATAAGAATGGCACGCGACGCTTAAGTCATCCTTAAGTCCATATATCGCATTTATGTAGGATAACGAATCAATTTGACATAAGCTAAACTAGCGATTTTTTAGGGTCGCAAGAAAATACTGGTTCGAGCAAGCTACTCGCCAAGCATTCGGCTCGGTCGCAACGACGACACCTCGTGCAGTTTTATTGCCGCGGCTCGCCATCGTTCCGACACCATTCTTAGGCGATCGACCGCTACAGCTGCCATCCCGACTTTCCCCGTAGCACCTCATTTTTTGCCTCGCTACGCTGGGCCGCTCTCGTCATCGATGCGGAGTCGCTGATGGACCACTGGCGATTGGCTTATCTCGGGATCCGGCAGGTGCCGCGCGAGCTGAGCGAGTTCGAGCTCGCCACATTCTTCACGTTCTCCAAGCGCGAGCGTGTTGCCATTGATTCACGACGCACCGATCTCTTTCGGCTCGCAGTCGCGTTGCACATCGGCTTTCTGCGCATGACCGGCCGGCCGCTCGGCTCGTACAAACAGATCCCCACTGTTCTCTGGCGACATCTTGGCCGGCAGCTGAATGTAAAGCCGCCAGACCTCGGCACGTTACGTTCACTTTACGATGGCAACCTCAAGACCTTATCCGACCACCAGCGCTTTGCTCGGGACGCCATCAATTTTCGCTCCATCGCGGAACATCAACGTCGGTATGTCATCCGTTGGCTCAAAGAACAACTTACCGGCCGCCCGGAACGCGGACAGTTGACGAACGATCTCAAACGTTGGTTCTACGACCATCGCATAGTGATACCACCGGAGCGCATGCTCAGGCAGTTTGTCGTTCAGGCCGTACGCGACATTGAGGGGCAACTGCACGGCGCGCTCGAGCATGTTGTCGGTATGGAAAAACTCGAAAGTTGGGCGAGAATTCTGGCACAGCCCCATGGCGAACATTCAAGTCTCCAGCGATGGCTGTGGGCCGTCCCGTTGCGTAACTCGACCCATCAGATGAGCGAGATCCTCGACAAAGTCAATTTGCTCACGATGCACGAGGTGACAACGCGTTGGCCGGTTGAATGCAACGATGCCATGGTGCGCCACTACGCCCGCCGTTGTGCAAGTCGCCCGCCATCGATCAGCAAGCGAATCGAACCCCAAAGCCGACGAATCGAAGCCGCCTGTTTCATGCGGTATTCCCTCTGTATTGCGACTGATCAGGTACTCGAGATGCTCCGGCGATGGGTACTGAAGGTTGTCAACGACACGTCACGCGAAGTGGATGCGATGCGGATGAAGGCCGCGGATCAACTCCGCGAGTTCGCGCTTGCCGTCAAAGCACTCGCCAATGATGAAACCCTCTCACGCGAACAGCTCGGTGAGAAGCTTTGTCTGCTTGCAGATGATGTCTTGCAACCGCATCCTATCAGCCGTCGGAGCCAGATACGGCAGTGCCTGGTCCGAAAGCGGTACTACGCCCGTAACCTTTTGAATCGGATCGTGCAGCTGCCGTTCGAGGCCGAGGGTGCTCATCCTGTAGTCGATGCTCTCTCGTTACTACGTGTGCTATATCGACGTCGCGCTTATCTCCTGCCCGACGGGATCAATATCAGGCTTGGGCGCGCGTGGCGCGAGGCGATCGATGGTTACGACCGGCTGCGGGCCATGGTTGCTTTCGAGTGGGCCACCCTCTTTGCGCTCCGTGTCGCCCTGCGCAACGGCTCGGTTTTCATCAACCACAGCTTCTCGTTCAGAAGTCAGTCGCATATGCTGATCTCGGCCGAGCAGTGGAAGGCAAAGCGGAACAATCACTATGGACACCTCGGCCTGCCACAAGACCCGAACGAATTTCTCGGACCAATCCTTGAACAGCTCGAACAGCGCCTCGCATTACTCGATGATGCCGTGGTCAATGGTTCGATCCGGGTTGATACTGCTGTCCACCTCGACCCGATTGCTGCGCAGGATCCAGACGCAGAAGCCGATCAACTTCGCCGTCAGATCTTCGAAGCTCATCCGCCAGGCCAATTTCCCGAGATCATCCTCGAGATCGATAGTGCGACACGCTTCAGTTGGACCCTGCTTGGACGCGAGCCGCGGTCGCGCACCGAGTTACTGATGGTGTATTCGGCGATACTGGCTCACGGTACATCGCTGACGGCTGCTGATATTTCTAGGATGGTCCCGGAAGTGTCAACTGAAGCGATTCGCCAAATGATGAAGCGTCTCGCGGACGAACGAATGCTGCGTACAGCGGCCGACGCCGTCCTTGAATTCATGCACGAGCACCCAATCGCCGTCCACTGGGGCCGAGCCGACCTAGCATCGTCTGACATGATGTCGCTGGAGACAACCCGGACGATTTGGCGAGCGCGGGCGGACCCTCGTCGCCGGACTCCATCCATTGGGATGTACACGCATGTGCTGGATCGCTGGGGCATTTTCTACGACCAGCCCATCATCCTGAATGAGCGACAGGCAGGTGCCGCAATCGAGGGCGTCGTCCGGCAAAGCGCAACCAAGGACATCGCTCAACTCGCCGTCGATACGCACGGTTACACCGATTTCGCGATGGGCGTGTCCCGGGCACTTGGCTTTGATTTATGCCCTCGCCTGTCACACCTTCGTGACCGACGTCTGCACGTGCCTCGCAGTCAGGTGGTGCCGGCGCGGCTCGCAGGGGTCACGGATCGGGACGTCCGACTCGGTCTCATCGTTGACGTTTGGGACGAGTTCGTGAGGATCGCCGCATCGATTCGCTCTGGCCAATGCACGGCTGTCGAAGCGATTGCCAGATTCGGATCAGCTGCTCGAGGGCAGGCTGTGTACGATGGCGGCGTTCACATCGGCCGCTTATTCCGAAGTATTTTTTTGATCGACTACTTCACAAATGCCTCTTTCCGGTCGGAGTTGCAACATGCCCTGAATCGGGGAGAAGCGGTGCATACCGTGCAACGCGCAATTCACATCGGTCGCATTCCGGTGGAGCTAGCTCGGCGCCAAGAATCGCTCGCGGCAGTGTCATCGGCGTTGACCTTGCTCTCGAACATCTTGATGGCTTGGAACACCACCCACATGCAACGAGCCCTGGAGAACATCGAAGCTAGCCGGGGGCAGGCGATCGCGACCGAGCAACTCCGGCGAATCGCCCCAACTCATATCGAGGGCATCAACTTGCGCGGCACCTTCAATTTTCCCGTGTCACTGTACGCAAAGCGGATCTTGCCGAGCATCGCGGCCGACGACCCCATTCCGTCAACCAGTCGGAGCGCCTAACGACGGGGTGAAATGGCGCCGCCGGTGAAGGGATCTCTCATCTTCGATTCACCTCGTCCGGAGACACCCTCTGCTTCGTTAGCGGAGGGTAGACACTAAGCCATTGTTTTATCGGAATTAATATTTAGGGCCGCAAGGCAAGTCCTTGCCAGGCCTAAAGGCACCTAACCGGAAAAGCGCACGGAAATCAAAACCACCCCGCAATGCGACGCGCGAGGGTAACCGTCGCTGACATTCAAAAATGGCCGATAGCGTGCGTGAAGCTATCGCAGTGCTGGAAAGCCAAGTCGGAAAGCAAGGACAAGCGGCTATGCGATACGGGGTGATTGGCGGCGGACCAACCAAGACTGCCATCGAAACTGTGACGGTGTTTTCACGACAGTTCCCCGGTTTCAATAGCCACGCAGTTCGACTCAGTCCGACTGACGGTTCCAACTCGAGGATGTGTATCCGAAAGCGTACGCTGAATACTCGGACCCGGCCCCAAAACAGGCGGCAAGCTCCCGTCGACTTCCGTTTCGACCACCTTTTACGCGTCTTTGAGCCAGGGCATTTCCACGGGTGACACGACCAGTTGCCGGAATTCGCGTTTCAGATCGAAGATGAACCCGACCAGGATCATGGATTCGGCGTAAGGAATCGGAAAGACATGCGGATTTTCCGGCGTGCGCAGGGGCCGCTCGGGCGTGTCCGCTGTCGCCGCGGCGTTCTCGCGAACGCTTTCCAGTTCTTCGGCCATGGCCGGGTCGCCAACTTTCAGCACCCGGCTACGCAGGTCACTGAAGGGCTCGATGCGCGCAGCGTCTTCGTGGTATTCGGGCACTTCGTATACGAACCAGGACATTTTCGTCTCCTATGAGAAGGGGCGCTATTCTAACGCCGCGCGAGGATCTACCGAAAATCGGCCATGTTGTGCGATGGCCGTGGTCGCTGCGAGGCAGTCTGGCAAGGGCGATTTCTGACGAGGCGTGCCGCCGCAAGCATGCCAGCAGTCAGAAACACGACATCTGTAAATAGCCAAAAGCGGACATTTCAATCTAGCCACTACAATCA
>NZ_CAJNKE010000051.1 GCF_905232215.1 Burkholderia sp. LMG 13014
CCCGATCTTCAGCGTGGCCGACTACGGCCTCGTCGGCGATCTGTTCGCGCTCGTGCCGGAGCTAGGCGAAGCATTGCAGTGATCGGCGAGTCCTGCTCCCTGTTCGTCCCTTTTACAGAAGATTGCCATGTCATCCGAAGTTGCGTTCTCCGCCCAGTCATATCTTTTTGTTCCGGGCAATCGGCCGGAACGTTTCGCGAGCGCGCTTGCGAGTGGCGCCGACGCGGTCATCATCGATCTGGAGGATGCGGTGGAGCCCGCAGCCAAGGTGAGCGCTCGGGAAACCGTGAGGGCATGGGTGTCCCGCCACCAGCCGGTTCTGGTGAGAATCAACGGACGTGGTACGCCCTGGTTCGAGCAGGATGCAAAACTCGTTGCGCTTGAAGGTATCGCGGGTGTCGTTATTCCAAAAACGGAGAGCCTCGACGATATCGTCGAAGTCGTATCGAACGCGAAACGCAAGATCCCGGTTTTTCCTCTCATTGAAACGGCACGCGGGATGTGGTCGGCGATGGACATCGCCAAGGCGCCTTATGTGAAGCGCTTGATGTTCGGTACGCTCGACTTCATCGCGGAGATGGGAACCGACGACGATTGCGAGGCGTTGAATCCGTACCGGACCCAGCTAGCCCTTGTTTCGCGTGTCGCCGGGATCGAGCAGCCGGTGGACGGTGTCACGCCGGATATCCACGATACGGAGCGGCTCGTGGCGGATACGCAGAACGGCAAGCGTCATGGTTTCGGGGCGAAGCTCTGCATCCATCCCAAGCAGATCGCGGCGGTACACGAGTGTTACAGCCCGAGCGCTCGCGACGTGGAATGGGCGATTCGCGTGGTCGATGCGGTGTCTCGCGCGGACGGTGCCGCCACGACGGTCGATGGAAAGATGGTCGACCGCCCGGTTTTGTTGCGTGCGCAGAAGGTTCTCGCATTTGCGTCGCACCGCGGGATGACGGTGGCTGCCTGAACCGGCTCCGGGCGAGCCGCGTTCAGTGCGAACGACTGAACCGGGATAGACCATCCAGCGCGTTGCATCCCTACCTGCTTGAAACCTGAAACACGGACGGAACACCGCATTACCCGCATACGTGCCGGTGAACGTGAACCTGCGCACGTCCGCGGGGCCGGAGGGGCGCTTTTGCCCGGCGGCCGTGTACGCGTTCGTGAAGAACGACGACGGCGGCGATCGCCTGGTGATCAACACGCAGAACGGCGTGCACCGCAAGACCCACGACATCGAGGACCCGACGCAGAACATCGTGTGGGTCACGCCGGAAGGTGGTGGCGGGCCGAACAACCCGAATATGCGATGTGGAAGAGACCAAACCCCTCATTACGACAGACGAGGGGTTTGCCAACGATCGGAATCACGAGACTGCGCGAAGCACATCGATGATCGTGCCGCCACGCGACGCCCCGACCTTCACGATGCTCGGCGACGCGCGCGTGGCGCGGGCTTCCGGCCGCTACTGCCGCTCGTCGAGGTGCGTCGCTTCGCCCGCGCGTCGGAGACACATCGAGCAAATCAGGAGCACGACACTCATGGCGCTCACGTACCAGAAGAACGTGGACTCGATGCCACGGGATTTCAACCACAGCGCGACATACTCCGCTGTTCCGCCGAACGCGGCGTTGGCGATGGCATAGGGCAGGCCCACGCCCATCGCGCGAACACCTGCCGGGAACAATTCTGCCTTTAGCAGCCCGCTGATGGAGGTGTACAGGCTCATGCCGAGCAGGCTCACCAGGACCAGCCCGAACGCCTTCCACGGATCCGCATTCGTGCCGATGACGGTCATCAGCGGAACAGTCGCACCGATGAAGAACAGGCTGAATGCAATCATCTGCGGACGGCGGCCAATGCGGTCGGACAACATGCCGAACAGCGGCTGCACGCACATGAAGATGAAGAGTGCGCCGGTCATGACGCTGCTGGCCGTCTTCGGGTTCATGTGGGCCGTGTTGACCATGTATTTCTGCATGTACGAGGTGGTCGTGTAAAACAGGAGCGAGCCGCCCCCTGTAAAACCCAGCACCATCAGCAGCTCCCTGGGATGCTGCAGCATGCCTCGAATCGTGCCGGCCAGCGGATGGGCGCGATGCGCACTGGAGCTGGATTCGTGCATCGCGCGCCGCACGACCATCGCGATGACCGCGCCAACGGCGCCGATTGCGAACGGAACCCGCCAGCCCCAGTGGCGGAGTTCCTCCGTTGTCAGCAGCGACTGAAGAATCGCGACGACGAGCACCGCGAGCAACTGACCTGCGATGATCGTCGCGTAGTGGAAGGAGCCATAGAACCCCCGGCGCCCGGGCGTGGCGACTTCGCTCAGATAGGTCGCGCTGGTGCCGTATTCTCCGCCGACGGACAGGCCTTGAAGCAGACGTGCGAGCAACAGCAGCAGGGATGACCACGAACCGATCTGCGCATAGGTCGGCAGCACGGCGATCATGAGCGAACCGAAGCACATCATGAGCACCGAGATGACCATCGATTTCCTTCGCCCCCGCCGGTCTGCGATCCGGCCAAAGAGCCAGCCGCCCACGGGTCGCATCAGGAACCCGGCTGCGAAGATGCCGGCGGTATTGAGCAACTGCGATGTCGGATCGCCGGCGGGAAAGAATGCCGGCGCGAAATATAGCGCCGTGAACGCATAGGCGAAGAAGTCGAACCACTCGACCACATTGCCTGAGCAAGCCACGAGGATGGCTTTCAAGGCGGGCTTGCGAGCGGAAATCGCGTCAGAGGGGCGTGGATTGGCCGAATCGGCCACGGTCGTGACAGGCATGCGTTGTCTCCAATGTCGATCAGAGTCAGCGCTTCGGCGCATGCTCTGATCCCATGCTTTGCGGTCGATCGGAGTCAGCGCGTTAGCGCCGGCCCCGATCCCATGTGCAGCTCTTGAATGGAATGCCGTGCTCCCGATGAAGGGCGCGGCTTTTTTGTTGTAGTGGCAAGAGACGCGCCGATCGGCGCGGGGGTGTTGGTTCAGACCGCGCCGGTTTCGTGCAGCGCGCCAATCTGGTTGTCGTCGTAGCCAAGCTCACGCAGGACGGCATGGGTATGCTGGCCAAGCGCGGGCACGGGATCCATGCGCGGCTCGTCCGCGAGGTCGATGCCCGGCGGACAGAGGGCGGGAATGTCTCCCGCCGGCGTACCGACCGTGGTCCATCGGTTTCGTGCGATGAGCTGGGTATGCTCCCAGACCGCCTGCATGTCGTTCATGCGCGCGTTCGCGATACCGGCTTGCTCAAGCCGGTCGATCACGTCGGCGGCCGTCAGGGACGAGAACGCACGAACGATAACGGAAAGGAGTGCTTCGCGATTTTCTACACGACGGCTGTTCGAGACGAATCGCTCGTCCGTCGTCACTTCCGGCTGCTGAAGCACGGTCTCGCAGAAGCTTTTCCATTCACGCTCGTTCTGCAGGCCGAGCATCACGGTCTTGCCGTCGCCGGCCTTGAACGGGCCGTAAGGGAAGATCGTCGCGTGCGACGCGCCGGTCTGGCGCGGTGCGGTCTGGCCGTCGATCGCGTAGTAGAGCGGATAGCTCATCCACTCGACCATGCTTTCGAGCATCGACACGTCGATGTGGCGGCCTTTGCCGGTCCGCCCGCGTTCGATGAGTGCCGCGAGGATGTTCGTATAGCCGTACATGCCGGCGGCGATATCGGCGATCGAGCAGCCGGCTTTCGCCGGTTCGCCGTCGGAGCCGGTGATGCTCAGGAAACCTGACTCGCTCTGAATCAGCAGGTCATACGCCTTCTTGTCGCGGAACGGACCGTCGAGCCCGTAACCCGAGATGTCGCAGACGATCAGCCTCGGATATCGATCGCGAAGCGTGTCGTAGTCGAGCCCCAGCCGCTGGGTTGCGCCGGGTGCGAGATTCTGCACGAACACGTCGGCATCAGCGAGCAGCCGATGCACGACCTCGATCGCCGCGGGCTGCTTCACGTCGAGCGTGATGCTTTCCTTCGAGCGATTGGTCCACACGAAGTGCGACGCGAGCCCCGACACGCGCTCGTCGTAATTGCGCGCGAAATCGCCTACGCCAGGCCGCTCGACCTTGATGATGCGCGCGCCGAGATCCGCAAGCTGGCGCGTGCAGAACGGTGCCGCGATCGCGTGTTCGAACGTGACGACCTTGATGCCTTCCAGTGGGCGCATGACCGACGCTCCCCGTCAGAACGAACGCGGCAGGCCGAGGATATGCTCGGCGACGTACGACAGGATCAGGTTCGTCGAGATGGGGGCGACCTGATACAGGCGCGTCTCGCGGAACTTGCGCTCGACGTCGTATTCGCTCGCGAAGCCGAAACCGCCGTGGAATTGCAGGCATGCGTTCGCTGCTTCCCATGACGCATCCGCCGCGAGCAGCTTCGCCATGTTCGCCTGCGCGCCGCACGGCTGGTGCGCATCGAATCGCCGCGCAGCGTCGAAACGCATCAGGCTGGCCGCTTCGACGTTGATGAAGGAGCGGGCGATCGGGAACTGCACGCCCTGGTTCTGGCCGATCGGCCGGCCGAACACGACGCGATCCTTTACATACTGCGAGACCTTGTCGACAAACCAGTAGCCGTCGCCGATACACTCGGCCGCGATCAGCGTGCGCTCTGCGTTCAGGCCGTCGAGGATGTACTTGAAGCCCTGGCCTTCCTCGCCGATCAGGTTCTCCGCGGGAATTTCGAGGTTGTCGAAGAACAGCTCGTTGGTCTCGTGGTTGACCATGTTCGGAATCGGGCGGACCGTCATCCCGTTGCCGATCGCGTGATGCAGATCGACGAGGAAGATCGACATGCCTTCGGATTTCTTCTTCACGTCGGACAGCGGTGTCGTGCGCGCGAGCAGGATCATCAGGTCGGAATGCTGGATACGCGAGATCCATACCTTCTGGCCGTTGATCACGTAACGGTCGCCCTTGCGCACCGCGGTCGTCTTGATCTTCGTCGTGTCGGTGCCGGTCGTCGGCTCGGTGACGCCCATCGACTGCAGGCGCAACTCGCCGCTCGCGATCTTCGGCAGATAGTGCTGCTTCTGCTCGGCGGAGCCGTGGCGCAGCAGCGTGCCCATGTTGTACATCTGGCCGTGGCAGGCCCCCGAGTTGCCGCCTGCGCGATTGATTTCCTCCATGATGATCGACGCCTCGGTGAGCCCGAGGCCCGAGCCGCCATATTCCTGCGGAATCAGTGCGGCAAGCCAGCCGGCTTTCGTCAGCGCGTCGACGAACGCTTCCGGATAGCCGCGTTCTTCATCGACCTTGCGGAAATATTCGGCGGAGAACTGGCTGCAGAGATCGCGAACGGCTTCGCGAATGTCCTGATAGGCGTCGGCATGGGTCATGGCGTGTCTCTTGGTCAATACGGGGGAGTCAGGCAAGGGTCGCGCGGGCGGACATCGTCAGCCAGCCGTCGTGGTCCTTTGCCCACAGGTCGATCGTTTTGCCGTCCTCGGCGATGCGTCCGCATACGCTGAACGTGTTGCCGAGGAATGTCGGCCGCACCGCGCGGTACGCATATTCGCGAACGGTGGCGCCCGGGAGCGAGCGCGGGACGAGGTCCAGCAACAGGGTCGAGATCAGCGGTCCGTGCACGACGAGGTCCGGGTAACCTTCGATTTCTCGTGCGTAAGTGCGGTCGTAATGGATCCGGTGGCCGTTGAACGTCAATGCCGAATAGCGGAAGAGCTGGACTTCGTCCGGTGTGACGTCGCGCTGCCACTGCGCGCCGTCCGGCGCGGCCTTCGGTGCGGGAGCAGCCGCACCGGGTTCTACCGCGCCGCGATAGACGATGTCGTGTTCTTCGCGGATCGCGACGGTGCCGCCGCTTTCGATCAGGTGCTCGACCGTCACGAACCCGAGCGGACCGCTGCGTCCTGCCTTGTGTTCGACCGACAGCACACGCGACGTGCGCACGGCGGCTTCGCCGATCGGCAGCGGGTGTTCGAATGCGACACGTCCGCCCGCCCACATGCGGCGCGGCAGGCCGAGATCGGGGAGAAAGCCGCCCTTGAGCGGATGTCCGTCCTGGCCGAGTTCGGACTGCCGAGCAACCGACCAGAAGTAGAGCCAGTGCCAGAGCGGCGGCAGCGCGTCGCCGGCTACGGGGTGCCGATCAAGATCGAGTGTGGCGGCGAAGGCCGTGGCGCGATCGAGCGAGATCACATCCGTGGCAACCTGGGTACCGTCATGGCCGACGCCGGACTGCATTGCGTTCAATGTCGTCTCCATCGCCGAGTGAACCGGCTGTTCGAAGTAGGATGACGACGACTGTATTGGAAGCGCCTGCTCGGCGGAAATACCGTTTGAATGTACCGGTCATAGGGGTATCCTATGACCAGTCGAACCGATTCGAACCCTCATGGACATCCGCCAGCTTCGTTACTTTGTCAGCATCGTCGAATACGGCAGCCTCGGGAAAGCGGCGGAAAAGCTCTACGTCGCGCAGCCGTCGCTCAGCCAGCAGATTGCAAAACTCGAAGACGACCTTGGCGTCGCGCTGCTGGTTCGCAGCCCTCAGGGTGTCAAGCCGACGGCCGCGGGGCAGGCACTTTACCGGCACGCGCATCTTGTGCTCAGACAAATGGAGCAGTTGCGCCAGGAAGTGAAGGAGGGGGCGGGCAGCGAGTCGGGTACGGTCGCGGTCGGTTTCCCGACGACGATGACCTCGATTCTGGCGGTACCGGTGTTCGAACGCGTGCGTGCCCGGTATCCCGGCATTCGGCTGCAGTACGTCGAGAGCATGAGCGGCTTCATCAACGAATTGCTGGCGAACGGGCGGCTCGATCTCGCGATCCTGTTTCGGGAGTCGAACACGACCGGGATTACCGCCATGCCGCTCTTCGACGAAACGCTGTGCCTGCTCGGCGAGCCGGGTGGCGCCATAGCGGCGCGTTCGCGCACCTGCAGTCTCGCTGCGCTTGCCGGCGTGCCGCTCGTCGCGCCAGGCGTGCCCAATGGTCTGCGCTTGCTGCTCGAGCGCACCTTCGCCCGCGAGGAAGTCCCGCTCAACATCATTGCGGATATCGATTCGCTGCCCACCTTGGTGTCGCTTGCGCAGTCGGGCGCCGCATGCACGATTCTGCCGGCGTCGACGGTTGCGCTGCGTGACCCGTCGGGGCGCCCGAAGATGCGCCGTATCGTCGATCCGGAGATCCGGCGTCCCGCAAGCTTGTGCTGGTCGAATACGTCGCCGGTGAATTCGGCCGCACTCGCAGTGCGCCAGACGATCGTCGAACTGGTGCAGGAACTGGCCGCCAGCGGTGCGTGGACCGGCATTACGTTGCGCGCGGCCGACGCATCGCCGGCGTGACGCGTGCCCGGCCGGGTCAGTCGGCAAGCCAGCGTGCGGCCGGCCAGTCGCCGCGCTCGACGGCGCGCTTCATTTCGAGCACCAGAATCGACGCGACCGCGCGCACGGCCGTTGTGATCCGGCGCGTATTCGGCAGCGCAAGCACGATCGTTCGTTGCAGTGCCTGATCGGTGAGCGGTGCCGCGCGAAGCTGTTTGCGCGCGACATCTTCGGTGACGGCGATGCTCGGCAGGATCGTGAAGCCATGCCCACCCGCGACCAGGCTTTTCTGCA
This sequence comes from Burkholderia sp. LMG 13014, assembly GCF_905232215.1. Classification (GTDB taxonomy): domain Bacteria; phylum Pseudomonadota; class Gammaproteobacteria; order Burkholderiales; family Burkholderiaceae; genus Burkholderia. Next base: position 7,582 of record NZ_CAJNKE010000051.1, read on the forward strand.
CGCTCATTGCATTCGTTTCGACGACCACGTTGAGCTTCATCCCGCTACCGGGGCACGCCTGTTCCAGCAGGTTGCGTATGCCATGCGGCGCACTCGGCAGGATCATCGGCCACGATGTGAGGTCGGCAAGCGCGACAGGGCGTTTGGCTGACAGCCGCGACGATGGCGGGCCGACGACGCACAGACTCTCGCTGAGCAACGGTTGAACCTGAACGGTCGGCGTGGCCTTCGGGTTGTAAAGCAGTGCCGCGTCGACCTCGCCCGATTCGAGCCAGTCGCGCATATGCCCGGCATAGCCCACGGAAATCCGAAGGTTCACGGCCGGGTAGCGTTCCCTGACTTCGCTCAGGAGTGGTCCGGCGAGCAGATCCGACGTGCTCGGCAACAACCCGATCGTCACGATGCCGGAAATCCTGGCGTCGGACGGCTGGATTTCGGCGCGCGCACGATCGAGTTCGAGCAGCGCACGCCTGGCGTGCTCGGCGAGGATCTCGCCCGACTCCGTCAGTTCCATGCCATATCTGCCTCGCTCGAAGAGCGAAGTCCCGACGTCTTCCTCGAGCAGCTTCAGCTGCCGGGAGACGGCAGGTTGAACGATGTGCAGCACGTCGGCCGCACGGGTGACGCTGCCCGTTTCAGCGACGGCCAGCAGCGCACGCAGTTGCTTGATGTCCATGCCGATTCGTGATCCTTCAATCAAAAAACTCTATTTCTTGATGGGTGTAATCGCATTTTATTATGCCTGAAACCACTTCATGAAGGAGCACGTCACATGAGCACTGCAGCGGGACAAACGCCAGTCTGGCAGGAGTCCATATTTTCTGTCCTGAAGGCCGGTGGTACCCGGCAGATCGCCTACGTCCCGGATGCGGGGCATACGCAGGTGATTCGCCGGGCGATTGCAGACGACGAGATCGAGGCGATCGCCCTGACGACCGAGGAAGAAGGCGTCGCACTGACGAGCGGTGCGTGGCTCGGCGGGCAGCGTGCGGTGTTGCTGATGCAGAGCAGCGGTGTCGGCAACTGCGTGAACATGTTTTCGCTGCTGCGCAGCTGCAACTTTCCGTTCTTCACGCTCGTGACGATGCGCGGCGAGTATGCGGAGTTCAACCCGTGGCAAGGGCCGATGGGGAAGACGACCCAGGCTGCGCTCGAGCTGATGGGGATCACGGTGTTGCGTGCGGATCGCCCCGAGGATGTCGAGGAAATCGTCAGTGCGGGCTTCGACGCTGCGTTCGAAGCGGGCGAGCAAGTCGCGGTCCTGCTGTCGCAAAGCCTCATCGGTCGCAAGAAATGGGAGAGAAAGTAATGAGCGGGCAGAACACGAAGACGATCGAGCGGCGCGCATTCGTCGCGAACCTGCTGGCCGGTGTGCCGGACGCACTGGTCGTGACGGGCCTCGGATCGGCGTCCTATGACGTATTCGCCGCCGGCGATCGTGTCGGCAACTTCTATTTGTGGGGTGCGATGGGCGGCGCTGCCGCGCTGGGCCTTGGCCTCGCGCTCGCGCAACCGGAAAGGCAGGTCGTCGTCGTCACCGGCGACGGCGAACAGCTGATGGGGATCGGCGTGCTCGGCACGATCGGCGCGAAGCAACCGAAGAACCTTACGGTCGTCGTGCTCGACAACGGGCACTACGGCGAGACCGGCATGCAGCAAAGCCATTCGAGCCTCGGCACGGATCTCGTCGCGGTCGCGAAAGGTTTCGGGCTGGCCGACTCGTTCGCGATTCACGACGAACGTGAAGTTACCCACATCGTCGAGCGTGTGAAGCTGGGCAGCGGCCCGGTGTTCGCGCAGGTGCATATCCGTGCGGACGAGCCGCCGCGCGCGCTTCCGCCCCGGGACGGCGTATATATCAAGAACCGCTTCCGCGAAGGTCTCGGTTTCGCGCCGTTCTGACGCACGTCCGCTGCGCGTGCCGGAGGCGCAGGCATCCGGCGCACGCTTTTTTGTTCCGTGGGCCGTTGCACGGCGCGATCGTGCGCGTGCACGGAACGCAATCATCGACACCAGCGAGCCGGTCATGCAACGCTACTTTCATTTTGTCGACGGCGAGCGGCGCGAGCCCGCAAGCGGTCAGTGGTTCAACAGCGACAATCCGTTCACCGGCCAGCCGTGGGCCGAAATCGCACGCGGCAATGAAGCCGACGCCGATCTCGCGGTGCGGGCCGCGCATCGTGCGTTCGTTTCCGGCGAGTGGCGCGGCTTGTCCGCCAGCGCGCGTGGGCAGTTGCTCTGTCGGCTCGCCGATCGCCTGGCCGGCGACGCAGCCCGTCTTGCCGAAGTCGAGGTGCGCGACAATGGCAAGCTGTATGCGGAGATGCACGCGCAGCTCCACTATTTGCCGCAGTGGTACCGCTACTACGGCGGGCTTGCGGACAAGATCCAGGGCGACGTCATACCGCTCGACAAGCAGGGCTACTTCAATTTCACGCGGCGCGAACCGCTCGGTGTCGTCGCGATCATCACGCCGTGGAATTCGCCGCTGATGCTGCTGGCATGGAAGCTTGCGCCCGCGCTCGCAGCCGGGTGCACGGCGGTCATCAAGCCGTCGGAATTCACGTCGGCCTCGACGCTCGAGTTCGTCGAACTGCTGCACGAGGTCGGATTCCCGCGTGGTGTCGTGAACGTCGTGACCGGCTTCGGCAACGAAGTCGGCAGCGCACTCGTATCGCATCCGCTCGTGCGCAAGGTCACGTTTACCGGCGCGGATTCGACCGGCCGCCTGATCAACGAGCAGGCCGCTAGCGATTTCAAGCACGTGAGCCTCGAGCTCGGCGGAAAGTCGCCGAACATCGTATTCGACGATGCGAATCTCGACGACGCGGTCAATGGCGCGGTATCCGGCATTTTCGCGGCGACGGGGCAGACCTGTATCGCCGGATCGCGGCTGCTCGTGCAGTCGACGGTGCATGACGAGGTGGTCGAGCGCGTGGTCGCGCTCGCGCGTACCGCGCGCATGGGCAATCCGATGGATGCCGGCACGCAGGTCGGGCCGATCACGACGCGCCCGCAATATGACAAGGTGCTCCACTATATCGATGTTGCACGGAATGAAGGCGCCAGGCTTGCGCTCGGCGGGCAGGCCGCGACACGCGCCGAGTGCGGCGACGGCTGGTTCGTCGAGCCGACGATCTTCACCGGCGTCAGCAACGATATGCGGATCGCACAGGAAGAGGTATTCGGTCCCGTGCTCGCGGTGATCCGCTTCGATACGGAGGACGAAGCAGTCGAGATGGCAAACGATGTGCGTTTCGGCCTCGGCGCCGGCGTATGGACGCGCGATATCGGCCGCGCATTCCGGATGTCGGAGCGCATCGAATCGGGCACGGTCTGGGTGAATACCTATCGAGCGGTCAGCTACATGTCCCCGTTCGGCGGGTACAAGGATTCCGGGTTGGGCCGCGAGAACGGCATCGACGCCGTGAGCGAATACCTGCAGACGAAAAGCGTGTGGATCAACACGGGCGCGTCGACCGGCAATCCGTTCGTGCTGCGCTAGTCAACCGAAGTGGGCGCGCTTTCTAGCGCGCCCACCGAGTCGCATGTCCCCGGGTGCCGCCAGTATGCGGTCCGGACTCGAGCCACGTCCTGGTCGCGCCATTTCATGGTCACGGGGTACATGGAGACGGTCGATCGCCCGCTGCAATGTTCATCGCGATCGACTCATCCGCGCTTTCAGCCACGCCACCGCTTCGTCGACCATCGGGTGATGGCGGCGCGTGTTCCAGAGCAGTGCCGCAGTGACAACCTTCACTTTCTCTTTCAACGGGCGGACGACGACGTTCTCTGGCGCCAGCTTCCGCATCGATGCGGGGACGAGCGCAACACCCTGACCACACCCGACATAGGCGATCTGCGACGTGACCGAACGCACTTCGTGGATGACCCGCGGCGTCAGCCCGTGCGAGCGGCAAACGGAGGTCAACATGTCGAAGTAGACCGGACTGACCTGACGAGACGACATCACCAGTTGTTCCCCTGCGAGCGCGCGCAGTCGGACGCCCGGCAAAGCCGCCAGCGGATGATCGGCCGGCAGCGCCACGGCCAGCAGGTCTTCTGCCAATGGCATCGTAGCGATTCCGTTACCTACCGCTCCGTCGACCCGAACGAATGCCAGGTCCAGTTCCCCCGCTTCGAGTGCGGGGATGGCGTCGGCGCTGTCGATTTCCTTGACGAATCCAGTCAGGTTCGGGTGCATCTGTTTGAGTGCGTCCAGCAATGGCGGCACCGTTTCGAGCATCGCGGAGGTGATCGCGCCGACATGGAGTACCCCGGACTGGCCCGCGGCGACTTCCCGAACGACGCGTTCCAGTCGTTCGACCTGGCCGACGAACTGCTGCACGGCGGGCAGGATGGCCGCGCCTGCGGGGCTGAGGTGCGTGCCTTGACGGGATCGATAAAAGAGCTGGAGCTTCAACGAATGCTCGAGCACCTTGATCTGCTCGGTCAACGGCGGCTGCGACATGTTCAGGCGCTTCGCCGCTCGCCCGAAGTGCTGTTCCTCCGCGACCGCCAGGAACATCCACAGCTGCCTGATCAGCCTGAAATCGATCGTACTGCTCATGCAAGTTTGCCTCCGTCCGCAATGCTCGGCGCATCTACCCGATGCGTTGAAGAGGGCATTTTCCCCTCAACTGGCCCCGCAACCTCTTTTTTCGCTGTTCCGAAAATAGTATCAGCGAGCTACGAAATAGGAAATTTACATATCAATGCGGCGACGCGACGATAGCGGCACCTGTCAACGGAACCCAACGCGATGACCCCGACATCCCTCCTCGACCGACTTGCCGCGCTCGACACCAACACCGTTTCCGATGCGCTCGATTTTCTCGATCTGCCGGGTGCGACCTACGGGCTGCGCCCGCTGTGGGATTGCCCGAAGATCGTGGGCCGTGCGAGCACGGTTCAGCTCGGTCTGAAGACCGACGCCAGGCCCACCGTGCATCTGATCTCGCCCGTCATCGACGCGGTGACCACGAACGACCGCGTGCTGGTGATCGCCGGCGGTGCCGACGGCATCTCGTGCTGGGGCGACATCCTGGCCAATGCCGCCACGGCAAAGCAGATCCGCGGGTCGGTCATCGAAGGCCTGAGCCGCGACATCGACGGCAGCGAGTCGATCGGCTACCCGGTCTACGGCCGCGGCGTGACGATGATCAGCGCGCGCAATCGCGTCATCCAGATCGATTCGGGCAAGCCGGTCCGGATCGCGGGCGTCACCGTGCACGAGGGCGACTACGTCATTGCCGATCGATGCGGCACGGTGTTTGTTCAGGCCGCGCGCATCGAGGCGGTGCTGGATCTCGGCGAGCGCATCGCGCGTCGCCAGGACGCGATGGTGGCCGCCGTGCGCGCCGGCCGCTCCGTTGCCGAGGTCATGCACGACAAGGAATTCGAGGCCATCGCGGCCCGCTAACCCGACATCATTGCTGGAGTTTCCCCGTATGACGAATCCGAACAGGGCAAGCGCCGAAGACCGGGAACTGGTCGCGTCGTTCGCCGGGCTGGACACCCCGGGTGTCTCCGACGCCATGGACAAGCTGGGCCTGCACGGGCAATCGCTGGGCATCATGCCGCTGGCGAATTACACGAAGGTCGTCGTGGGGCCGGCATTCACGGTCAAGTACGTGCCGGCCAGCCATCCGCCAGGCACCGTCGGCGACTTCATCGATGACGTCGCTGAAGGCGATGTGGTCGTGATCGACAACGACGGCCGCACCGATTGCACGGTCTGGGGCGACATCATGACCCAGTATGCGGGGCTGCGCGGGATCGCCGGCACGGTGATCGACGGTGTCTGCCGGGACGTGAACAAGGCGCTCGGCGACAACTATCCGCTGTTCACGGCGGGGCGCTTCATGCGGACCGGCAAGGACCGCGTGCAGGTCGAATCGGTGAACGCCACGGTGGGGATCGGCACCGTCCGCGTTGCTTCGCGCGACATCGTGGTGGCCGATGCGAACGGCGTCGTCGTCGTGCCGCGTGCCCGCGCACGGGAAGTTGCCGAGATCGCGCGCAAGATCGAGGAAGTCGAGTCGCGTATCCGCGAGCAGATCGCGGAAGGCAAGTCGTTGGGCGACGCACGCACCGCACTCGGTTATCACACGCTTCAAACCAAGGGCTGAGCCATGACCAACGTTCCTTCCTGTGACGCGCTTCTGCTGGCGCAAGCCTGCAAGCTGGGTACGTCGACGCTGTACGAAGCGTCCGGTCTCGCGACCAGTTCGGTCGATCCCGCGATCCACACGGTATGGCCGGGTGCGTCGATTGCCGGCCCGGCGTATCCGCTCGAATGTTCGCCGGGCGACAACCTGTCGATCCACATCGCGATGGAGCAGGTGCCCCGCGGCAGCGTGCTCGTCGTATCGACCGGCGGCTTCGTGTCGGGGTACTGGGGTGAAGTGCTGACCGTGGCGGCCGAAGCTGCCGGCATCGTCGGCCTGGTCATCGACGGAGGCGTGCGTGACATCGCGGCCCTGACCGCCCGGCGCTTTCCCGTGTTTACCCGCGGCATCTGCATGCGCGGCACGATCAAGGCCAGCGCGCCGTCGGTCGGTCGGCCGATCAGCTTCGCCGGCACGCCGGTGGCGGCCGGGGATCTGGTTGTCGCGGACGATGACGGTGTCCTCGTGATCCCGGCGGCCCATGTCGACGAGACGCTGGCACGGGGACAGGCCCGTGCCGACAAGGAAGCGAAGATGATGGACGCGTTGCGTGAAGGCCGCAGCACGCTGGAGTTGATGGGACTGACGAGCTGGAGGGCAGCGCAATGACCGCAGCGGCGGAAAGTCTGAATCGCTTCCTGGCCGCGGCCCGCCCGTCGGCAACCTATAAGGTGATGGATCGCGTGGCCGCACGACGCGCCAGCGGTGCGGCGGTGATCTCGCTGAGTGCCGGCGAGCCGGATTTCGATACGCCGGAGCACGTTCGCGAAGCGGGCATCGCAGCGATCCGGGCGGGCCATACGCGTTATACGCAAGTCGCAGGCTTGCGTGCGCTGCGTGAGGCGATCGCCGCGAAGTTCCAGCGCGAGAACGGCCTGGACGTCGACTGGCGCGACACGCTCGTGTGCAGCGGCGGCAAGCAGGTGATCTTCAATGCATTGGCGGCCACGCTCAACGAAGGTGACGAGGTGGTCGTGCCGGCGCCGTATTGGGTCAGCTACCCCGAAATCGTGCAACTCTGCGGCGCGAAATCCGTAATCGTCCCATGCGGGGCAGAAAGTGGCTTCAAGCTGACGGCGGATGCGTTGCAATCGGCGATCACGCCGCGCACGCGCTGGCTGATTCTGAATTCGCCGTCGAACCCGACCGGCGCGGTCTACAGTCGGGCGGAACTGCAGGCGCTGGCCGAGGTGTTGCTGGCGCACCCGCAGGTGCTGGTGCTGTCCGACGACATCTACGAGCATCTGCTTTTCGATGGCATCGAATTCTTCACGCTCGCCCAGGTCGAGCCGCGGTTGCGCGAGCGCGTGCTCACGATGAACGGCGTCTCCAAAGCGTATGCGATGACCGGCTGGCGCATCGGCTTCGGTACGGGGCCTGGCTGGTTGATCGACGCGATGGAGAAGTTGCAGGGGCAGCAAACGTCGGGGGCATCGACGATTTCTCAGCATGCGGCACTTGCCGCGTTGACGGCGCCGCAGGATTTCATCCAGCACTCGCGTATTGCATTCCAGCGCCGGCGTGACCTGGTCGTCGATCAACTCAACCAGGCGCCCGGCCTGCACTGTGCGGTACCGCAAGGCGCGTTCTACGTGTTCGCCTCCTGTGAAGGCCTGATCGGCAAGACGACGCGTGCGGGCGTCCATCTGGACGGCGACGAGGCGGTGGTCAACGCGTTGCTCGACGAGGCCGGTGTCGCGACCGTGCATGGCAGTGCGTTCGGTCTTGGGCCTTACATTCGCATCGCGTATGCGCTCGACGACGAGTCCCTGGCACGTGCTTGCACGGCCATTCAGGATTTCTGCACGACGCTGGCGGATTGAACGTCGCCGCAGTGCGCGGCCTCGGTTGCCTTCAATGAACTGAGGCCGCATGGCGCGGATATTAGTACAAGGTGATTGAGATGACGCGTGAATTTACCCGGTCGCAGTTCAGGTTCAACGTCGACGGTACGGCGCTGGACGTCTCGGCCATTCATCGCGACGGCGACAAAGCGCCGATCGTGTTCCTGCACGGCTTCGGTTCGACGAAAGAGGACTATGCCGATATCGTGCGCCACACCGCATTTGACGGGCATCCGTTCATCGCTTATGACGCACCGGGCTGCGGAGAAACCCGTTGCGCCGACCTGTTGCAAATCGGTATCCCGTTTCTGTTGAAAACGGCACGGGCCGTGCTCGACCATATCGGTTTCGATCGCTTCCATCTGATCGGGCATTCGATGGGCGGGTTGACCGCGTTGATGCTCGCCCACCAGCAGCCGGAGCGGGTGCTGAGCTTCGTCGATATCGAAGGAAACATCGCGCCGGAAGACTGCTTTCTCAGCCGCCAGATCGTCGACCATCCGCGGGGCGATGCCCAACGTTTCTTCGACGACTTCATCGAGCGGACGCTGCATGCCCCTGCCTATGCGAGTGCGCTTTATTCGGCGAGCCTGCGTCACAAGGTTCGGGCCGAAGCGGTCGGCGGGATCTTCCGGTCGATGGTCGACCTGTCGGACAACGGCGACCTGATGACGAAGTTCGTCGGCCTGCCGTTGCCGAGGATGTTTATGTACGGCGAGCAGAATGCATCGCTCTCCTATCTGAAGCACATCCGGGAGAAGGGCGTCGAACTGGCCGAAATCCCGGATTGCGGACATTTTCCGATGTATTCGAATCCGGTGCTGATGTGGGAGGCAATCGCAGCGTTTCATCAGCGCTCGATCAGCGTTGCGTGACGATGCGTGATCGGGATGCCCGGCGAGTCGGAGAGCGCGAGTCTTTACCGGAAACGATGGCAAGTGGTCGAGGCCGACTGAGCTGGCCACGTCGAATGAATACAAAGATCTGGCGGACGAAGACGGGCTCGGTTTCCGTTGACCGGAAAACGCAGATACCGCCCGGAACAAGGCTCTTTGCCTGAAGAATGCGAGAGCCGGTTAATTGGCTCCAGTTCAGATTCCGTTCGCGATACCTCCCGGTGGTTGACTACCGGCGGGGTTGTCTTTAATTGTCCACTCCGATGAGACAGCGAATCATATTTAGACGGATTGATGATTCCTGGCGAGACAGTAGACTGCATCCGTGCTTCGCCAGAACCGATCCGGAGCGCGCCAGGAACGGCGCGACCCGACGGATTCTTCGGCGGCGGGCCAGCCGGCTTGCTGTCCGATTGTGCGAGGAGTAGTTCGTTGCCAACCTGGCGCGCCGATTCGGCGTGTATCGGCACCGGATGCATCAAACCGTCAATTCAAGGGTGATTGCTATGCGTTACATTTCGCTGGAGTCGAAGAAGGACGAGCTGCTGCTGGCGGCTCGCGTGCTGTTGATGATCCTGTTCGTGCTGTTCGGCTGGCAGAAGCTGAGCGGCTTCTCGGGCACGGTCGCGTACATGGCGTCGACGGGTAACCCGGCGCCCGAGCTGGCGGCCGCAATTGCGGTGGCGGTCGAGCTGGTCGGCGGCCTGCTGATCGCGATCGGCTTCTATACGCGTCCGCTGGCACTGGCGTTCGCCGCCTATACGCTCGCGACCGCGCTGATCGGCCATCGCTACTGGGCGCTGCAGGGGATGGAGCAATACATGGCGATGATCAACTTCTACAAGAACGTGAGCATCATCGGCGGGCTGCTGTTGCTCGCGCTGACCGGGCCGGGGCGCTATTCGCTCGACCGGAAGTAAGTCGGCGCGGAGTGTCCGTTCGGATTCGCAAGCCCGGTGCACGAAAGTGCACCGGGCTTTGTTTTTGTTGGCGGGGGCTGGCGGCGCGGGCAATGCGTTGCCAAACGAACAGGTTCCGGACATGATGGCGCGTGCACGGCGGCGCTGTTCACGCCGCGTTGCGTGCCGTGCTTGCGCATTGCGTTTCATTCTCTCGCGCACTATCCGAAGACGGCGTGCCGCTGTCGAAGGTCGCCCATCCGTGGAAGCGGGCCGATGGTGCCACGGCGTCGGGTGTGACCGACGATGCGGGCAAGACCGAACGTGTGGCGTCGGTAAGCCCGCTGGCGATCCTGTCGGCGCTGCTGACGCCACCGCCGGTCGAAGTCAAGATCATGGGTGGGCAGACGAGCCAGGTTCAATCGAGAAAATCGGAGCAGACGGTGAAGGTTGAAGCCCATGAGCGGGTGTTGACCGCGGGCGAAATTGAAATGGCCTGGACGGTCTTCAAGGACGGCATCGACTACGACAAGGTGCGGGTGCACAGAGGGAGCTACTTCTGGTTCAACCTGCAAAGCAAGCACACCGCCGTCACGCCGAACGGAAAGATGTATTTCCTTGATGACCTGTACGTCGACGATTTCTCGGCAGTGAACGGCCCGCACATCTGGAAAAGAAGCTTTTTCATGCACGAGATGACCCATGTCTGGCAGTACCAGCGTGGGTATGCGGTGCGATGGCATGCGCTGACCGTCACGATTCGCGGACAGCGCGCATACAAATACACCATCGCGCCCGGTGCGGTATTTCACGATTACAACATGGAGCAGCAGGGCAACCTGGTCGCGGATTACTACGCGGTGCAGGTGCTGAAGGCGCCTTTCGCAGTGTTCCATCGTGGCTATGTCGGTACGCCGGACGAGCTCGATCGCGTCCTTGCGCCGCTCCTGGAGGAGCCCAAGAGTGCGGACAATCTTCCGCAGTAGCGTGTTGGGTTTGCTCGCTTGCGTGTTGGGTCTGTCGCGCGCGATGGCAGCGTCGGAGGCGCCCGTCGAACTGGAAATCAGGCAGGTCGACGGGAACCCCGCCGCGTGCCTGCCGGTGAACGACGAACGGGCCGAGCCCGTCATCCGGATCGGCACGGTCGGTGTCGCCAGGCCAACCGGACCGGCGAGCCCCGACGTGACTTACTGGTGGGTCGAGATGCCGGCGGAAGCCAAGCCTGTCTACCTGAAGCGTGGCGAGTGCCTCGTGTATGGGCAGAGCGTGAAAGGCGCCATCGTCCGCACGCCGCCCAAGCCGCTGGAACTCAACCGGACCTACTACATCTCGATCATTCCGGGCGGGGATGCCGGCCCGGTCTACAGTGCGGCGTTCTGTACGCTCAAGCGGCCCGGTGGCGGCGTGCACATCGCGGTGCCGCAGAACGACCGGAATCCCTGCGCGGCCAATCCCTGACCGGCGCATGCCGGACAGGTTGGCATGACTGATAGATTCGCGTGGTGCCGAGGCCGCGATGAATGGAGTCGAAGCATGAGAAAGATTTTGCGAAGCTGCGCCATGGCATGCCTGTCCTGCTGCCTGCTTGCCTCCCGTGCAGACGCCATGTCGCATGGTCCGATCCGCCTGGACGTCCGGCAGGTCGATGGAAAACTAGCTGCTTGCCTGCCCATGAGCGACGATACCGGCTCGGAGCCGATCCGGATCAGCTGGATCGGTGTGACCCGAGGAACGGGGCCGGTCAGTCCCGTCGTGACTTACTGGGCGCTGGAGATCCCGGAGCGTGCGCCACCGGTATATCTGAAGCGAGGCGAATGTCTCGTCTATGGTCAGGCCGTGGCCGGTGCCATCGTGCGTACCCCGCCGAGGACGCTGGACATCGACAAGTTCTACAGCATCTCGATCGTACCGGCGGGGAATGATGGGCCCGTGTACGGCTCGGCGTTTTGCGTGATCGGGCAAGCGGGCGGCGGTATCCGCATCGCGAGGCCGGGGCAGCAGGGGAACCCGTGCGCGGCGGCCGGACACTGAGCCGCGCAATGGGCGTGCTCGCGAGGCTGCCGTACGTGGCAGGGGAGTCGACATCGGTTGCCTGTTCTTGTATAGATTGGGGGATCTCCGCTCCCCTTTCATAGATGGCTACCGTGCCGCACTCGACCGTTCTCCTCATCGGCGCCGCCGGCCTGCTTGGCCGCGCGGTTGCCGCGTCCCTGTCCCGCGAATCGTCGTTGAACCTCGTCGCGACCATCCGAACCCCGCAAAGCGCAGGCGCAAAACGCCTGGCGCTGCCCCCGGAAAACGTCACCGAACTCGACGTCCTCGACGAGCCGGCCCTCGAACACCTGTTCGCCACCCGCCAACCGGCCGCCGTGATCATCTGCGCGGCCGAACGTCGTCCGGATGTCTGCGAACGCGATCCTGCCGGCGCACGCGCGATCAACGTCACCGCCCAGGCCCGCATCGGTGCGCTCGCCGCGCGCCATGGCGCATGGACACTCGGCATCTCCACCGACTACGTGTTCGACGGCAAGGCTGCCCCGTACCGTGAAGACGCCGCACCGAATCCACTGAACATCTACGGCCGCACGAAGCTGGAAGGCGAGGCGGCACTGCTCGCCGCGTCGCCGCTGTCGTGCGTGCTGCGCCTGCCGCTGCTCTACGGCCCGATCGTCGACTGGAGCGAGTCGGCCGTCACGAGCCTCGTGCCGGCGATCGTCGCCTCCGCGCGCGCGGGTGCCGACGCGGTCGGCATGGACGCCTGGGCGATCCGTTACCCGACGTATACGCCGGACGTCGCGGACGTCATCCGCGATCTCACGCTGCGGCATCTCGCGGGCGCATCGATCACGGGCATCCGTCACTGGTCGGGCGAAGAGCCGATGACGAAGTACGACATTGCGCAGCGGATCGCGGCCGCGCTCGGCATCGACGCCGCGCTCAAGCGTATCGACCAGCCGACCGACGCGACGCCGCGCCCGTACGACTGCCATCTGGATGCATCGCGCGTGCGGGCAGCCGGAATCGATTACGCGACGCCTTTCGATATTGCGCTGCGCGCCGTGCTGCGCGACGCGCCGCAGGTGCTGTAGGATCGGGCGCCACGCGCGGCCCCGCGCCGCATGAGCTGCATCAGCCCATGTCGGCGACCGTGCCACGCATGCCGTTCGCGCGCGAACGCCGGCCAGACCCTCATCGCCCACCCAGGAGCCCAGCCATGCAACTGAAATGGCTCGAAGACTTCGTCGAACTCGCGCGCACGCGCAGCTTCACGCGCGCAGCGGAGAACCGCTTCGTCACGCATCCGGCGTTCGGCCGCCGCATCCGGTCGCTCGAGGAATGGGTCGGCACGCGCCTGATCGAGCGCACGAAGCCGCTCGAACTGACGGCGGCCGGCACCGTCTTCCTCGATGCCGCGTCGAACGCGCTCGACATCCTGCACGGCGCCCGCACGCAGCTTCAGGAAGCGGCGCCGGTGCTGGAGAACAACCTCCGGATCGCGACTGGCCGCACGCTCTCGGCCACCTTCTTCCCCGACTGGTACGACGAGACGGTTGCGCGCGCAGGCTTCTTCACGGCGACCGTGTCGACCGGCAGCGCGGAGGAAGCGATCCTGCAGCTCACGGCCGGCGAAGCCGACATGCTGATCGTCTATTCGAGCCCGCATACGCGGCTGCTGATCGATCGCGACCGCTTCGACTGGCTGTCCGTCGCGCGCGAGGTACTGGTGCCGGTCAGCGCGTTCGATGCGCGCGGCAGCGTGCGCTACCGGCTGCCGGCCGGGCAGGCGCCGGTGCCGTGGCTCGCGTTCGCGCGCACGCTGACGCTGCGCGCGGTGCTCGCGCGGCATCTCGCCGAAATGCCGAACCGTCCGACGCTGCGGCCCGTGTACCAGGCCGACTCGTACGAAGCGATTCTCGCGATGGCGCGTCGCGGGCTCGGCCTCGCGTGGCTGCCGCAGCGGCTCGTCGCCGATGATGTCCGGCGCGGCGAACTCGCGATCGTCGGCGGCGCCGACTGGCAGATCGGCTTCGACATCGCGCTGTACCGGCGCCGGAACGACCCGCACCCGGTACTGGACGCGATCTGGCGCACCGCGCCGTCACGCGACGACGGCGCCGCATAGCCCCGTGAGAGACGGCCCGGCGCCCGCGCGCCGATCGGCACGATTGCGTGCCGAAACGGCACGAACGCCTGCCCCGCGTTGCCTACACTCCGCGCTTGACTGGCCCGAACGGCCGCCGGCAAAGCCGCGCGCCGTCTTTCAAAATCCTGACGGCCAGCATTACCGGAGGAGCACAGGGATGACCCGCAACACGCACGCCGCGACGCCGGCCCCGCACAATCCGTGGCGCGAGATCTGCGCCGCGAGCATCGGCAACGCGCTGGAGTTCTACGATCTGCTGATCTACGGCTATTTCGCGATCGTCATCGGCCAGCTGTTCTTTCCCACGCACGACGCGGCAACCTCGCTGCTGCTGTCGGTGGGCACGTTCGGCATTTCGTTCGTCACGCGTCCGCTCGGCTCGATCGTGCTCGGCAGCTATGCGGACCGCGCAGGCCGCAAGGCGTCGCTGACGATCTCGATCGGGCTGATGATGCTCGGCACCGCGATGATCGCGTTCGCGCCGACGTATGCGCAGATCGGTATCGCGTCGCCGCTCGTGATCATCGTCGCACGGATGCTGCAGGGCTTCTCGACGGGCGGCGAATTCGGCGCGGCCACCGCGTTCATGGTCGAGCAGGCCGATGCGAAGCGGCGCGGCTTCTTCGCGAGCTGGCAGATGTCGACGCAGGGGCTCGCGACGGTGCTCGCGGCCGGCGTGTCCGCACTGCTGAGCCTGCTGCTCACGACCGACCAGCTGCATGCATGGGGCTGGCGCGTCGCGTTCTCGGTCGGGCTGCTGATCGGCCCGGTCGGACTCTACATCCGCCGTAACATCGACGAACCGGCCGATTTCCGCCGGCTCGGCGAGAAGGGGCGCGCGAAGTCGCCGCTGCGCGACGTGTTCGCTCGCGATCGCGCGAACCTGCTGCTCGGCGCGGGTGTGGTCGCGACGGCCACCGCGTTCAACTACGTGCACAAGCTGTACATGCCGACGTACGCGGTCAAGCAGTTGCATATCCCGGCCACGTCGTCGTATCTCGGCGCGGTCGTCACGGGCGCGATGCTGATGGTCGCCGCGCCGGTCGTCGGGCACCTGTCGGATCGTTTTGGCCGCATCCGCGTGATGCTGATCGCGCTGATCCTGGTCGGCGTGACGACGTGGCCGCTGTTCGTGATGCTGAACCGCTATCCGACGGTCGAGACGCTGCTTGCGGTGCAGGCGCTGGTCGGCCTGCTGATCGCGGTGAGCCTCGCACCGCTGCCGGCGCTGCTCGCCGACATCTTCCCGACGAGCACGCGCGGCACGGGCCTCGCGCTGTCGTACAACTTCTCGGTGACGCTGTTCGGCGGCTTCGCGCCGCTGATCGTGACCTGGCTGATCGACGCGACGCACAACAAGCTGGCGCCGAGTTTCTACGTGATGGCGACGGCCGTGCTCGGGATCACGTCGGTGATCTCGCTCGGCCGCCGGATGCGCGGCGCCGCTGCTGCCGCCGCGAC
>NZ_CAJNKE010000052.1 GCF_905232215.1 Burkholderia sp. LMG 13014
CATGGTCGCGTCGCTCACGTACTTGCCGGCACTTGCGCTGGGGCCGATCGTCGAGCAACTGAGCGCGGCGGCGGGCCGCTAGCCGGCACCCGCGTGCGACGAATCGCGGGCCCTTCGTCAGCGCGGCGTCCGGCGTCTCGATGAAGCGCCGCCCAGGCGATGCATCACGGCGAACCTACTGGCCGTGCAGCAAGGCCGACAGACAGTATTTTCCGTAGACGAGGCAATGCACCGGTTGCGCATCCGGTGTGCGGGGCGTGCCTTCGGACGTGGCGGGCGGGGCGGCGGAGGGTGAACGGCAAACGCTGCCCAGGATCGTCAGTGCCGACACGAGCGCCACCATGCCGCCCAGGATCGGTGCGACGCTTGTCTTGTGAAGCGGGTGTGCGTGATTCATGTCGAAGACTCCCATTCGCACAGGTAACGCAGTCTCGCGATGTCCGGGGGCGCCGTCGTCAAACCACGCTACGCGGGCGTGACTTGACGCGTATCGCCCCTCGTCTGGCCAGGTGCCCGGGGTTACTGGCTGGCGCCGGAAGCCGGTGACGCCGAAGCGGCTTCCTCCGACGCCGCCGGGTCGTCTGCCGCGGCCGACGTGCCCGACGCCGCGGTACCGCTATCCGCAGCCGCAGCCGGCGCCGACGCGGATGACGCGTTGGCGGGAGTGCTGGGCACGTCATCGTCGTCGGCATGACTGCATGCAGCGAGTGCGACAACGGCGGCTAGTGTTGCGACGTAAAGGTATTGCTTCATCTGTTGTTCCCGTGGTTGAAGTGTGAACTGCGATTGAATGCTCATGGTTTATATAAAGGCATCCTGATGATCTTGTCTGGCGTGATCACGGCGCGATGCGCATGGCGCGAACGAGCCCGACCAGCAACGACGCCCAGACCAGCGACGTCAGCATGCAGGCCCACAGGATGAGCAGGACGCGCTCGGTCAGGCTGAGCGGCGCGTGACGCAACGTACGGCGTACACGCGACAGGCGCACGCGGGCCTGTCGCCCTGCCAATCGCATGGAACGTGCTGAGACGATACGAATCCGGCTCACGATGTCGGTTCCTTGTTGACCTGGACGCACCCCTGCCACACACCCGGCGGATGGCAGGCGCGTGGACGAGGCCTGCGGCACGCATGTCGGCGCATGCATGCCGCAGTGCGATGCTTACTTGATGAACGTCATTTGCACGACCTTGACGACGACGAGCGCCACGGCAAGCAACAGATAGCCGCGCAACACGCCCATCCAGACCCGCTTGGCCAGGGTCAGGCGGGGCGGCGGCAGCTCGTCGAGCGGCGGCATCCGCCACGTGTCTCGCGCGCCTTCCGGCCACACCTGCACCGTCCCCGCGCCGTCTGCGGGGTCACGTCGCAGCTTGCGGACGGCGACCGTCGCCGCATAGCCGACGATGGCCAGCAGCGTGCCGCCGGCCAGCATGTCGAGGATCGTTTGTCCGCTCATGTCCGGGTACATCACCGAGGCCGTCAGGATGATGGACAGCATCACGAGCACCCAGATCACCGCGCCCGTGAACACGTTCAGCTTCTTCGAATTGACCCACGGGCCCAGCACTGCCTTGTCGTTGCAGAGCAGCAGCAGGAATACCGTCGCGCTCGGGAGCAACACGCCGGCGAGCGTTTGCACGGCTTCCGTCAGCAGGCCGAGCGGGCTGCCGGGAATCAGCACGATCGCGGCGGCGGCGGCCACGATGCCGAAGTAGACGAGATAGAAGCCCTTTGCATCCGTCACGCTGCGATGCAGTGAATGGCGGATCTTGAACACGTCGCCGATCGCGTAGGCGGTCGACAACGACACGGCTGCCGCGCCGATGATCGCGGCGTCGAACAGCGCAACGGCGAACAGCACGGCCGACGTGTGGCCTGCGTATTTGTCCAGCCCGTTGATGATGCCGCCGGCATCGGTGAAGTTGCCGAACTCGGGTTTGCCGGCATAGAGCTGCGCACAGAACGCGATCATGGCCACGGCGCCGACCAGCACGAAGCCGATGCCGATCCAGAGATCCGCCTTTTCGTACTTCATGAAGCGCGGCGTGATGCGCTTGTCGACCACGTAGCTCTGCTGAAAAAACAGCTGCCAAGGTGCCACCGTCGTGCCGACGATGCCGATCACGAGCAGCATCACGTCGGAGAGCTTCGAATGCGCGGGCCAGTTCGGAATGAAGAAGTCGCGCGCCATCTGGCTGACCGGCGGGTGGATCGAGACGAGCACCGGCACCAGCAGCAGGCTCAGGAGGCACAGGAACACGGCGAAGCGTTCAAACCGCCTGAAATTGCCCGTGCTGACGGCTGCCATCGTGAGTGCCGCGGCGATGCACACGCCCGCGATCTTGGATACGCCGAAGAAGTCGAGTACGAACGTGATGCCGATGAACTCGGTCACGATCGTCAGCGCGTTCAGGAGAAACAGGTCGATGACGCTGAACGCCCCCCAGAACTTGCCGAATCGCTCGAATATGAGCCGCGCGTGCCCGACTCCCGTGACCGCGCCGAGCCGCAGCACCATTTCCTGGTTGACGAACAGCACCGGTACCAGGAGCAGCATGGTCCATAGCAACGTCGTGCCGTAGTTTTGCCCTGCCTGCGTATAGGTACCGAATGCGCCGGCGTCGTTGTCGCCGACCATCACGATGAGACCGGGGCCGAGAATGGCGAGCAGCGTCCGGAAGCGGGCCCACCAGCTGGTGCGTGGCGCGACGTCGTGGTGCGCGATGGTGCCGAGCGCGCCCTTGATGTCGCCGAGGTGGGCTTCGTCGAGGACGGCACTGCGTTCGTGCGCAGTGTCGCGAGGTGAGATGTTGGCAGGTACCGACATTTTGTTTTCCTCCCTGATGAGCGATGAGCGAAACGGGTAGGCGCCGCCGGTATGCGCAAGGACGCGAATCGTCGAACGATCGTGTCGCTTGCGTATGCGGGAGCGGGGCGTGAACGGTTACGAAACGAGGGCTTTGAGGCCGAGCCAGAAAGCGGCGAACCGGTGCGATTCGCGTGGTTTGAGCGACAGCATCGCGTCGTAGCAGACGCGCGAATCGTCGATGTGCGGCAGATTCGACAGGAGAAGGCCGAAGTTCATGATCGTGCTCCGTGCGCCTGGCTTGACGCGTGATTGCGAAAAGCCAGCAGACACGGAAATCGCGCGCATCATGGGCGCGCCGACTGGGGTCTACTCGCTTTCCTCAGTGAATGACAACACTGGCGATGAATGACATAAGGGATAACTGTCGGTGCCGGGCATTTCGGTTCCTTGCGAACGATTGGTACGCACGATGGCTGCGCACGTGTTTATCCACGCGCCTGCGAATGAATGATCGAGGCGCGAACGAATGCGGCCGCGAGCCGATGCTCGCGACACGGTGCCCAAGTGGAGCGCACGCGAACGCACGCGCCAGAAGGCGTCAATCAACAAGGTGCACGGAGGGTGTTGCCGGGCGCGCACCGTCTGCCTGATGGCAAGACGGCGGCTGGGAAAAGGGAGCGCGGACGTCCTGCCGATCAGGCAGCGAAACTGTTCGAAGATCGACTACTGCAACTGTCCAAGGTATCAGCCCCTTTTGTGAAGACCTTTAAATTTTAGGTGGCGCGATATTGTGAAGTCAATACGCTTCGATAAGCATAACCAATATATTTTTAGAGTGCGTGATCGCCGTGAATTAACGTCCCATCCGCGCGGGCCTGATCCTTTCAAATTGGAATGATCGGATTATTTTCCTGAAAGAAATGTCCGATGGAAATGAGAAGCGGAATCACGGAGAAGCGTTTTCTCATGGCCGTCGACACGAGTCGTTGCTCCGCACTCGGCGACAAGTCGGGCGAGTTCGTTTATGGTGCGAGGGAACGCAACGTCGTCTCTTTCCTTCCGCCGAGAATCCGCGATGAAATGCCTGCCACGCGCCATCTTCGCCGCCCTCGCTTTCACCGTCGCGCAAGCCGCGCTCGCCCAGGCGTCGGGAACGGTGCAACTCGAAGACATGACCTGGACCGAACTGCGCGACAGCATCCGGGCCGGCAAGACCACGATCCTGATTCCGATCGGCGGGACCGAGCAAAGCGGGCCGTACGTCGCGCTCGGCAAGCACAATGCGCGGGTCAGGGTGCTGTCCGAACGGATCGCGGAAGGCCTCGGCAACGCGATCGTCGCGCCCGTCATCGCCTATGTGCCCGAGGGCGGCTATGCGCCGCCGACGTCGCACATGCGATTCCCGGGCACGATCACCGTGCCCGACGACGTCTTCGAAAAGACCCTCGAATCCGCAGCCAACAGCTTCCGGGTCCATGGCTTCACGAACATCGTGTTTCTCGGCGACCACGGCGGCTACCAGAACGACATCAAACAGTCGGTCGCCCGGCTCAACAAGTCGTGGGCCGGCACGGGCGCGCGCGCGTTCGTGCCGGCCGCGTATTACGGCACCAGTTCCGACGGTTACGACCAGATCCTGCGCGAGCACGGCGTGCCGGCCGCGGATATCGGCACGCATGCGGGGTTGGCCGACACGTCGCTGCTGCTGGCGGTCGCGCCAGGCATGGTCCGGGCCGACAAGCTGCGCAATGCCGCGAAGCCCGGTGCCGTCGATGGCGTCTACGGTGGCGATCCGCGTCATGCGAGCGTCGAGCTCGGCCGGCTGGGCACCGACGCCACCGTGTCGCGCACCGTCGACGCAATCAGAAAGGAAATCGCCGGCCGCTGATGCAGCCGCGCCGTCGCGCTACTTTTGCCGTCGTTCCATTCAATCGAACAGGGACCCCGTCATGCAACCGCGCTTTCGCCGTCACCTCCGCTTCCCCCGTCTCGCGATCGTCATTGCGGCAGCGCTTGCCGGCTTCTGCGCCCGCAGCGCGATTGCGGCGTCCGCCGTTGCGGCCGTACCCGGCATGCCGCCCGTCATCAACCCCGACAACCTGTACAGCGAGGCGCAGGCCGGCCGCATGAGCGTGGCGGTGTCGGGTGCGTTGCCACGGATCTATGTGCCGAACCTGAGATCGAACGATGTTTACGTGATCGACCCGGCCACGTACAAGGTCGTCGACAGGTTCGCCGTCGGCCGCAGTCCGCAGCACGTCGTGCCGGCATGGGATCTGCAGACGCTATGGGTCGCGAACAATGCGGAAGGGCGGACCGACGGCAGCCTGACGCCGATCGATCCGAAGACGGGCAAGCCCGGCCAGGAAGTGAGCGTCGACGATCCGTACAACATGTATTTCACGCCCGACGGCAAGGAGGCGATCGTGGTGGCCGAGGCGCATGCGCGGCTCGACTTCCGCGACCCGAAAACGATGGCGCTGAAGTCGAGCCTCGATGTCCCGCAATGCAAGGGCATCAACCATGCCGATTTTTCGATCGACGGCCGGTATGCGCTCTTCACGTGCGAGTTCGGTGGCAAGCTGGCCAAAATCGATCTCGTGAACCGCACGGTGATCGGCTACCTCGAGCTCGACCGGAAAGGGATGCCGCAGGACATCCGCGTGTCGCCCGACGGCAAGGTGTTCTATGTCGCCGACATGATGGCAGACGGCGTATACGTCGTCGACGGCGACCGCTTCGCGAAAATCGGTTTCATCCCGACCGGCGTCGGGACGCACGGGCTGTATCCGAGCCGCGACGGCACGAGGCTCTATATCGCGAATCGCGGCTCCAATCTCGTCCACGGGCCGCGCCACGGCAAGGGCAGCGTATCGGTGCTCGATTTCGCCACGCGCAAGGTGGTCGCGACCTGGCCGATCCCCGGTGGCGGCAGCCCCGACATGGGCAACGTCAGCGCGGACGGCAAGACGCTGTGGCTGTCGGGCCGCTTCGATGACGTCGTCTACGCGATCGACACCGCGAACGGCGCGGTCCGGTCGATTCCTGTCGGCATGGAGCCGCACGGCCTGACGGTGTGGCCGCAGCCGGGGCGCTATTCGCTGGGGCATACGGGAAACATGCGGTAGGGCGGCGGCCGGTCGGCGCGTCTCGACACGGCCGTTCGACAGGCGGGCGCATGGCTCGCCGATGGAAACGGCGCTAGCAGCCGGCGCGGCGTAAACGGCGCGCGGTTCGAGCACCTGCCTCGCCCGTTGCCACGCATCGCGGCGGCGGCTGCCGGGCACGGGGGGCCGATGAGCGAGACGCAACCGGCGTGCGTGGCAGCCGTCGTGACGGCCACGTGGCGTCCCAACCGGAGAAAGCCGATGACCGAAGGTCAGTCCCCCGACACGAACCCTCCGCACGCGGAGCCCGGTGCGCACGACGCGCTCGAACACCTGCTCGGTAGCCTGCACCGGCATGGATTCCTGCATTTGGCGAGCGAGGTCGTCAGCGCGAACGCGCGGCTGGCCGACACGTTCGTCGATGCGCTCGACAAGCCGGGCATGCAGAGCGGCATGCAGAATCTCGCGGTGCTCTTGATGGCGCTGTCGCGCATTCCGCCGGAGCAGTTCGGCAAGGCCGTATTCGCGGCCGCCGACGCGCTGCACCACATTGGCGCATGGCAACCGGCGCAGCATGCGCATGTCGCACCCGGCGTGCGTGGCGCCTACCGGCTGCTGCACGACGAAGCGCTGTGGGACGCGCTGACGCCGTTGCTCGAAGGATTAAAGGTGTTCGCGCAAGGGCTTGCGCGTGATCCGGAAACGCCCGTCACCGCGCTCGGCGAGAAGACGAACGGCACGTGACGGTGTCCGGTTGCGTGCCGGCCTCGACGTGCGCGACCCCGAACGGCAACGGCTGCAGGTGCTGCACGCGTGCAGTGGCAAGTGCGCGGCTGGTCAACGCGTGCGCTCGTGTGTCACGACAGGCCGCACGCGAAGCAGCGTGCCGACCCGTATGCCGCGCTATTCCCATGCGTGCTTGCTGAACTGATAGCCCTTGCTGCGGATCGTCTTGATCCGCTTCGGTTCCGTGATGTCATCGAGCAGCTTGCGGCGCAGCTTCGAGATCCGGCCGTCGATCGAGCGATCGAAGCCGTCGAACTCGATGCCGCGCAACAGCACCGTCAGGTCTTCCCGGCTGACCACCTCGCCGGCGCGGCAGGCAAGGGCCCACAGCAGGTCGAATTCGGTTGACGTCAGGCGCGGCGCGCTACCGTCAGGAAGGCGAACCTTGCGATCCGCCCGGTCGATCGAAAACTTGCCGAACTCGAATCGCTGCGGGGAGGCCGGCACGCAGTCAACCGGCCGCAAGCGTAGCCGCCGCAGGTGGGCCTTGATCCGCGCGAGCAGAATGCGCGGCTCGACCGGCTTATGGAGAAAGTCGTCCGCGCCGAATTCCAGGCCGAGCAGCTCGTCAAACAGTTCGTCGCGGGCCGTCATCATGATGACGATGCCGTCGTACTGCAAGCGTGCCTCGCGGCAGATTTCGAAGCCGTCCTTGCCCGGCAGGTTGATGTCGAGCAGCACCAGGTCGGGGCGGCACGTGACGATCGTCGACACGGCATCGGTGCCGTCAAGCAGCGTGTCTACTTCGTACTGATGCTTGCGCAGATAGTCTGCGGTCAGTATGGACAATTGAACGTCGTCTTCAACGAGCAGGATTCGGATGGGCATCGCTAAACGAGGGGGCAAAACGGAAAAGTGGCGAGCGGTTAGGCCCAGTCCGAACGCGTGGTAGCCGAAGCGACGCGGATAATACTGCGTAACATTCCAGAGGAATGTGACGATATCTGCATCGTCCGCTGAACCTGTCGAAACGGAAATCTTTGCCGCCTTGCAGTAAACGCCGACGAACGGCTCGACGATCGGGCAAAATGCGTCGGCGCGATATCCGGCGCGTCGCCGGGACAGAACCCCGACCCGGCGCCGTTCGGGCAAAAACGTTGGCGGAAATCGGCTGGTGCGGACGCCGCTACGCCACTCGATTCAGGCCAGGTAAAGATTACTCGACAGATCATTACGAAATATTACACGATCTACCTTCAAGGCTCCTTACAGTTCTTCAATTGATGAGGAACAGGACGAGACGCGTGTCCGGCCCGCTGTCAAAGACCGGGTGAAGACAACGGCGACGACCGGTACTCGCGGCGACCCGCACCCGGTGCGTGACTGCCGCCATTGCATGCGTGCGGATCGGCGTTGACGCCGCAGCGGCCTTCGAGGGGTGTTCCGGTGTTCCTGTCGACGGCCCGATCGACGAATAGGAATGCGAAATTCTGCTGTTGCACGTCATCCACAGGCTCCAGGTGCTCAGGAATGTGATCGAAGTCGCGGTCGTCCGCGTCGACTGGAGCGAGACCGTCCGGGGCTGCGGAAACCCGTTTGGTGCTCTTGATGACGCTCGCGCCCGATCAACCGGACGAGGCTCACACGGCGATCCGGGCAATGCGGGAGATCGATATCCGGATCTCCACCGCAGCACGGGAAGCGCTGCAAACACGTGTCACCGATGGCCGGAAGGCGTTGCACGAAACCCGGTGCGTGGCGCAGCCGCCGTTGCCCGGGGCGGAGGCTGTGGCCTCCCGATCCCGTTCATGGCCCGCATGAGTTTCGCGGCTCCGCGGCGATGCACATGCTCAATACGCGGACGGGTCGATGGAGGTGCCTGTCACGTCTCAGCGTTTCGGTGGCGGTATGCGATTGAGAAAACGCATCGGTGATGTCGATGCAACACGGTGGTGCGTCGATGGCGACCATGATCGGGTGGCGCCCCGCGAAGGGGGCGGGCGGTCGCCACGCTGGAAGGCCGGTGTCCGGTGAAACCGGGTGACTGGCTATTGATGGATGAGCGTGGCAACTGCTGGCCGATGGACAACGGGCGCTTTACCCGTCTCTACGAACCGGTCGCGCGGTGAGCGGGGATCAAGCACCGGCGCCGCAAGCCGATGCGGCGCGCTGGCGATGGCCGGTGCGCGATCGTCGCTTACCGGCTCGCGCGCGAAAACAGCAATGAGTCGGTGTCGTTGAACCGGATCCGCTTCGGCTCGCCATACCCGGCTTTCTCCGCCACGCGGATCGAGGCGACGTTGGTCGGCGCGATCACGCACACGCTGCGCTCGAACCGCTGCTGCCCGTCGAGCCACGCAAGCGCGGCCGCGAGTGCCTCGGTCGCGTAGCCCTTGCCGTGCGCCCACGTCGCGAGTGCCCAGCCGGCTTCCGGCACGCCGCGAATCGACGGCTCGATGAGACGGTAAAAATCGGCGAAGCCGAGATCGCCGACATAGCGGCCCGACGCCTTCTCGCGAATCGCCCAGTAGCCGTAACCGAGCAGCGGCCACAGCCCGCGATACGCGAGCATGCGCATCCACGAGTCACGCGTCGCGGACGGCTCGCCGTTGAAGATGTGCTCGACGACCTTCGGCTCGGCCCACATCGTGGCGAGCGCATCGAAGTCGCCGAGCGGATGGCCTTCGAGGATGAGGCGCGGCGTGTCGAGAACGGGCGGGGAGGAGACAGGCAGCATCGTGATTTCCGGAAAGGAGGCAGCTTGAGACGGCCAGGCCGTCAGCACGTCGATGCCGCGCTGGTTGTGTCCCGTCCGCGCACCCGCTGGCAGATCGGGCGGCGATGTTCCTCGACGAGCGACGGCGTGCGATCGACGGCAAGCGACGGCGGCACTCTACGAGCGGGCATGTCCATTTCGGCAAGACAGGGAGCCGGAATGATAGCAAAACCCTTGCACGGACGGGCGCTGCGCCGAGCGGCCGGAATTGACGCCGCCGCATCGGCGGCGGCGGCGAACAGGAAGGGAGCGGTGCTGCCGGCGACCTTGCGGACTTGTACGCAGACGCCGGCGGTTGCCCCGGCGGCGGATTCGATGCCAGGACGACGATGCGGTGCATCACTGGCTTCCTGATCGGAACGCTGCCTGATGCCCGTTCGTTCGGGGTGACGCCACTTTACAAGCGCGGAACGATCCTCATGAGACGCACATTTGCCAATACGGTGCTCCAAAAGGATCGAGCTGATTCACCGCCGCTGGCGATCTACTTGCGGCTCTTCAGGAAGGTTCGCCCTTCGGCCGTGATCGACGCGCCGGAGCGGCCATGTGCGGAATGGCTGACGAAGCCTGCGCTGACGAGCTCACGCGCGATCGACCAGCCGAGTGCCGGCGCATCGCGCCCGTAGCGGACGTCGGCGAGGCGTTCGAGCGCCCAGATGGCGGACGCCGACAGGTTCGGGGTGTTTGACGTGAAGTTGTCGCTCATCGCTTCCTCGTGAAGTGGGGATTCGGGTTGGGCGGGATGCCATGACATCGGGTTGCGCGCGATGTCAGCGCGCTTGCAGCACGGGCAGTAGCGCCTGCAGTGCCGCCTCCTCGTCGGGGCCGGTGGCCAGCACTTGCGCGGACGTGCCGCCGTGCACCTGCAGCGCCGCGATGGCGGCGCCGTCTTTCGCGTTGCTGCTGATTCCGTTCGCGATCAGCAGGATGTCGCTTGCGAAGCCGCGCGCCGCGTCGACGGCTGCTTCTCGTGCGGCGTAGCCGCGGTTGCGGTTCCACGCGGGGCCGATTTCAACGTACACAACGGTTGCCACGATGTCGGAAAGCCTCTGGACGGGACGTCGGAATCGGTGTGCGGCGCCGGGCCGGCAGTGCGCCAGGCACGCGTGAAACGCGCTGTCCCGTACGACTCAGGGCGACCGGCAGCGCAGCCGGGGTATGTCATCCTGCTTGGATGTGCCGGCATTCTCGGTGAAACGGGCCGCAAGTCCGGCGAACGGCCCGAAAGCGAGAATTATAATACAGAGGGCAAGATATGTGAATTGCATTATAATGTCGTGTGCGCCGACGGCGGCCCGCCGATCCGTCGGCGCGTGCCTTCTGGCCATTCGGGCGACGCTGCGAGCGCGCCCGGCATTATTTCGACGACCCAACTCCTCCCGAATGGAAGCTGCAATGAACGCCGCCCCCGCCTGCCCGCAATGCGCGATGGAAAACACTTACCCGGACGGCACGCTGACCGTATGCGCGGACTGCGGCCATGAATGGTCGGCCGGTGCCGGCGCCGAAGCGGGCGACGAACCGGCGGGCGACGTCGTCAAGGACGCGAACGGCAACGTGCTGTCGGATGGCGATTCCGTCGTGCTGATCAAGGACTTGCGCGTGAAGGGCTCGTCGATCACGCTGAAGATGGGTACCAAGGTCAAGAGCATCCGCCTCGTCGGCGGCGATCACGAGGTCGACTGCAAGACCGACATGGGCGGCTTCATGCTGAAGGCCTGCTACCTGAAGAAAGTCTGAGCGCGCACGTCCCGATCGACCGCTTGCAACTCACTATCCGCACATGGCCGAGGAACGAATTTCCTACGACGCGTTCGTCAGATTCCTGGCGACGCCGCTGAACGACGGCCGACCATTCGTGCTGGAAACGCAGCACGCGCTTTCGCTGCACTTCGACCATTTCGGCACGCAGAGCTTCATGTCGCTCCGGGATCCGGGGCGGCTTGAACTCGGCTATACGCGCGTGATGATGGGCTTTCTGCTGCTGCAGCCCGAACCCGCGCACATCTGCATGCTCGGGCTCGGCGGCGGTTCGCTGGCGAAGTACTGCTACCGGCACCTGCCCGGCGCGGCGATCGACGCGGTCGAGATCAACCCGGACGTGATCGCGCTGCGAGACGTATTCAGGATTCCTGCTGATGATGGCCGGTTCAAGGTGGTGTGCGCCGACGGCGCGGATCATCTGGAACGGGCGGATGTCAGGACGGACGTGATCCTGCACGATGCGTTTGTCGCCGACGGCCTGCGGGGCCGGTGCACGGGCCCCGCATTCCTGGCTGCATGCCGCGAGCGCCTGAGCGACACCGGCGTGCTGGCGATCAACTTCATGGACGACGATCCGGCGTTGCCGCAGCATCTCGAGCACCTGCGATCAGTGTTCGGTGCGTCGTATACGCTGGTGCCATGCGGCGACGACAACAACTTCATCGCGTTTGCGTGGAAGGGCGGCAACCGGTTGCCGTCATTGCGCATCCTGCTCGAACGCGCACTTGCGTGCGCCCAGGCTGGCGAGCTCAAGTTGGCGGCCACGGCGCGGCGCATGAAAGCCGGGGAGGGCGTCGAGCCTCGGCGGCTGGTGCAGCGCGCGCAGCCGCACGAGCGATGGGAGATCGGCGCGTAACCGGCGCCGCGGGCGCGGCCGGTGCGGCCGCGCTTACTTCACGCGCTTGCCGAGCGCGCTCTTGGTCTTGTACGTCACGCCGTGGCGGTCGAGATACTCGCGGATCAGTTGCCGCACGACCTGCGAAGGCGTGAGATCCTGCTCGGCGCAGAGCATCTCGAAGGCTTCCTTCTTCGCGGGGTCGATCAGGACGGTCAGGCGGGCAGTTTTCGTTTCCATTGCGGGGCGAGGGTGGTCGGTATGTTAATCAAATTATAATCGATCCGCTTTCGGCGCCGCCGCCGAAAGCGCTCTCCTGATGCGCGATCAGCGCTTGCTGCGGAGCAGCGCGAGCAGGTCGTCGATCACCGGCACGATCGCGAGCGCGACGAGCACCGCGGCGAGCGGCACGGTCGACACGTAGCCGACATGCTTGAAGCCGATCGCGCCGGCCAGACCGCCGATGAAGAACGACGCGAGCATCGTCGCGTGAATCCGCAGTTTCGAGCGGTTGGCGATGACCGCATGCGCGTCGACGTCGACCGCCGACCGGTTCCAGTAGAACAGCTTCCCGAGCTCGATGCCGAGGTCGGTCACGATGCCGGTCATGTGCGTCGTGCGGATCTCCGCACCCGACAGCTTCGTGATCGTCGCGTTCTGCAGCCCCATGATGAAACACAGCAGCGTCACGGTCACCGGCACGAAGAAGGTTTCCCACAGCGCGAGGTGGCTGCCGAGCAGCCCGAACAGGAGCAGCAGCGCGGCCTCGACCAGCAGCGGCAGCACGAACTGGCTGTGCAGGCCGCGGCGGCGGCCCCAGTTGACGAGGATCGCCGAGCAACTGGCGCCGACCAGGAACGACCCCAGCGAGCTGATGCCGGCCAGCGCGAGCCGCACGTCGCCGAGCGCCGTCTGGTCGGCGATCGCCGACACGATGCCACTCATGTGCGACGTGTATTGCTTGACCGCGAGGAAGCCGCCGGCATTGGCCGCGCCGGCGACGAACGCCAGCGAAAACCCGAGCTGACGGTTCGCGGTCGCGCTGCGGTGTTTTCCCGTCAGGTTTCGAAAGTACTGCGCTGGCATAAGGGCTTCGCTCAATCGCCGCGGATCGCGGGCACGGACATGAAGACCGGCGCCGGGCGGCAGGGCGGGCACGCCGCCTGCGCATGGGCGCCGGGTCTCTCGAATTATGTGACGAAAATGATAATCACATTATCATACTCTGTTAGCCGCATAGGGCTTTCAGTACAATGTCATGCGGCGCGGCCTGACGGCGGCTTCGCTGCCGGATGGCCGCGCCGCCCGCCTTCGCGATCACTTCTGTCCACCGTTTCATGACCCCGATCAAGTTCATTCTTCGCTACACGGCGATCCCGTTCACGGCCATCGTGGCCGTGGTGATCTGGACTGTCATACCATCGTCGAAAGAGATCGATGCGAGACAATATGCGGCGCTGTCGCGCGCGTACGCGAGTTTCCCGCTGCCATTCCGGCGCGAGATCTCGGAAACGATGGACCACGACCGGATCAACGACCGGCGCTACCAGGCGCTCGTGCGCGATTCGCTGGGCAATGGCGTCGCGCTGGACTGGCCGGCGTCGGGCGTTGGCGGCCTCGCCGACGAGCGGCAAAAACTGGCCGAACTGATTCAGGCCGATTCCGATCTTCAAGGGCATCACCAATGAAAACTCTGCTGGTTTCCGTGGCATTCGCGATGATCATCGCGAGCCTGATCTTCGCGCTGTATTTCATGAATCACGATCGCGGCAAGTCCAAGCGGATGGCATGGTCGCTTGCGGCCCGCGTCGGGCTGTCGGTCACGCTGTTCCTGTCGCTGCTGATCGCTTACAAGCTGGGCTGGATCGAGCCGACGGGGCTGCCGATCGGGCGCTGAAAGACGGACGCCCCGTTGCATGCGGGGCGTTCGCGAAAACGCAGGTTTGGATATATGATCGTGCTATTGTGATAAGAATACTTATCTTTATAGCGCGATTTCCCGTTCGAGTTCAGGTCTGGTGCAACGTGTGATCGGGGCTGGCGGCGCTGCAATGGCGCCGCACGGGCGTTGACACCGCGCTTTGCGACGCTGCGCGCGGTGCAGATTCAATTCGCGGCAGACAACCTGGCCATTGCCGGATCCGGCGGCGATACGGCAGTTCGGCAGTTCGGCGGTGGGGCGACGACAAAGAAGAACCGATAACGAAGGACTTGATTCAGGCCGATGCTTTCGCTTCTTCCGCGATCCAATCCGCGAACGCTTTGACTTCCGGGCGCTGCATCGCACCCGGCAGCGTGACCAGGTAATAGGCGAAACGTGCCGGCCAGGGCTTGTCCAGCACCTGCACCAGACGCCCTGCGGCGATTTCCTCGCGTGCGTATTCCTGCGGCACCAGGGCCAGTCCTTGACCGGCCTCGGCCGCCCGGATCAGCAGGTAGTCGTCCTCGAACGCAGTGCCGCGCTCCGCCCGTGGATCGTCGGTCACGCCGTGCGCTGCGAACCACAGCGGCCAGTCAGCCCGGTCGCAATCGTGCAGAAGCGGGTAGTTCAGGCAGTCTCCCGGTTCTTTGACGGCATGACTGTCGGCCACCAGGCCGGGGCAGGCCACCGGCACCAACACCGGAGCCATCAGGCGAGTGACTTCCAGGCCAGGGTAGTGTCCCAGCCCATGCCGCAGTGCCACATCCACCCGGTCACGGCGCATGTCCGCCAGCGCCGAAGTCGCCTCGACCCGCACTTCGATCTGCGGATGCCGCTCGTTGAAGCGCCCCAGGCGCGGCACGAGCCACGATGCGGCAAAGGTGGCGACGGTACTGACTGTCAGGGTCTGGCGTCCTTTGATCGCTTCCAGCCTATCGACGGCCTTGTCGATTTGCGCAAAGGCTTCGAGCAACGACGGATGCACGCTGGCCCCGGCTTCGGTCAGACGCAACCCCTGCCGCTCCCGAGTGAACAGCGCCATCCCGAGCCGGTCTTCCAGCAAGCGGATCTGCTGACTGATCGCGCCGGATGTGACGTGCAACGTTTCGGCAGCAGCCTTGATGCTGCCGCGCTGGCCGACTTCAACAAAGGTGCGCAGCGCTTGCAGGGGGAGTGATGCAGCCATTTGATTTAGATTTTCTAAAGTCTGAACGCAAAAATGATCGCTTCTGATAACTCATAGCCAAGGCGATGATGGCACAAGTTTATGGACGATGCGCTGCTTTAGTAAAACTACATTGACTGGACGACAACCATGACCCATCCGCATTGGCGGCTATGCCTGATCCTGCTTTGCACGACGCAGTTCGTTGCGTTGCTCGACTTTTCCATCACCATGATCCCGCTGCCTCAAATCCAGCAAAGCCTGGGTTTCACGCCCGGCGGGTTGCAATGGGTCATCAATGCGTATGGCGTAGCCATCGCGGGCTTTCTGCTGTTGGGCGGCCGCGCTGCCGACATGTTTGGCAGGCGGCGGATGTTTCTGATCGGGCTGACGCTCTTTACGGCGGGTTCGCTGCTGGGCGGCTTCGCACAAGACCCGGCGATGCTGATTACCACGCGTGCCATGCAAGGCTTGGGTGCCGCGATGTTTTCGCCTGCGGCGTTCTCGTTGCTGCTGGTGGTCTTTCTCGACCCTCGGCAACGAAACCGGGCGCTGGGCGCCTGGACGGCGGTGGCCGCCAGTGGGTTCGTCGCGGGCCTGATCCTGGGCGGCATCATCACGGACGTGCTGGGATGGCGCTGGGTGTTGTGGATCAACGTGCCGGTCGGTGTGCTGGTCATCGCGTTGTCGGGTGTACTGCCGCTTGGCAAGCCGGATGCCCACACCGCGTCCGGCCGCCTGGATGTATGGGGCGCGGTGCTGGTTGCCAGCGGCGCGGCAACATTGGTCTTCGCTTTTGCCAATAGCGAGCACCTCGGCCTGGCATCCCCTGCGACCTTCGGGCTGATTCTGCTGGCGCTGGGCCTGCTGGCTGCCTTCGTGCAGGTGGAAAGCAAGGTCGCATCTCCATTGATGCCGTTGCCGATTTTCTGGCGGCGCTCGACGGGCGGGGCGAACCTCGTCTCCCTGCTGGCGAATACCGCGTTGGGGCCGACGTTCGTGGTGGTCGCGCTCTACATGCAGGAGGTCCTGGGTTTTACCGCAACACAGACCGGGCTGGGCCTGCTTCCGATGGCAACCGCTTTCACGCTCTCCAGCGCGTGGGTCGGGCCTGTCCTGATCGCAAGAATGGGCACCAAGCCCGTCATCCTTGGCGGGATGGCGCTGTTCATCGGCGGTCTTGCATTGCTGGGCACATCGTTGTCGGCGGATGCCTCGTGGAGCACGTCCATTCTGCCTGGCACGTTGCTGGCCGGCATCGGCTATGGCGTCGCTTTTCCTGCCTGGACAGTCGCCGGCATCGAAGGCGTCGATTCTGCCGATCATGGCCTGGCGGGCGGAATGCTCACCACCACCCAGGAAATCGGCTCGGCAGTCGGTCTTGCGGTCGGTGTTGCCGTGAGCATTGCCGTCCTCGCCAGTGGCGGCAGCGCGGCCCAAGGTTTCAGCTACGCCATCCTCGTTTCCGCCTGCATGGTTCTCGTCGGCCTGGTTTGCGCGGCAGCCATCCTGCCTGGGCAAGCCACCCGTTTGGGCGTGACGCGATGATCGACCTTTACACCGACAGCTCACCCAATGGCTTCAAGGCAACGATTGCCCTGGAAGAACTGGCGCTGCCTTACCGCCTGCATCATGTCCGCATCGAAGCGGGCGAGCACCGGCAGCCGGATTTCCTGGCCCTGAACCCGCATGGCCGCATTCCGGTCATCACCGATGATGACACCGGTATCACGCTGTTCGAGTCGGCCGCCATCCTGCTCTACCTGGCCGAGAAGACCGGCCGGCTGCTGCCGCAGGAGCCGGCGGCACGCTGGGAGGCGATCAAGTGGCTGCAATTCCACTCGTCCAGTGTCGGCCCGATCATCGGGCAGCGGGTGCACTTCGAGCTGTTCGCCGAGGAAAAGCTACCCGCCGCCATCGAGCGTTACCGCCGCCTGACGGAAGGCGTGTTCGCCGTGCTCGACAGTCATCTGGCCCGGCACCCGTATCTGGCCGGGGACGACTATTCCATCGCCGACATTGCGCATTTCGGCTGGACGCACATCGCCCGCATCATCGGCTTCGATTTCAGCCGGCACCGGCACATGAGCGTCTGGCATGAGCGGGTGGCACAGCGGCCTGCCGTGCGCAAGGGCATCACGCTGCCCGAACCGGCAACACGCGCATGAGGGAGGCTGACACGATGCGCACCGCCACGATCCCGACTATCAACGTGCATTATCGGAAGCCACCGACTCCAATTGAGCGAGGTTGATTCGCCATCCGAAATTTTTGATGAGGCAGAGCATACCTTTCAAAACAGGCTCACATCTTTTCCACGATATCTATTCGACATCCGCCGATACACGGCGGCTGTCCAGATCCTTCAATGCCGGAAACGCGTCGCGGTCCCACGAATGCAAGCCATACGACTTCCAGACGATATTGCGCCTGACGAATATTTCGAAGGTGGGTGTGCCTGGCGACAGGTTGCCCAGTCGCTGGCGTCGCTCAAACAGCCATTGGACAACGGGGGGATAGCTGTCGATGGTTTCGGGCGCGGCGATGGCCTCCCGTTCCACGATGAACAGATGAACGTCGGGATGCGTCTTGGCCCACGACTCGAAATCCCCTTTGCCGCCCAATGAACCTTCCCAGCGCTGGCAATAGACGCAGTCCTTGGCCGAATGCACGATCAGGACGATCGGTTCGCCCTTTCGCACTTTTGCCTGACGAATGCGATCTGCCCAGGAGAGCTTCGGCGGTGGCTCCGGTGTGTTCTGGCCGGTGTTCGCAGTCGGTTCGTCGCCGGCCAGGACGATTTGCGGTGAAACGAGTGCCAGCGATAAAGACGCTGTAGCCACCCATGCCAAGCGCGAGACCCACTTGCGAGGCGCCATTTTCGTGCTCCTGCGAAGAATCGCGGACGTCAATTGACGAAAGGACCGGGTCCGCCACGGAAAGTATTGTAGTGACTGCGCGTCGGCGATTGCAAACTCCAAACCCCTGTTCGTTCGCCCGTGTCGAGGCGTCAGCCATGCCTGCATGGTCGCCCGTGCCGCCACGCGTATGCCGCCGCGCATGCAATCGGCCCGGGAGCCGTCGAGCGCGCGCGGCATAGTCAAGATTGACCATGTACGTCTTGCGCGTCTTCGCCGATAAATTCACTGACGGAGCGCGGAGACCAGACTTTGCGTTCGTTTGATCGGCGCGGACATCATGCGTGCCGCTCAGCCTCGTCCGGCATCAATCGACTGCGAAGAATGGAGTGGATCATGGGACACGGAAATCTGGCGAAACCGATTGTCGTCGCAACAGGAATTGCAGTCGCGATGCTCGCAGGGTGTGGCGGTGGCAGCGACAGTGGTGCACCGTCGGGCAGCCAGAACGCAGCGGTCTCGGGCACGGTTGCCGGCGGCAACCCGGTGGCCAACGCGACGATCACCGCGACCGATGTCAACGGCAAGACCGCAACGACCCAGGCCGGGTCGAACGGAGCCTATACGTTGAACGTCGCCGGACTGTCGCAACCGATTGCGCTCGTCGCGACCGATCCGTCCGGTCAGGTCAGCCCGCTCGTGACCGTGCTCGCCCAACTGCCAGCGGGCGGACAGACCGCCGTTGCGAACGTCACCACGCTGACCACCGCACTGGCCGCGTTGTTGACGCCCGACGGCAATCCGATGGATTTCGTCACGTCCGGGGCGCCGGTCACGCTGGCCAATACGGTGACCGCTGCAAGCGTGTCGAATGCGACCAGCACGCTCGATACCTACCTCGCGAATCTGCTCGTTGCGGTCGGCTTGTCCGCAACCTACGATCCGGTGGCCACGGCATTCACGGCGGACCACACCGGAGCCGACGCGCTGATCGATTTGCTGCGAATCATCCCGCAGGGTGCGGCGACCTACCTCGCTTACAAGACGCCGACCGACAGCGCCGCGTCGACGCAACAAGCCACTTACCTGACGCTCAATGACACGTCCACGCCATCGAACGTACCGATCGTGCCAGCCGTGAGCGCAGGCACCATCAGCAATCTCGTCTCGTTGCAGAACTATCTCGGCACGCTGCCCGCCTCGCTGCAGCCCTGTCTCGTTGCAGGCGGCAGCGGGTCCGCGTGTGCCGGCATCATTGACGCAAATTACAAGGAGAACGGCTTTACCAACATCACGGCCTACAACACCGACCTCGCGTCTTCCGCCCTGGGTCTAGGTGGCTCGGTGCCGTTTCTCGTGGCCAGCAATCAGGCCGGCACCACAGCGTTGATCGGTATTCCCTACGCGCTTTCGTCCGCTCAAGGCAGCCTTGGCCAGCACACGCTGTACACCACGGTGCAGCAAACCCCGTCAGGCACCTGGGACGTCATCGGAAATCAGCTGCCGTACAACCTGTCCGTGTCGACCCGAGCGACATACCGGCATTTCAACGATAGCTTCGCCGATGTGTCGACAGGCAATCCGGACGTGAGCTTTTTCGATGCAGGCGCAACCTTGAACGTCGGCAGCCTGAGTGGCTCGGGGGCCAACATCAGCTACGCAAACGTGAGTGGGCCCGGTTTGCCCAGCAGCGGGCTGTGGTTGACGAAATCGACTGTCGCCGGCGACAACGCGCTGGCGATTGCGGTCAAACAGCCAACCTCGCCGCCAACCGGCGCCTTCACCACGGGCACCAACACCAACGAGTATCGCTGGGACTGGGCAACGCAAAGCGGCGTCTCCTTCACACCGCCAGTGTCGGGAATCTGGAGCAAGACCCGATTGAACGTCGCGACGCTGCCGCCCAATGCGGACTATCAGTTCACGCTCTACAATGCGAGCGGCGGTGTGCTGGGGACATACAAGGTCACCAATCCGAACGCCTTCGCGGACGCGACACTCGCACAGGCGGCGTTCAATTCCGGTTATTTCCCGGTACTCGGCAACGATGTCGTCGCGAGCTTTCTGTCGGGCAGCGGGGCGTTGGCGGGCACGCAGACGGCGGTGACGGTGGATTTCACGCTGCCGCCATCGAATTCGCCGCTGACCGTCACGGGAGTCAACGTGCAGAGCCAGGATCAGAATCTGTGTGGTTTCCAGCAGGTGGTCGGGGTGGCGCCGGGCACGACGTCGGTGACCCTGACGGCGTCCGGCACCGGCACATGCAAGGGCAGCACCGTCAACAACAGCTTTCTTGCCGTCAACAATGCGTCGGATGCGGCTTACCGGATCGTACAGCTACGCAGCAGGAATTCATCAGGCATCCTGTTTTACCTGAATGAAACGTACCGCAGTAGCGCCAGCGCACCGGGGGCAACGTGATGCGTGGCGGGGCACGCTACCGGAGCATCGACGCGAGTCGAACCAGTTCCGACTGACGGCTGCAGTTCATCTTGCGCATCAACGACGCAATCTGATTGCGCACCGTCCGTGCGGCCACGCCGGTCATGGCTGCGTAGTCGTCTGCGGAAATGCACGCCACCAGGCCAGCCAGTACGCCCGCTTCGGCGGGCGTCAGATTGAAGAACGATGCCAGTTCGTCGCGGGTGGGGACATTGAACGTACTGACTTGTCGCAAGCGGATCAGTATCGTGTTTTCGCCGGGTGCGAAGCGATGAATCGCGTTCGTCGGCGCGATGTCGAAGCGCAACGCGTTGCCCCACGTCACCGGCGCGACGAACGACCGATGCGCGCCGGTCGTGACACAGTCGAGCAGGGTCGTTCGCAGTCTCGCCAGCGTGTCCGGGCGGTCATGCGTCAGCGCTTCTCCGTCGGCAGTCAGCATCCCGTTCGTGCGCAACATGTCCCGCGCCGAAGCGGAGCAACGTTGCAGCCGGCCGCTCGGATACGTCACGAGTGCGCGTTCCCCCATGTCGGCCAGCATCACATCGAGCGTATCGACGTAGCTGTCGCTCCGTCGTTCGCGTTCCGCGATGGTCCGGCTCAGGGTCCGAAAGTATTGCGCGATGCGCCCGGCCGTCAGCGTGTCCAGCACGTGGTCGCCGGCCGTCTGGCGCTGGAAGCCGATCGCGGCTCGCCGGTTGGCGTCGCCGAGTACGACATAGGCCAGGATTTGCCCGATGCGATGCCTCGACATGAAGTCGCCGTAGAACGGATGCATCCGCATGTCGTCGGCGCGCTGCAGTGTGGCGGTGTCCCACCATCGTCCGGGCGGGCTCGCGATCGCTTTCTGCGCAATGGCATCGTGCTGAAAATAGGCTTCACGATATTCACGTTCCACGGCGGAATCGACGCCCGACTGATGCATCAGCAGCAGATCCTGTTCGCCGTTGAACATGATGAGCGTCGCCGCATCTGCACCGACGATCTCCTTGGCAGAGCCAAGGATGGCATCCCATGGCGGGACCGGATCGTGTAGATGATGAACTGCGTCAAGCGCCGTCCTGAATGCCGTACGTGAAGACATCTGACATCCCCTGTTGCCTCGACGATTGGATCAATCGGTCTGACGATTGATTGGCCTTCATGTTGGGTTTGCTTGCCTGCGTCTTTCCCGATCCATTCGGTTAGCTGTCCAAAAGCTTTCGACGTACAGCCGGGTCTCGGCAGCCTCGGATTCGCACTTCGCGCGCCATGGACGCTTCCGGTCACGATGTGGGGGCGCGTGAGGTTCGCTTTGCCCGTCGCCCCGTCGTTGAAATATATATCGCGCGCGTGGCAGCCGGGTCAATCCGGTCTCGCGTCCGAAGCGGAAATGAATGTGTCGTGCGAGAAACGGGGAGATCGTTCCGTTCCCGATCGGGAGCCGGATGTCATGGCATCGCGGAGAATTGGCGGGTTCGTATCCGAGCGGATACGTGAGCGGCGGGCAGGCCGCGTCGCTCGCGTCGCGCAGACGGCAGGACCGATTGCCGCCACGACTCGGGCGCTCGCGCAGGCAGGCGCCCGATGTGTCGCAGCGCAAGCGCGGGCCGGGTTGTCCGGTCTGCCGGTCGGCACTCGTCGTGCTGTTGGCGTCGCGGGCAACGCGCGGTGCCGGATCGTGGCGTCTGAACGCAACGACGTCAGCTTTCCCGCCCCCCGTACCGCATCAACACATTACTTTGCGCACCCCTGCGGCCGGTCGATCTGTGCGGCGAGTCGTGCGGCTTCGCTGCTTCCCAGCAGCGCCGTGCGCGCGTCCGCATCGGTGGAAGCGATACGGTATCGGCCTGAGCCGTCGGGGCCTGCAACGATGCTGCTGCCGTAGAGCGTCAGCCACTGGCGAATCGCCTGTTCGGTGACGCCGTCCCGGAAGGTGACCCACACGTCGGTGCATTGGCCTGTCGTACCCCGCACGACAGTGTCCGGCACTGTGTCCTGCTCGGTGCCGCGCATCAGTTGCACGATCGCGACGGCCTGTACGACGACGAGCGCGGTCAAGGCCGGCTGCATGACGAGCGAGTGTTCGCGCATCCAGTCCTGCACGCG
>NZ_CAJNKE010000053.1 GCF_905232215.1 Burkholderia sp. LMG 13014
CTGGGCGCCGGCGTTGCGCTGTCGGCGATCAAGCAGGGCCTCGAATCGTTCGAGCCGGTCAAGGGCCGGCTGCAGGTGAAGCAGGCGATCGCAGGCAGCCTCGCGGGTGCAACGGTCGTCGACGATACGTACAACGCGAATCCCGATTCGATGCGTGCCGCGATCGACGTGCTCGCCGCGCAACCGGCGCCGCGCGTGCTGGTGATCGGCGACATGGGCGAGGTCGGCGACGAAGGGCCGGCTTTCCATCGCGAGGTCGGTGCCTACGCGCGCGAGCGCGGGATCGATGCGCTGTTCGCACTCGGCGATGCGTCGCGCGATGCTTGCACGGCATACGGCGACACGGCCCGCCATTTCGGCGACGTCGGCGCGCTGGTTGAAGCACTGCTCGCAGCGGGCTACGGCGCGCAGGCGACGCTGCTCGTGAAGGGCTCGCGGTACATGAAGATGGAGCGCGTGGTCGACGCGCTGACGAACCAACCCGCGGCGGGCACGGCGCCCGCTGCACACTGAGTAGAAGGAAGGAAGCATGCTGCTGGCGCTGGCGCAATGGCTGCAAGGAGACGCAAGCTTTTTGCGCTTGTTCACGTACCTCACGTTCCGTGCGGTGATGGCCACCATCACCGCGCTCGGGATCGGGCTCGTGTGCGGACCGTGGGTGATCCGCAAGCTGACGCAAATGAAGGTCGGCCAGGCCGTGCGCAAGGACGGCCCGCAGACGC
The DNA here is from genome assembly GCF_905232215.1 of Burkholderia sp. LMG 13014. Classification (GTDB taxonomy): domain Bacteria; phylum Pseudomonadota; class Gammaproteobacteria; order Burkholderiales; family Burkholderiaceae; genus Burkholderia. Next base: position 723 of record NZ_CAJNKE010000053.1, read on the forward strand.
ACCTCGTCAAGTCCGGCACACCGACGATGGGCGGCGTGCTGATCCTGATCGGCATCGCGGTCGCGACGCTGCTGTGGGGCGACCTGACGAACCGTTTCATCTGGATCGTGATGCTCGTCACGTTCGGTTTCGGCGTGATCGGCTGGGTCGATGATTACCGCAAGGTCGTCCACAAGGACCCGCGCGGGATGTCGTCGCGCGAGAAGTATTTCTGGCAATCGGTGATCGGGCTGTTCGCGGCGGTCTACCTCGCGTTCAGCGTGTCCGAGGCGAACAACGTGCGCGTGTTCGACCTGTTCATGGCATGGGTGCGGAGCGGCCTGTCGATGGGGCTGCCGGCGCGTGCCGACCTGATGCTGCCGTTCCTGAAGTCGATCAGCTATCCGCTCGGCGTATGGGGCTTCATCGTGCTGACCTACTTCGTGATCGTCGGCGCGAGCAACGCGGTGAACCTGACCGACGGCCTCGACGGCCTCGTGATCATGCCGGTCGTGCTGGTCGGCGCGTCGCTGGGTGTGTTCGCGTACGTGATGGGCAGCGCGGTCTATTCAAAATACCTGCTGTTCCCGCACATTCCGGGCGCGGGCGAATTGCTGATTTTCTGTTCCGCGATGGGTGGGGCAGGGCTCGCGTTCCTCTGGTACAACACGCACCCCGCGCAGGTGTTCATGGGCGACGTCGGCGCGCTGGCGCTCGGCGGCGCGCTCGGCACGGTCGCGGTGATCGTGCGCCAGGAAATCGTGCTGTTCATCATGGGCGGCATCTTCGTCGCGGAAACGTTGTCGGTGATGCTGCAGGTTTCGTGGTTCAAGTACACGAAAAAGCGCTACGGCGAAGGGCGGCGTCTGCTGAAGATGGCGCCGCTGCATCACCATTTCGAATTGTCCGGCTGGAAGGAAACGCAGGTGGTCGTGCGTTTCTGGATCATCACGTTGATGCTGTGCCTGTTCGGTTTGACCACCCTCAAGCTGCGGTAAAGGAAAGGTAACAAGGATGTCTGGCGAGATGTTTGGAGATCGGCAACGGCCGATGGTGCTCGTACTGGGGCTCGGGGAATCGGGTCTCGCGATCGCGCGATGGTGCGCGAGGCACGGGTGCCGGCTGCGTATTGCCGATACCCGCGAGGCGCCGCCGAACCTTGCCGCGCTGCAGGCCGAAGGCATCGATGCGGAATTCGTCGGCGGCGCGTTCACGCCCGCGCTGCTCGACGGTGGTATCGAGCTCGTCGGGCTGAGCCCGGGGCTGTCGCCGCTCGAGCCGGCACTCGCGGCGCTGGTCGCGGCCGCGAACGAGCAGGGCATCGCGGTGTGGGGCGAACTGGAATTCTTTGCACAGGCGCTGCGTGCGCTTGGCACAAGCGGCTATCAGCCGAAGGTGCTCGCGATCACGGGCACCAACGGCAAGACCACGACGACGAGCCTCACGGGCCTGCTGTGCCAGCGCTCGGGCAAGAAGGTCGCCGTCGCGGGCAACATCAGCCCCGCGATGCTCGACCGGCTCGCCGGTGCGATCGACGAAACCGCGCTGCCCGACGTGTGGGTGCTCGAACTGTCGAGCTTCCAGCTCGAGACCGCATGCACGTTCGCGCCCGATGCGGCCGCGATCCTCAACATCACGCAGGACCACCTCGACTGGCACGGCAGCTTCGACGCGTACGCGCGGGCAAAGGGCCGGATCTTCGGCGCGACGACGACGCGCGTGCTGAACCGCGACGATGCGGCCGTGATGAAGTTCGCGCCGGCAGCCGGCGCGGCCGACGCGCCGCGCACGGTCACGTTCGGCCTGAACGAACCGGTGCAGGACGGCGACTACGGGCTGTCGCGCGACAACGGCATCGCGTGGCTGGTCGAAGCCGTCGATCGCGACGCGCCGGACGAAGTCGCGACGACGACCCGCCGGCGCAAGCGCGACGCCGCGCATACGCCGGACATCGCGCAGAAGCGCCTGATGCCGGCAGACGCGCTGCGCATCCGCGGGCTGCACAACGCGGCGAACGCGCTGGCCGCATTCGCGCTCGCACGCGCGATCGACCTGCCGGCCGCGCCGCTGCTGCACGCGCTGCGCGAATACCGCGGCGAGGCGCACCGCGTCGAAGTGATCGCGACGATCGACGACGTGGATTACGTCGACGACAGCAAGGGCACGAACGTCGGCGCGACGGTTGCCGCGCTCGACGGGCTTGCGCAGAAGATCGTGCTGATCGCGGGCGGCGACGGCAAGGGGCAGGACTTCGCACCGCTGGTCGCGCCGGTCGCGCGCTGGTGCCGCGCGGTGATGCTGATCGGCCGTGACGCACCGGCGATCCGCGACACGCTCGCCGAAACGGGCGTGCCGCTCGCCGATCACGCGACGCTCGAAGGCGCGGTGCACGCGGCGGCCGACCTCGCCGAACCGGGCGATGCGGTGTTGCTGTCGCCCGCCTGCGCGAGCCTCGACATGTTCAGGAACTACGCCCATCGCGCGGATGTGTTCCGCGCGGCGGTCGACGAAATCGCCATCGACAAAGGAGCGACGCCATGAGCTGGTCCGATCGCCTCGTCTCCCGTTTCAACGATCGCCGCGACACCGGCGGCAATGCCGCGGGCGGCCGCGTCGCATCGGCCACGCGTGCTGCGACGGGCGGCCTCGCGAGCGTCGTCAACGGCGTGCGCCCGAGCCGTTCGCGGATGCTCGACTTCGACTACTCGCTGCTGTGGGTCGCGATCGCGCTGCTCGGGCTCGGCGTCGTGATGGTGTATTCGGCGTCGATCGCGATGCCCGATTCGCCGAAATACGCGTCGTATCACGATTACGCGTTCCTGATGCGTCACTGCATCTCGCTCGTCGTCGCGTTCATCGCGGCGGTGATCGCGTTCCGCGTGCCGGTGTCGACCTGGGATAAATACGCGCCGCATCTCTTCCTGATCGCGCTCGTCGGCCTCGTGATCGTGCTGATCCCGCACGTCGGCAAGGGCGTGAACGGCGCGCGCCGCTGGATTCCGCTCGGCATCACGAACATGCAGCCGTCGGAAATCATGAAGCTCGCGGTGACGATCTACGCGGCGAACTACACGGTGCGCAAGCAGGAATACATGCAGAGCTTCGCCAAGGGCTTCCTGCCGATGGCGTTCGCGGTCGGCCTGGTCGGTGCGCTGCTGCTGCTCGAGCCGGACATGGGCGCGTTCATGGTGGTCGCGGCGATCGCGATGGGCGTGCTGTTCCTCGGCGGCGTGAACGGCAAGCTGTTCGGCGGCCTCGTCGCGACGGCGGTCGGTACCTTCACGATGCTGGTGTGGCTGTCGCCGTGGCGTCGCGAGCGGATCTTCGCGTACCTCGATCCGTGGGACGAGCGCTATGCGCAGGGCAAGGCGTACCAGCTCACGCACTCGCTGATCGCGTTCGGCCGCGGCGAGTGGTTCGGCGTCGGCCTTGGCGGCAGCGTCGAGAAGCTGAACTACCTGCCGGAAGCGCATACCGACTTCATCCTCGCGGTGATCGGCGAGGAGCTCGGTTTCGTCGGCGTGCTGGTCGTTATCCTGCTGTTCTACTGGATCGTGCGCCGCGCGTTCGAGATCGGCCGCCAGGCGCTCGCACTCGATCGCACGTTCGCGGGCCTGACCGCGAAGGGCATCGGTATCTGGTTCGGCGCGCAGACCTTCATCAACATGGGCGTGAACCTCGGGCTGCTGCCGACCAAGGGCCTGACGTTGCCGCTCGTGAGCTACGGCGGCTCGGGCATTTTGCTGAACTGTGTTGCGCTCGCAGTGCTGCTGCGGGTCGACTACGAAAACCGGGTGCTGATGCGCGGAGGGAAGGTATGACCGCGTCGCAACGCACGCTGATGGTGATGGCAGGCGGCACCGGGGGCCACGTGTTCCCGGGGCTCGCGGTCGCGCACCGGATGGAAGCGGCAGGCTGGCGCGTCGTGTGGCTCGGCAATCCGACCGGGATGGAAGCGACGCTCGTGCCGAAGCACGGCATTCCGATGGAATACGTGCGGTTCGGCGGGCTGCGCGGCAAGGGTCTGAAGACCAAGCTGACGCTGCCGTTCAACCTGCTGCGCGCTTGCGGGCAGAGCCTTGCCGCGCTGCGGCGCGTGCGGCCTGACGTCGTGCTCGGGATGGGCGGCTACATCACGTTCCCGGCGGGCGTGATGACCGCGCTGTCCGGGCGTCCGCTCGTGCTGCATGAACAGAATTCGATCGCGGGCCTGACGAACAAGGTGCTTGCGAAATTCGCGAAACGCGTGCTCGTCGCGTTTCCCGGCGCGCTGCCGCACGCGGAATGGACGGGCAACCCGATTCGTGCGGAACTTGCGCGCACGGAAGCACCCAAAGCACGCTATGCCGCGCGCAGCGGTCCGCTGAACGTGCTGGTCGTCGGCGGCAGCCTCGGGGCGGCCGCGCTGAACGAAGTCGTGCCGCGGGCGCTGGCGATGCTGACGCCGGGTGAACGCCCGCGCATCGTGCACCAGGCCGGCGCGAAGCACATCGACGCGCTGAAGGCGAATTACGAAGCGGCCGGTTTCGCGGCCGGCGAAGACGTGCGGCTCGTGCCGTTCATCGACGACATGGCGGCCGCGTATGCGGCGGCGGATCTCGTGATCTGCCGGTCGGGCGCGATGACGGTGTCGGAGATCGCGGCGGTGGGCGTGGCGGCGCTGTTCGTGCCGTTCCCGTACGCGGTCGACGATCACCAGACGACCAACGCCGCGTTCCTCGCCGATGCGGGCGCGGCCGTGCTGGTACAACAACGCGACCTGTCGGCGGAACTGCTCGCCGACTGGCTGCGCGGCCAGTCGCGGGCATCGCTCGCGGACATGGCGGAACGTTCGCGCTCGCTGGCGAAGCCCGAGGCCACCGACGAAGTCGCGCGCGTGTGCGCGAAGGCGGCTGGCGCGAACCTGGAAACACTGCAATGAAACACATCGTCAAACACATTCATTTCGTCGGGATCGGCGGCGCGGGCATGAGCGGCATCGCCGAAGTGCTCGTCAATCTCGGCTACGAGGTCAGCGGCTCGGACCTGTCGCGCAACGCGGTGACCGATCGTCTCCAGGCGCTCGGCGCACGGATCGCGATCGGCCACGACGCGGCGAACATCGAGGGCGCGAACGCGGTCGTCGTGTCGACGGCCGTGCGTTCGGACAACCCGGAAGTGCTGGCCGCGCGCGCGAAGCGCGTGCCGATCGTGCAGCGCGCGGTGATGCTGGCCGAGCTGATGCGCCTGAAGCAGGGCATCGCGATCGCCGGCACGCACGGCAAGACCACGACGACGAGCCTCGTCGCGAGCGTGCTCGCGGCGGGCGGGCTCGATCCGACCTTCGTGATCGGCGGCCGGCTGATCAGCGCCGGCGCGAACGCGCGGCTCGGCACGGGCGATTTCATCGTTGCCGAGGCCGACGAATCGGACGCGTCGTTCCTGAACCTGTATCCGGTGATCGAAGTCATCACGAACATCGACGCCGACCACATGGACACCTACGGCCACGATTTCGCGCGGCTCAAGCAGGCGTTCATCGAATTCACGCAGCGCCTGCCGTTCTACGGCAGCGCGGTCGTGTGCGTCGACGATCCGAACGTGCGGCAGATCATCCCGTTCATCTCGAAGCCGGTCGTGCGCTACGGGCTGTCGCCGGACGCGCAGGTGCGTGCGGAAGACATCGATGCGCGCGACGGCCGCATGCATTTCACGGTGATCCGCGAAGGGCGCGCGCCGCTCGCGGTCGTGCTGAACATGCCGGGCCTGCACAACGTGCAGAACGCGCTCGCGGCGATCGCGATCGCGACCGATCTCGGCGTGTCGGACGACGCGATCCAGCTGGCTCTGGCGGAATTCAACGGCGTCGGCCGGCGCTTCCAGCGCTACGGCGAAGTGCCGACCGCGGACGGCGGCCAGTACACGCTGATCGACGACTACGGCCATCACCCGGTCGAAATGGCCGCGACGATCGCGGCCGCGCGCGGTGCGTTCCCGGGCCGCCGCCTCGTGCTGGCGTTCCAGCCGCACCGCTACACGCGCACGCGCGACTGCTTCGACGATTTCGTCAACGTGCTGTCGACGGTCGATGCGCTGGTGCTGACCGAAGTCTACGCGGCCGGCGAGGCGGCGATCTCGACCGCCAGCGGCGACGCGCTGTCGCGTGCGCTGCGCACGGTGGGGAAGGTTGACCCGGTGTTCGTCGCGACGGTCGACGACGTGCCGGACGCATTGGCGAAGGTCGCGCAGAACGGCGACGTGGTGATCACGATGGGCGCGGGTTCGATCGGCGGCGTGCCGGCGAAGGTCGCGCAGCACACTCAACAGAAGGCATGACATGAGCGGGATTGATCCGAAACGTTTCGGCAAGGTGGCGGTGTTGTTCGGCGGCGAGTCCTCGGAGCGCGAGGTGTCGCTCACGTCGGGCAAGCTCGTGCTGCAGGGCCTGCGCGACGCGGGCATCGACGCGCACCCGTTCGACCCGGCCGAGCGCCCGCTGGCGGCGCTGAAGGACGAAGGGTTCGTACGCGCGTTCAACGCGCTGCATGGCGGCTACGGCGAGAACGGTCAGATCCAGGGCGCGCTCGATTTCTACGGCATTCGCTACACGGGCAGCGGCGTGCTCGGGTCGGCACTCGGCCTCGACAAGTTCCGCACGAAGCTCGTGTGGCAGCAGACGGGCGTGCCGACGCCGCCGTTCGAGACGGTGCTGCGCGGCGACGACCTCGCGGCGCGCGCGACGGACATCGTCGCGAAGCTCGGCCTGCCGCTGTTCGTGAAGCCGGCGAGCGAGGGCTCGAGCGTGGCGGTGCTGAAGGTGAAGACGGCCGACGCGCTGCCGGCTGCGCTCGCGGAAGCCGCGAAGCATGACCCGATCGTGATCGTCGAGAAGAGCATCGAGGGCGGCGGCGAATACACCGCCTGCATCGCCGGCGATCTCGACCTGCCGGTGATCAAGATCGTGCCGGCCGGCGAGTTCTACGACTACCACGCGAAGTACATCGCCGACGACACGCAATACCTGATTCCGTGCGGGCTGCCCGCTGACAAGGAAGCGGAGCTCAAGCGCATCGCACGCCGTGCGTTCGACGTGCTCGGCTGCACCGACTGGGGTCGCGCGGATTTCATGCTCGACGCCGACGGCAACGCGTACTTCCTGGAAGTGAACACCGCGCCGGGCATGACCGACCACTCGCTGCCGCCGAAGGCCGCGCGCGCGGTCGGCATCAGCTATTCGGAGCTGGTCGTGAAGGTGCTGTCTCTCACGCTCAACGACTGACGCAGGAACGGAACGACGTATGTGGAACAACGTTCGCCAACTCAACCTTGCCGCCAGCGCGCTGTACGCGCTGTTGCTGCTCGTGTTGGCGGCGGCCGGTTGCTACTGGCTGATCCAGCGCCCGACGTTCGCGCTGCGGGAAATCCGGATCGACGGCGACACCGAGCACATCAATTCACCGACGGTGCGCGCGGGCGTGGTCGGCCGGCTGAAGGGCAATTTCTTCACGGTCGATCTCGATGCGGCGCGCGCTGCGTTCGAGCAGATGCCCTGGGTGCGCCACGCGAGCGTGCGCCGGGTGTGGCCGAATGCGCTGGCTGTCACGCTCGAGGAGTACAAACCGCTCGGGACCTGGGGCAGCGACCAGCTCGTGAGCGTCGACGGCGAGCTGTTCACCGCGAACCAGGGCGAGCTGGAGCAGGAACTGCCCGCGTTCGACGGCCCGGAGGGCAGTGCGAAGGAAGTCGTCACGCGGTATCGCGACTTCGGGAAATGGTTTGCGCCGCTGAAGGCGGCGCCGGAAGAAGTGACGCTGTCGGCGCGGTACGCGTGGACGGTGAAGCTGTCGAACGGCATGCAGGTCGAGCTGGGCAAGGAACGCAACAGCGAGTCGCTGCATGACCGGAGCCAGCGCCTGATCGCCGCATGGCCGGCCGTCACGGAGCGCTGGGGCAACGACATCGAGTACGCGGACCTGCGTTATCCGAACGGATTCGCGATTCGCGCGGCAGGCATGCGGTTCCTGACCGATACCGACAAGCGCAAGAAGTAACGAGAGATCACACGCAAGAGCACTTTATGAGCAAAGACTACAAGGATCTGCTGGTTTCCCTCGACATCGGCACGTCGAAGGTGGTGGCCATCGTCGCCGAGTTGAAGGGCGAAGGCCACTACGAGGTGATCGGTCTCGGCCAGAGCGAGTCGAAGGGTCTGAAGAAAGGTGTGGTGGTCAACATCGAGGCCACCGTGCAGTCGATCCAGCGCGCGCTCGAGGAAGCCGAGCTGATGGCGGACTGCAAGATCACCAACGTGTTCACGGGGATCGCGGGCAGCCACATCCGCAGCTTCAACTCGAGCGGGATGGTTGCGATCAAGGACAAGGAAGTCACGCAGACCGACGTCGCGCGCGTGATCGAGACCGCGAAGGCGATCAACATCCCGACCGACCAGCAGGTGCTGCACATCCTCACGCAGGAATTCATCATCGACGGCCAGGAAGACGTGCGCGAGCCGATCGGCATGAGCGGCATCCGGCTGGAAGTGAAGGTGCACATCGTGACGGGCGCGGTGAGTGCCGCGCAGAACATCGTCAAGTGCGTGCGCCGTTGCGGGCTCGAAGTGAACGACCTGATCCTGCAGCCGCTCGCCTCGTCGCTGGCCGTGCTGACGGAAGACGAGAAGGATCTCGGCGTGGTGCTGGTCGACATCGGCGGCGGCACGACGGACATCGCGATCTTCGCCGAAGGCGCGATCCGTCACACCGCGGTGATTCCGATCGCTGGCGACCAGATCACGAGCGACATCGCGATGGCGCTGCGCACGCCGACGCCGGATGCGGAAGACATCAAGGTCGGCTATGGCATTGCCAAGCAGGCGCTCGCCGATCCGGACGAAATGGTGGAAGTGCCGGGCCTTGGCGAACGCGGCCCGCGCACGCTGTCGCGCCAGGCGCTCGCAGCCGTGATCGAGCCGCGCGTCGAGGAACTGTTCTCGCTCGTGCAGCAGGTCGTGCGCGAATCCGGTTACGAAGAACTGCTGAGCTCCGGCGTGGTCATTACCGGCGGGGCGTCGATGATGCCCGGCATGGTCGAGCTCGGCGAAGACATTTTCCTGAAACCGGTGCGCATCGGCGCGCCGGAGTATGCAGGCGGCCTCTCCGACGTCGTGCGCAATCCGCGCTATTCGACGGCGATGGGGCTGCTCGTCGAAGGCAGTGCTCAGCGCATGCGCGGCCGCAAGGTCGCCGTGCAGTCCGGCAACGCGGGGCAGGTGTTCTCGCGGATGAAGGAATGGTTCCTGAGCAACTTCTGACGAACCGAACTGAATTGAAATTCGCGCCGGTGCCGGCGGCTGGCGCGCGACAGGGGGTTGCCCGATCTCCTGCCGAATAACGGCCGAGTAGCAGTATTTCTCTTGACGGAGGCAACAATGGAATTCGAAATGCTGGAAACCGAGACCAACGGCACCATCATCAAGGTGGTCGGCGTTGGCGGCGCTGGCGGCAATGCCGTCCAGCACATGATCAACCGCGGCGTGCAGGGCGTCGACTTCATCGTGATGAACACGGATGCGCAGGCGCTGTCGCGTTCGCGCGCATCGTCGGTGATCCAGCTCGGCAACACGGGTCTGGGCGCTGGCGCGAAGCCGGAAATGGGCCGTGCGGCAGCGGAAGAAGCGCGTGAGCGCATCGCCGACGCACTGCGCGGCGCGCACATGGTGTTCATCACGGCCGGCATGGGCGGTGGTACGGGCACGGGCGCGGCACCGGTGGTCGCGCAGATCGCGAAGGAGATGGGCATCCTGACGGTAGGTGTCGTCAGCAAGCCGTTCGAATTCGAAGGCGGCAAGCGCATGCGCGTCGCTGAAGCCGGCTCGCAGCAACTGGAGGATCACGTCGACTCGCTGATCGTCGTTCTGAACGACAAGCTGTTCGACGTGATGGGCGACGACGCCGAGATGGACAAGTGCTTCCAGTGCGCGGACGACGTGTTGAACAACGCGGTTGCAGGCATTGCTGAAATCATCAATGTCGATGGCCTCGTGAACGTCGACTTCGAAGACGTGAAGACGGTGATGGGCGAGCAGGGCAAGGCGATGATGGGCACGGCGACGGTCGCCGGCGTCGATCGCGCACGCCTCGCGGCGGAACAGGCCGTGGCGAGCCCGCTGCTCGAAGGCGTCGATCTGTCGGGCGCGCGCGGCGTGCTGGTCAACATCACGTCGAGCCGTTCGCTGCGCCTGTCGGAAACGCGCGAAGTGATGAACACGATCAAGAGCTACGCGGCGGAAGATGCGACGGTGATCTTCGGTGCGGTGTACGACGATGCGATGGGCGATGCCCTGCGCGTGACGGTCGTGGCGACGGGTCTGGGCCGTGCAGCGAAGAAGCAGCAGTCGGCACCGATGACGCTGCTGCGTACGGGTACGGACAACCAGCCGGTCAGCGCGGTTTCGCACGGCTATGCCCCGACGCATCACGTCAGCACGGCCGACTACGGCGCGCTCGATACGCCGGCGGTGTGGCGCAATTCGCGCGAAACCGCGGCATCGCACGTGCAGGCGCTGCAGGAGAAGGGTGTCGACACGTACGACATCCCGGCTTTCCTGCGCAAGCAGGCTGACTGACGCAAACACAGGCGAAGCCGCGGCGAAACTGCCGCGGTATCGCCGGCGTGACGGATGCTACGGACCACGACAGGCCGCGTCGATTGCGACGCCGGGCCGGGAAACGTGCCCTCTCCGCGCAAGCGGGGCGGGATGGGCCGTGCTGTCCGCAACACGCTGAAAAACCGTATCGCTATGAGGGACCAGCCATGATTCAAGTGGGCGACGCGCTGCCCGACGCGCAATTGTTCGAGTACATCGACGACGCGCGCGAAGGGTGCACGCTGGGGCCGAACGCCTACAGCGTGCGCGACCAGGTTGCGGGAAAGCGGGTGGTGATCTTCGGATTGCCGGGCGCTTTCACGCCGACCTGCTCCGCGCAGCATGTGCCGGGCTACGTCGAACACGCCGAGCAACTGCGCGCGGCGGGTATCGACGAGATCTGGTGCGTGTCCGTCAACGACGCATTCGTGATGGGCGCATGGGGACGTGATCTGCACACCGCGGGCAAGGTGCGCATGATGGCGGACGGCAGCGCGGCTTTCACTCATGCGCTGGGGCTGACGCAGGATTTGTCCGCGCGTGGCATGGGAATTCGTTCCCTGCGCTACGCGATGGTGATCGACGGCGGTGTGGTCAAGACGCTGGCCGTCGAGGCGCCGGGCAAATTCGAAGTGAGCGATGCGGCGAGTGTTCTCGCGACGTTGACGTCCTGATCGTGCGGTGCGCCGTTGCCTTCCGGCAACGCTGCTCACCGGCCTCAGGGCAGTTGTAACACGGGCTGATGACCGGAAACGCCTCCGTTCCGGGCATCGGCCCGTCCCGTATCGGCGCGGGTAAACAGCCGAAACAGATTGATACGCAGTTTCAAACTACGCTGAATAGGGAATTACGCTATAATCTCCCCTATCGAATATAACTCCTGATTGATATCTTCAATCACGACGAAGAACATCATGCTGAAGCAGCGCACCATCAAGTCCATCGTGAAGACCGTGGGTATCGGTGTCCACTCGGGCCGCAAGATCGAGCTGACGCTCCGTCCCGCCGCGCCGGGCACGGGCATCGTGTTCTCCCGCGTCGACCTTCCCACGCCTGTCGACATTCCCGCCGCGGCGACGTCGATCGGCGATACGCGGCTCGCGTCGGTGCTGCAGAAGGATGGCGTGCGCGTGTCGACCGTCGAGCACCTGATGTCGGCGTGTGCCGGCCTCGGCATCGACAACCTCTATGTCGACGTGACGGCCGAGGAAATCCCGATCATGGACGGCAGCGCGGCGACCTTCGTGTTCCTGATCCAGTCCGCCGGGATCGAGGAGCAGAACGCGCCGAAACGCTTCGTCAAGGTGAAGAAGACGGTCGAAATCCGCGACGGCGACAAGTTCGCACGTCTCGATCCGTACTTCGGTTTCAAGCTGAAATTCTCGATCGACTTCCGTCACCCGGCCGTCGACAAGACCGGTCAGGAACTCGAGGTCGATTTCGCGAATACGTCGTATGTGCGCGAGATCGCGCGTGCACGCACGTTCGGCTTCGCACATGAGGCCGAGATGCTGCGCGAGATGGGTCTCGCCCGCGGCGGCAGTATGGAAAACGCGATCGTGCTCGACGAGTACCGGATCCTGAACAACGACGGGCTGCGCTACGACGACGAGTTCGTGAAGCACAAGATGCTCGACGCGATCGGCGACCTGTACGTGATCGGCCATCCGCTGCTGGCATCGTACACGGCGTACAAGTCGGGCCACGGGCTGAACAACGCGCTGCTGCGCGAGCTGCTCGCGAACGAAGATGCGTACGAGATCGTCACGTTCGACGATCCGCAAGCGGCGCCGAAGGGCTTCGCATTCGACATGCAGACGGCGTTCGCCTGACCTGCGTTCGGCGCAAGCAATAAAAAAGCAGCCTTCGGGCTGCTTTTTTATTGGCCGGGCGCTGGCGCTTCCGGCGGCGCGTATCGTAAGCGCGGTCAGCGCGGCTTCGCGCCGTGCCGGGCCGCCATCCGCGCGAGCGCGACCTGCAGCGGCGACGGTTCGAGATGGTCGGCCAGGTCGCGCAACGCGGCTGCGCCGACCGACGTCATGCGCGCCTGCTTCACGTGCGGCGGCTCCGGCGCATCTTTCGGGCGCACGCGCACGCGCAGCGTCGAGACCGGCCAGCCGCGCTTTTGCAGATCGCCGAGCAGCCGCGGCTCGACCTGTCGCAGCCGCGCGGCCAGCGCGTTGTGCGCGGCAAAGAGGGTCAGGGTCCCGTCCTTCACGAAGCCGGGCTCGATGTGGTTTGCCAGGTAGTCGGGCAGGAGTGCAGCGAGATCGCGCTGCAGCGACGCGATTTGCTCGACGCCAGCGCGTAGCGCCGCAAACGCGTCAGTGCGTCCGAGCACTTCCGACACGGGTTGCGGGCGATAGGCGGCGAGCGGGCCGAAACGCTTGGAAAATCGGTTCATCGAGACATTCTTCGGGCGCGCACGCGCGCGGACGTTGACGCCGATTGTACCCGCGCGCGCCCGGGCACGGGCGGCTTTCGCCCCACCGGCCCGGCCGTCGGCGCGCAGTGCCCGTCTGGCCGAGACACGGGCGCACGCTTTCCCGCGTGCTAAAATTCCTCGTTTGAGTCCACTAATTCGCTAAGCCGCCGAGGCTCGGGCGTCGGGGCGCGCAACACGCGCCGGGCGCCGGTGCTGCGACGCAGGATCCGATCCGATGACAACCGGTTTTCTCCAGAAAATTTTTGGCAGCCGCAACCAGCGGCTCGTCAAGCAATACCAAAAGACCGTCACGACGATCAATGCGCTCGAAACGCAGATCGAGAAGCTGACGGACGACCAGTTGCGCGGCAAGACGGACGAATTCCGCCAGCGGGTCGCGGCCGGCGAGTCGCTCGACAAGCTGCTGCCCGAGGCGTTCGCGGTCTGTCGCGAGGCCAGCCGTCGCGTGCTGAAGATGCGGCACTTCGACGTGCAGATGATCGGCGGCATGGTGCTCCACTACGGCAAGATCGCGGAAATGCGCACCGGCGAGGGCAAGACGCTCGTCGCGACGCTGCCCGTGTACCTGAACGCACTGGCGGGCCGCGGCGTGCACGTCGTGACCGTCAACGATTACCTCGCGCAGCGCGACGCCGAATGGATGGCGCGCCTCTACAACTTCCTCGGTCTGTCGGTCGGCATCAACCTGTCCGGCATGGAGCACGACCAGAAGCAGCAGGCCTACGCGGCGGACATCACGTACGGCACGAACAACGAGTTCGGCTTCGACTACCTGCGCGACAACATGGTCTACGAGACCGACGCGCGTGTGCAGCGGGCACTGAACTTCGCGGTCGTCGACGAAGTGGACTCGATCCTGATCGACGAGGCACGCACGCCGCTGATCATTTCGGGTCAGGCCGAGGATCACACCGAGCTGTACGTGCGGATGAACGCACTGCCGCCGCTGCTCGAGCGCCAGATCGGCGAAGAGAAGGCCGACGGCACGGGCGTCGAGAAGCCGGGCGACTACACGCTCGACGAGAAGGCCCGCCAGGTGTTCCTGACGGAATCGGGCCACGAGAAGGCCGAGCGCCTGCTCGCCGAATGGGGCCTGATCGGCGAGGGCGAGAGCCTGTACGCGCCGCAGAACATCACGCTGATGCACCACGTGTACGCGGCGCTGCGCGCACACACGCTGTTCCACAAGGATCAGCACTACGTCGTGCAGAACGGCGAAGTGGTCATCGTCGACGAATTCACGGGCCGCCTGATGGCCGGCCGCCGCTGGTCCGACGGCCTGCACCAGGCGGTCGAGGCGAAGGAACACGTGAAGATCCAGAGCGAGAACCAGACGCTCGCGTCGATCACGTTCCAGAACTATTTCCGGATGTACGCGAAGCTGGCTGGCATGACCGGTACCGCCGACACCGAAGCGTACGAATTCAACGAGATCTACGGTCTCGAGACGGTCGTGATCCCGACCAACCGTCCGCCGAAGCGGATCGACAAGCAGGACCAGATCTACAAGACGGCCAAGGAGCGCTATGACGCGGTGATCCGCGACATTCGCGACTGCTACGAGCGCGGTCAGCCGGTGCTGGTCGGCACGACGTCGATCGAGAACTCGGAGCTGCTGTCGCACCTGCTGAAGCAGGCCGGGTTGCCGCACGAGGTGCTGAACGCGAAGCAGCACGAGCGTGAAGCCGCGATCGTCGCGGAAGCCGGCCGTCCGAAGCGCGTCACGATCGCAACCAACATGGCCGGCCGCGGTACCGACATCGTGCTCGGCGGCAATGCCGAGAAGCAGGCCGCGTTCATCGAGGCCGACGAAGCGATCCCGGCCGACGAGAAGGCGCGCCGCATCCAGCAGCTGCACGACGAGTGGGAAACGCTGCACGAGCAGGTGAAGGCCGCGGGCGGCCTGCACATCATCGGCACCGAGCGCCACGAATCGCGCCGGATCGACAACCAGCTGCGCGGCCGTGCGGGCCGCCAGGGCGATCCGGGCTCGTCGCGCTTCTACCTGTCGCTCGACGATCCGCTGCTGCGCATCTTCGCGGGCGACCGCGTGCGCTCGATCATGGATCGCCTGAAGATGCCGGAAGGCGAGGCGATCGAGGCCGGCATCGTCACGCGCTCGATCGAATCCGCGCAGCGCAAGGTCGAAGCGCGCAACTTCGACATCCGCAAGCAGCTGCTCGAATACGACGACGTGTCGAACGACCAGCGCAAGGTGATCTACCAGCAGCGCAACGAGCTGCTCGAAGCGCACGACATCACCGAGACGATCAGCGCGATGCGCCACGGCGTGATTACCGAAGTCGTCCGCCAGTTCGTGCCGGAAGGCAGCATCGAAGAGCAGTGGGACGTGCCCGAGCTCGAGGAAGCGCTGCGCAACGACTGGCAGCTCGACCTCGCGATCCAGGAAATGGTGAACGAGTCGTCGTCGATCACGGCCGAGGAGATCCTCGACGCGGTGACGACGGCCGCCGACGAGCAGTACGAGGCGAAGGTCGCGATGGTCGGCCGTGAATCGTTCAGCGCGTTCGAGCGCTCGGTGATGCTGCAGACGGTCGACCGCCTGTGGCGCGAGCACCTCGCGGCGCTCGACCACCTGCGCCAGGGTATCCACCTGCGCGGCTATGCGCAGAAGAATCCGAAGCAGGAATACAAGCGCGAAGCGTTCGAGCTGTTCGCCGCGATGCTCGAGGCGATCAAGCAGGAAGTCACGCGCGTCGTGATGAACGTGCAGATCCAGTCGCCGGAGCAGCTCGAGCAAGCCGCCGAGCAGATCGAGGAGCGTGGCGGTCATCTCGAGAACGTCGAGTACCAGCACGCCGATTACGCGGAAGCCGGTGCGCCGGTGGCGAACGTCGCGGCTGCCGCGGCGGCCACAGCGACGGCCGACATGGTCGGCAGCGCGATGACGCACAGCGGCCCCGGCGGCGAAATGCCGAAAGTCGGCCGCAACGATCCGTGCCCGTGCGGCAGCGGCAAGAAGTACAAGCAATGTCACGGGAAGCTGTCATGATCGACGGCGGCGCGCGTCACGCGTGCCGCTTCGTTCGCAGCTTCGAGTGAGTGATGTGAGTTGCGGCGGCCCGCGCGTGCGGCCGCCGGTTCTTCCAATCGATGCCGGCGCATGCCGGCATTTTCCATCCGGCAGGTGTGCCCCATGGCTGTCAATTTTCCGTCGATCGATCCCGCCCAACTGCATCCCGTCGCCGGCGTCACGCTCGGCTGGGCGGAAGCGAACATCCGCAAGCCGAATCGCAAGGACGTGCTGGTCATCTCCGTCGACGAAGGCGCGACGGTCGCGGGCGTGTTCACCGAAAACCGTTTCTGCGCCGCGCCGGTCACCGTCTGCCGCGAGCATCTGGCGAAGGTGCGCGCGGGCGGCGCGGGCATTCGCGCGCTCGTCGTGAACACGGGCAATGCGAACGCGGGCACCGGCGAGCCGGGCCTCGTGAACGCGCGTGAAACCTGCACGGAACTCGCGCGCCTCGCGGGCATCGAGCCGGCGCAGGTGCTGCCGTTCTCGACCGGCGTGATCCTCGAGCCGCTGCCGATCGATCGCCTGAAGGCAGGGTTGCCGGCCGCGCTCGAGAATCGCAAGGCCGCGAACTGGTTCGACGCCGCGCAGGCGATCATGACGACCGACACGCTGCCGAAGGCCACGTCGCGGCAGGTGACCATCGACGGCCACACGGTCACGCTGACGGGCATCAGCAAGGGTGCGGGCATGATCAAGCCGAACATGGCAACGATGCTCGGCTTCCTCGCATTCGACGCGAACGTCGCGCAGCCGGTACTCGACACGCTCGTGAAGGAAGTGGCCGACCGCTCGTTCAACTGCATCACGATCGACGGCGATACGTCGACGAACGACTCGTTCATCCTGATCGCGTCGGGCAAGAGCACGCTGCCGGCGATCACGTCGACCGATTCGCCGGCTTATGCGGCGCTGCGCGATGCGGTGACGGAAGTCGCGCAGGTGCTGTCGCAACTGATCGTGCGCGATGGCGAAGGCGCGACGAAATTCATGACGGTGCAGGTCGAAGGCGGCAAGAACGTCGCGGAATGCCGCCAGATCGCTTACGCGATCGGCCATTCGCCGCTCGTGAAGACGGCTTTCTACGCATCCGACCCCAACCTCGGCCGGATTCTCGCGGCGATCGGCTATGCGGGCGTCGCGGATCTCGACGTCGACAAGATCGACCTCTATCTCGACGACGTGCTCGTCGCGAAGGCGGGCGGCCGCAACCCGGCCTACCAGGAAGAGGACGGCCAGCGCGTGATGAAGCAGAGCGAAATCACGATCCGCGTGCTGCTCGGCCGCGGCGACGCGCAGGCCACCATCTGGACGTGCGACCTGTCGCACGACTACGTGAGCATCAACGCGGATTACCGCTCCTGATCGGGGGCGTTCGAACGACATGGACAAGCTTGAACAGTTTCTGACGCGCGCCGAAGCGCTGCTCGGCCGTCTCGAGGGGATGCTGCCGCCCGCACCGGCGGCGGTCGACTGGAATGCTGCGCACGCGTTCCGCTGGCGCAAGCGCCAGGGGCGCGGCTATCTGCAGCCGGTGCCGGCCGTGTCGTCGATCACGCTCGACGACCTGCACAACATCGATCGCCAGAAAGGGCTGATCGAACAGAACACGCGGCAGTTCGTGCAGCAGAAGCCGGCCAACAACGTGCTGCTGACCGGCGCGCGCGGTACCGGCAAGTCGTCGCTGATCAAGGCGTGCCTGAACGCGTATGCGAACGACGGCCTGCGCCTGATCGAAGTCGACAAGGACGACCTGCACGATCTCGGCGACATCGTCGACCTGATCGCGCAGCGTCCCGAGCGCTTCATCGTGTTCTGCGACGACCTGTCGTTCGAGGAAGGCGAGTCGGGCTACAAGGCGCTGAAGGTCGCGCTCGACGGCTCGATCGCCGCGCAGTCGGACAACGTGCTGATCTACGCGACGTCGAACCGCCGCCATCTGCTGCCCGAGTACATGAGCGACAACGAGACGTACAAGCATCTCCCGGATGGCGAGATTCACCCCGGCGAAGTCGTCGAGGAGAAGATCTCGCTGTCGGAGCGCTTCGGCCTGTGGGTCAGCTTCTATCCGTTCAAGCAGGACGATTACCTCGACATCGTCGGGCACTGGCTGCGTCATTTCGGCTGCCCGGATGCGGAGATCGAGTCCGCACGCGGCGACGCGCTCGTGTGGGCGCTCGAGCGCGGTTCGCGCTCGGGGCGCGTCGCGTGGCAGTTTGCGCGTGACTGGTCGGGCCGCAAGGAGCAGGCATGAGCGCGGATCTCGCACAAGGCGCCGTGCGCGCGCCCGATGGCCGCAAGGTGACGGAAGTCGCGGTTGGCGTGATGGTGCAGCCGGATGGCCGCTACCTGCTCGCTCAGCGGCTGCAGGGCAAGCCGTATGAAGGTTACTGGGAGTTTCCGGGCGGCAAGCTGGAGGCCGGTGAAAGCGTCGAGGACGCGCTGGCGCGCGAACTGCACGAGGAACTCGGCATCGAAGTCACGGCGAGCCACCGCTGGCACACGCTCGAGCACGACTATCCGCATGCGTACGTGCGGCTTTATTTCTGCAAGGTGACGGGCTGGACGGGCGAGCCGCACAGCAAGGAAGGGCAGGCGTTCGTATGGCAACAACTGCCGGTCGAGGTCGCGCCGTTGCTGCCGGCCGCGCTGCCGGTGCTCGAACTGCTCGAGAAGGAAGCTGCGTCGAACTGACGCCAAGATAGCCTGCCGGAAAGGCGGGCCATATCACTGGCGGGCGGTGCCACGCACCGCTCAGCTGTCGCGGCGGCCGTCCGTGCCGTCCTCTTCCGACGAGGGGCCCTCGTGTCGGAGGATCCACCGATCCGGTACTTTTCCGCGGCCCATGCGCCGAGGTCGAGCTGCTTGCAGCGGGCCGAGCAGAACGGGCGGAACTGATTTTCGGGTGTCCAGCGCACTTCGGCGCCGCACGACGGGCATTTCACAACGGTAGTCATACGAAAGCGATCCGGCACGCGGCCGTTACAGATTGCACAGTGTCAGATGGAACGGCACGTCGATGTCCACCGCGCGCGGCCGCACATCGCCGTCCTGCATGGTGAACCGTACCCACAGCATGTATTTGTTGGCGCTCGCTTCGGGAATGACGCGCAGCTCCGGCGCTACGCGCACCTGCATCAACTGGTAGGTGCGGCCGGACAGCATCTGCTGATAGCTGCCCTGCATCGCCATGACCTTCGACGCCTGGCCCGATTCGCGCGCGAGCCGCAGCACGATCGTCACCGCGTCGCGCAGCGGCAGCATCGGCAGGATCCATTTCGCGATGTCCTGGCGCCGCTGTTCGGCGGGCCATTGCTGCCATGCATAGTACGACGGCAGGTCGAACTTGCACGTGCCGCCGGGAATCACCGCACGGCTGCGGATGCTGGCGAGCCACTCGTTGTCGACGAGGTGCTGCCCGGTCTTGCCCTGCATCTGCGCGAGATTCGCGAGCGTCTGCTCGATTTCGCCGAGCACGGCTTCGAGCGCGTTCTGCTCGATGCCCGGATTGCCGCGAAAGGGGGCGAGCGTCTGGCGCTGACGTTCGAGCTCCTTCATCAGATCCGATTTCAGATCCGCGCGGCCCGTTACCTCGGCGATTTCGAACAGCGTCGTCAGCGCGACGTGGTGTTCACGCGGGTCCTCCTGAGCCAAAAAGAACGCGAAGCGCTCGAAGAGATCTTCGAGGCGCAACAGCGTGCGAATTCGCTCGTTGAACGGATACTCGTAAAGAATCAAGCGCGCTCGCCTCTTGGG
Source organism: Burkholderia sp. LMG 13014 (assembly GCF_905232215.1). Lineage (GTDB taxonomy): Bacteria > Pseudomonadota > Gammaproteobacteria > Burkholderiales > Burkholderiaceae > Burkholderia. The sequence goes on from NZ_CAJNKE010000053.1 coordinate 20,562, forward strand.
TAGGAATTGAAACAATGCAGGACATTCTAATGCTCACTCTCTACCCTAGCAACGCGCCAATTTCGTACACCATCACGATTGCGCACGCGGTTCAGCGCGCGGCGGCCGCGAACCCGAGATAACGTTGGTGCAGTGCATCGACCTGTGCGGCGAGCGCGTCGGGTGTCGTCGCGTCGTTGACGATCACATCGTCGGCCGCCGCGAGACGGGCCTCACGCGTTGCCTGTTTCGCGATGATCGCTTCGACCTGCTCGCGCGTGAAGCCGTTGCGTCGCATCACGCGTGCGATCTGCGTTTCGACCGGGCAATCGACGACGAGCACGCGATTGCTGCGCGTCTTCCAGTTGCCTGATTCGACAAGCAGCGGCACGACGAACATCACGTACGGGCCCTGCGCCTCGCGTGCTTCGCGATCGGTCTCCGCGCGGATCAGCGGGTGCGTGATCGCTTCGAGGCACCGGCGCGCGGCGTCGTCGCCGAAGATCAGTGCGCGCATTTTCGCGCGGTCGAGCGAGCCGTCGGCGGCAACGAAGCCGCGGCCGAATGCCTGTTCGATCGCGGGCATCGCGAGGCCGCCCGGTGCGGTGATGCGATGGGCGATCAGATCGGTATCGACCAGCGACGCGCCGCGGGCGCCGAACAGATCGGCGACGGTCGTCTTGCCGCTGCCGATGCCGCCGGTGAGTCCAATTGCGAACATGTCAGCCTCCGAGCGCCGAGTAGAAAGGGGTGCCGAAAAACAGCGTCGCGACGCCGCCTGCCGCGAGGAACGGGCCGAACGGAATCGGCTCCTCGAAGCGCATGCGGCCGCGCCAGGTCGCTATGAGTCCGACGATCGCACCCGTCACCGCGGCGAACAGCACGACCTGCGGCAGTGCGGCCCAGCCCATCCATGCGCCGAGCGCGGCGAGCAGCTTCAGGTCGCCGAACCCGATGCCCTCGATGCCGCGCAGCCATTTGAACAGCCAGTAGATCGACCACAGGAACAGGTAGCCGGCCATGGCCCCGATCACGGCCGAGCGCAGCGACGTGAACGTGCCGCCGAGGTTCAGCACGAGCCCGGCCCAGAGGAGCGGCAGCGTCATCGAGTCGGGGAGGTAGCCGGTCCGGATATCGATCGCGCTCATCGCGAGCAGCGCGGCGCATAGCGCGAACGCGGCAAGCGCGGCGACGGTCGGGCCGAATGTCGCGAGCGAGCCGGCGGCGAGTAGTGCACAAGCAAGTTCGACGAGCGGGTAACGGATGCCGATCGCGTGGCCGCAGCGCCGGCAGCGCCCGCGCAGTATCAGGTAGCTGACGAGCGGGATGTTTTCCCATGCGCGCAGCACGTGGCCGCAATGCGGGCACGCGCTGCGCGGGCGCCACAGATCGTAGCGCGGCGGGTAGCCGTCGTCGGGCGGGGCGCTCGCGTTGCCGGTCGCTTCATCGATCTCGGCTTGCCACGCGCGCTGCATCATCACGGGCAGCCGGTGCACGACCACGTTCAGGAAGCTGCCGATGCAAAGGCCGATGACGACCGCGAACGCATACTGCAGCGCGGGCGGCAGCATCGCCAGCGCGAGCAGCGTGCTCTCGGGCGAATCGGTAACGGCGGACAGGGGCGCTGGCGTCATGAGGCTCAAGGTTCGGACTAAAAGGCGACAGAATCGGTTGCGATGCTACACCACGTTGCCGAGCTGAAGGATGGGCAGGTACATCGCGATCACGAGACCGCCGACGAGTGCGCCCAGCACGATCACGATCAGCGGTTCACCGAGCGCGGCGAGTGCATCGAGACGCGCGTCGAGCTGGCGTTCGCACAGCGCGGCGATGTCGGCGAGCATCGTGTCGAGCGCACCGGTCTCCTCGGCGACGGCGATCGGCTGGACGACGTCGTCCGGAAAGCAGCCGGCCGACTGCATCGCGTCCGC
>NZ_CAJNKE010000054.1 GCF_905232215.1 Burkholderia sp. LMG 13014
GCCTCCAGTGCGCATCGTCGATGCAGCCTTCCGGCGCGAATCGCCCGTTCACGACCCGCAGCGCCGGCTCCGCCGCGATCAGTTGATCGGCCGCGTGATTTGTATAGCGCAGTTCGCGCTGCGCGCCGAGCAGGAACACCGGCACCGGAATCGCGTCGAGCGCCGATTCGGCGGCGGCCACGCGCGCCTCGAGCTCGCCGATCCGCGCCTGGATCTGCAGCGCGCGGCTGATGTGCGTTCCCATGCTTTCGATCGCACGGCGCTGATCGTCGGAAAGGCCTTGCGATTCGGGGCCGCTCTGGACGCTGAGGAATGCACCGGAACCTTCGTTGCGATGGATGTACAGGCCCGAGATGCTGCCTAGCCCGTAAGGGTGAAGGAATTCCTGATAGAACGCGCTGTGCGCGCGCTGCTGCGCAGGCAGGTGCTTGACGTCCTCGAACCAGCGGCCCGCCGGCCAGTTGCCGGCGACCGGCACGACCGGGTCGTACCGATAGAACTCGGTGTTATAGGTGTGGTAACACGCGGCGACCCATGACGCGTCGTCGCCCGCTGCCTGCTCGATCGCCGGCACCCTCGCCGCGTCGTCGAAAGACAGCAGCGTGACCATGCGCACGCCGACCCACGAGCGCAGCCCGTCCAGCACCGTTTCCCATCGTTGATCGCCCAGTGCCGCAGCGTAGACGTCATCGATCCATGCCGATGGAATCAATCCGTTCATTGGCATCTGGCCACCCCGCGCCGTGCGTTTTTGTCGAACGTCTTTCTTCTGCGCATCTTAGTCAATCGGCGCCAACGTTTGAATCACTCGTTCGCGTTTGATCGAAATACCACGTTTGTTACCGTTTATCGTCAGACTTAATCGCCGTTTTTCCGGCATTCCCCATGCCATTGCATCGGGCGCGCGGTGCCGCCTGCTTTTCATCCGGATCAGGGTATGCCATGATGCGGCGCATGACGATTCGAAACACCACGACCTCGCTGCACCATCACCACGGACGCCCTTCGTTGCGCCGTGGCTCGTTTCGCATCTAGCAATTGCATCGGGTAAATGCCCGATCAAGACGACAACCAAGGCGCCTCCGGCGCCTTTTTTGTTTTCTGCCGCCTTAAAAACCTGCTGCGCCGATCAATCGATACCGTACGGAGTGTTTTCAATGCAACCACCCTGGAAAGCCGTTGCCCTGTCGGATTTACCGCTTCGCGAGGATCTCAAGTTGCAGCACGCGTACGGGGCGCCGCAGCTCGATGTGCCGGTGTGCCTGAACGTCAACGAGAATCCGTATCCGCCGTCGCCCGCGCTCGTCGAGCGCATCGCGACCGCGGTGGCCGACGCCGCGCGCGCGGCGAACCGCTATCCCGATCGCGACTTTGCCGAACTGCGATCGCATCTGGGTGCGTACCTGACGCACGACACCGGCGTGACGATCGACGCATCGCGCGTCTGGGCGGCCAACGGCTCGAATGAAGTGATCCAGCAGATTCTGCAGGCATTCGGCGGCCCGGGGCGCTCGGCGCTGGTCTTTACGCCCGCGTATCCGATGTATGACGAATACTGCCGCACGACGTTCACGCGCCTGCATACGTTGCCGCGCACCGAGGATTTCGCGCTGGATCTGGATCAGGCGCTCGACCGGATCCGCGCGCACCAGCCGAGCGTGGTGCTACTGACGTCGCCGAACAACCCGACCGGAACCGCGCTGCCGATCGACGATATCCGCGCGATACTCGACGTCGCGCCGGGCGTGGTGGTCGTCGACGAAGCTTATGCGGAGTTCCGGCGTCACGGCGTCCCCAGCGCGGCGACGCTGTTGCCGAACCATCCGCGGCTCGTGGTCACCCGCACGTTGAGCAAGGCGTTCAAGTTCGCGGGCGGCCGCGTCGGGTATTGCGCGTGCGCGCCTGCGATCGTCGAAGCGCTGAAGCTGGTTCGATTGCCCTATCACCTGTCCGCCTTCACCCAGGCGGCGGCCTGCGCGGCGCTGGTCGCGCGTGACGAGATGTTGTCGCAGGTCGAGACGATCAAGGCCGAGCGCGATTCGACCGTCGGCTGGCTGCGTGGCCTGGGCCTCACGGTGGCCGATTCCGATGCCAACTTCGTGATGTTCGGCGAGTTTGCGGACCGGCACCGGATCTGGAGCGGACTCCTGCGCCACGGCGTCCTGATTCGCGAGTCGGGCCCGCCGGCGTATCTTCGCGTGTCCATCGGCACCGCCGCGGAGATGGCCGCGTTCCGTGCGGCCCTGCTTGACGTGATGGCGCCCGCATCACCTGGATAAGCGACCGGCCATCCGGTCGACGACGCGATGGCTCGATGGCGCGCGTGCCGGCGCCGTATCCGACGATGTACTTACTTCATCGTCGCGAACCGCATTTCCATCGCGTCGATCTTCGCGAGCACCGCTTCGCTGAGCTTTCTGACGTGGCGCGGCACGTCGGGCGCCGACAGCAGCTCCTCGATTCGCCCGCGCCAGTAGCTCGGATGCCGCACACGCCCCGCGCCCGACATCGACACATCGTCGGCGTATGCCTCGCTGTCCAGGAGAGCGACCATTCTCTGAATGTGAGAGAGCTCTCGTTCTGCATAGTCTCGTGCCAGCATATTGATTGAAATTCCCCGAAATACGACAGCAGGCCTTCCGTCATCAACGCGCCATCGTGTTGCGATGCAAACGACTCACCGCACACGTCGAACGTCATCGTACGCAGAAGCTGTGTCAGTCAACCTCGCGGGCATGGGTTGAGTTCGACACGGAATGGCGGGCCCGTCCATTTGTTCTGATGACATCCGGCCCCGATGCCCTGCGGTCAATCGTAGGCTTATCGTCGGGCAATGGCATCTCCCAAAATGGGGATGCCGGTTGATATTGGTGGGGAGGTGGTTTCCGGTAATTGCGGGGAGTCGGGAATAGTCCGGCAGACATGCGGTTGCCGGCCGGTGACAAATTCGCGATCGGCTGACGACTTGAAAGGCGCGCAGCTGGCGCACCGCCGCCGGGCAGACCGGAGGCGAGGATCGACTGCGTGCCCGGGCGCAGTGCACCGCCCCATGCGCAACGACTACGGATGCGAACAAGCAGCGCCGTGTGCCGCATGCGTCGGCCACGGTAACGTACGCGCTCTGCTCGATGAGCCAGCACGCGAGATCGCCTCGACACGGGTCGAACGTCAGCGCGGCCCACCTGCCCAATCCGACGCGCGCATTCATGTCGCAGGTATCGAACAGCACCTGAAGCTTTGCGAGATCCTTTTCGCCGAGCGGCGCTTCGAATTCCCTCGGCGGCAATTTCTTTTTTCGGCATCGCGGGGCTCCGCCGCCAATGCCAATGCATCGGTTTCCCGAGTGCTTCGCGGAACTACGCATCCGCGACATGCCGCCCACGGAAGTCAATTACCGGTATCGCCGTGCTTCAGCCCGAAAATGAAATCCGCTTCAACCGATGCGCCCTTGGGCAATTGCAGCACGCCGACCGACGTACGCGTATGAATACCGGCGTCCCCAAGCACCGCGTACAAAATGTCCGATGCGCCGTCGGCAATTTCACTTTGCATCGTGAAGCCGGGCGCGCTTCGCACATACACGGTGATGCGTGGCACCGTCGCTATCGCGTCGAGCGTGCCACAGTGCTTTCTGATCAGCGAGAGCGCACGCAGCGCCGATACGGCGGCGGCCCGACGGCCTTCGTCGAGCGAAACGGATTCCCCCACCACGCCCACGAAATGCACCGCTTCGCCGATCCGCGGAATCTGGCCGGCAATGTAGGCCGTGCGCCCATCGACGAGAACAGGCGTGTACTTTCCGCCGATCCTGATTTCCTCGTCCGGATCGAATCCGAATTCGGCCGCGATCTGTATCAGCTTATCGTCTCTGTTCATTAGTGAATTCCCCGATACTTCATAAAAATGTAAAGACCCATTAAGTCTCGGCTGCTTGTTTTCGAGAAATAAACCTGCCGCGAACGGTCAAAACGACGTGCCGTTGTCGATAAAAGTTTCCGGGTAATCCTCTACGTGCTCGTCAATGTGACACACTTTTCAGGTGTTCGAAGCAGTCCTGCATCACCGATTGAAGACAAAACACGTAGTCGGTGAGAATTTCCACGAATTTTCCCGTTGAAACCGCTATCATGTGTGTACTCAACCTGAAGAGCGATCATGGCGACTTACAAGGAACTGAAAGCCCAAATGGATGCTTTGGCCGAGAAAGCCGAAGCTGCACGTGCCGCGGAATTCCAGGCGATCGTCGACGACATCCGCACCAAAGTGGCGGAATTCGGCATTACCGAAAAGGACATTTTCGGTGCGCGTCGCGGTCGTCCGGCCAAGCAAGCGGCCGCCCCCGTGCAGGCAAAGTATCGCGACCCGAAGACCGGGGCAACCTGGTCGGGCCGCGGTCGCGCACCTGCATGGATCAAGGACGCGAAGAATCGTAATCGATTCCTGATCCAGGAATAAGATTCTCGACGCACACCGGCGCGCGGTTTAGCGCGCCGTCCTGCTATTTGGGCATCGATACCGGCGGTATTCAAAGACCGCGCCGGGTTGATGAAGCTTTGTCTCATTCGGCGCGCGGCGGCATGCTGCGCGCCCGATCGCTTGCCGCCCGATATTCCCCGGTCAACGTTCGTAATAAATCGCAAGCCAGACGGTTTGCGTTTCTTCGTGCGTCCACGCGACGCGATGGCGGCAATGCGGCTCGATCAGCACGTAATCGCCGGGATGCATTTCGTGGCGCACCGGGCCTTCTTCGAATTCAAGCACGGCTGCGCCCGACAGCAGTACGACCCACTCGGCGCGTGAGTCGTCATACCAGAAGCCGTCTGGGCTCGTGTGGCCCATCGAAACGATCCGCTCTACGTTTAGACGCTGCCCCGTGACGAGGAGGTCGATTCGCTCGTCGTCGCCGTGCTGACCTTCAGCGGTGAACAGGTTACCGGTTTGCAGTTGCATGGCGCGACCTCGTCGTTGACATTCAAAGGATGGGGCGAGTTTGAAGGTAACGGGGAATGCTCACTGTCGTCCAGTGGCCGCCAACTCGGCGGACTTGTTTCGCCGCGAAGGACATGGCGGAACACCGAGGTCCGTAGTCGACCGAGGACAGCGTAGATCGAAATCGCGTCAAGCCCCGCTGCAAACATGACGACGATCCGTCAACCAAGACAACGACTCGCCATTACAACGCCTGCGCCCATTCGTTGCCGGGATGGAGAACGTCGAGGCATTCTTTCAACCACGCGCGTTCGACAGCCGGCAGTTTCGGTAATGCTCTGTCGAAATCCTGTCGATCTTTCGGGCGCCGATCCCGGGCCTTGAACAGCAGTACGGCCGATGGATTCAGATAGGGAATGCCGTCGGCTGTTTTCATCACCATTTCGGCGCGCGGTCGTTTGAACGACGGATCTCGCTTGTAGGCCCACCATTCATTCGTTCCCGGCTCGATCATCATATCAATCCGCCAGCTTTCAGCCGCACAGTCGAATCCCCAGAATTGCATGATCCCTGACGGGGCATCCTGATTTTCCGGCAGCTTGTCGAGCACTCCGGCGTGCGCGGTGTAGAACGCCAGATCACCGAACGCTCGGCGGAAGGTGCCAAAGTCTTCCCGCAATACGGTGAATTCCAGATCGTCGTGTTCACGCGTCTGGGCGCCATGCCAAAGATCGAGGGCCCATCCGCCGACGACACACCAGGGCAAATGGATCGCGTTCAATCGTCGAGCAAGCTCGGATGGATGCCAGGCGTTCCACGCATCCTGGTCAGGGATAGTCATTTGAGTACGCATTCTTTTGAAGTGATTTACGCTGAACAATGCTCACCGGGATCGTTAGCGAACGTCGCAATGCATTGGTGCCTCGCTGCGATATCAATGGGCATGACGGCAAACAAACTGCCGCAGATCATCGTCAGTTTCGCATGCCTGGAAAAAGCGAACCTCGAGCCGATGCGGCAGGACGAAATCGGCCGGTTGTGATCAATCGATCCAGCGCAGTCCGAGACATTCGACCATCCCTTTCGGCGCCCAAGAGTCATTCGATCGCGTACCGCGGCGAATGTTTTATCACGGAGATCGGAACGAGAGCGTGATGCGAAATCACGCTCTTTCTGTCAGGGACTGTGCACCGGGCCCGCCTCGCTCACTGCTTGCGACGAGGAAGAGCAAGCGACCGACGGTGTGCATCACCCAGTGCTCGCTCGCTGACAACACCGCCCAAGGCGCTTGAAGAACGCTCTATCTCCTGTCGACGGCCCTGGAGATGAAACCAACTGGCGACTCGTGCCATGTAGCAGTCTCCACGCGTGTCGTCCGCCAGCTTGAAAATTTTAAACTGTCGCAAGTAAGCCAGAATACGTTGCATATAGTCACTTTTCACGGATCTTGAGCGTTGATTCCGGGAGGATGGACTTGCCACGGCACCGTATACAGACAGATCTGTATACTCCTGCTAAAGTGCGCGCCTGGCGTGTGAAACGGAGCAGCGTGATGAGCGCAAAGAGACAGGCTGTTGTCGACACGGCCACCCGACTATTTTCGGAATTCGGGTATCAGGCAGTGGGTGTCGACAGGATCATTGCAGAGTCGTCAGTGTCCAAAATGACGATGTACAAGTACTTCCCGTCGAAAGACGATTTGATCGTAGAGGTGCTTCGTCAACGCCAACGGGTTACCTTCGACGACCTTGTCGCCTATGCGAACGCACGCAGCGACCCCACAGCGCGAATCGATGCCATCTTCGATTGGCATGATCTGTGGATTAACGGCCCTCTGTTCTACGGCTGCATGTTTATCAATGCGGCAACTGAACATCCTGAAGCTGACTCGGAGATTGCCAAAGCCTCAGCCATGCAGAAAGTGCATCTGCGCACTTTCTTCGAACAGTTATTGAAGCCGCTGACTGGCGAAAATCGGGCTCCGGTCTACGCGAGCAAGCTGATGATTTTGATCGATGGTGCCATCGTCGCCGCTCAAGTCTACGGCAACAAGAACGCGGCAATAGAGGCGCGAGATGTCGCCAGGATGCTTCTGTCGGAAGCTGGCAAATCTGCTTGATGTCGAACCCGGCATGAGCCCTCGCACGCGATCGGGGCGAATGGTGATACGAGCGATTGAGCGCAGCCTTTCCAGGTCGGATGAATCCTCTTTCCAGTCATGCCCAAGCAAAGACCTGTAACACCTGAGAACGTTCGCCTCGGGAGCAAGATTCGAAACCTCCGCAAGCGGCTAGACAAGACGCTTGAAGACGTAGCCACTGCGTCCGGACTCTCGAAGGGATACATGTCCCAAGTCGAGCGAGGCTATGCCTCCCCATCGTTGTCCTCTCTCACCCGCATCGCTACGGCGCTCGGTGTTGCGGTCGATTATTTTTTAACCCGCTGGGTAACGATCTATCAATTTCGCATGCCGAATCAAGAACGTTTTTCAGCACGTCGGAATCACCCAACTGCTTTTCCCGTCTAACTGGCTATCGTGGCCCCGGTGAGATGGAAGCGGTATTGATTCGAACACCGCCGGGAGCGCGATGTATCGAATCGCCAACGTCAGCAGAACAACTGATATACGTTCTGAAAGGCGAGATCAAACTGACCCTGGATGGCAACGAATTTCCGCTACGGGAAAGCGATTTCGTGCAGTACAAGACGACGGCCCAGCACAGCGTCGAGAACATGGCACAAGCCGAGACCACCTTGCTCTGGATTGGAACGCCTTGACGCTCGCCGATTCGAACCAGCGCGCGATTGACTACGCATGCAGGACGGATTCGTCCGCATCGCAAGATTCATTTATGCCTGCCGCCTCATAGCGGAATGCTTCGTTGCCGGAGTAGTGCGCCCACTACTCCGGACTTTCGAGCCTGCGATCAGAAGCCGTGGTACATGCCGATGTTGACCTGAACCTGGTTACCGCCCGATGCGGTGTTGCCGAAGTCAGCAACCGAAGCCTGAGCGCCCTGAGCGTGAACGTAGCCACCCATGGCGTACAGCGCGGTGCTCTTCGACAGCGAGTACGTTGCACCCAGCGACACCTGGTTGATCGACGCCATCGTGCGACCTTCGGCAGCCAGCTTCGGCGTGGCCGCGGAACCGTAGACGTACGTATACCCGGTCGCCAGCGCCAGCGCCGGGGTCACCTGGTACTGCAGGAGGGCACCCAGTACGTTGAAGTGGATCGACGGCTGGCCAGCATTACCTTGGTACTGAGCGTTCGAGTAGCGCAAGCCAGCCGTGTACGGACCAATCTGGTATTGAGTCGCGATTTGCGCGATGCCCGCGCTCTTGAACGCATTGCCGCCGTTGTAACCCGAGCTCGGATAGCCCAGCGCGCCACCGAAACTCGGTTGCGCCGTTGCGTTCATCCACCCGTTCTCACCCTGGTTTGCCGCATGGAAGTAGCCGCCGGCGACCGTCAGGCCACCTTGCGCGTAGTTCGCAGCCACCGACCACGATTGCCCCGAACCCATCGCACCGGCAACGCCGCCGAACGAATACGCGCCTTCCGCCTGGAAGCCGTGGATGACCGGCGAAATGTACTTCACGGCGCTGTTCTGGTTCGTCGTGTTGTCGTTGTTGTCCACGTCGCCCGGGGTCGAGAATGTCGACGCCGAAATGGCGTCGCCCGTCAGGACTTGAACCATTTCCGTCACGGCGTCGAGCTGGCGACCCAGGCGCACGGTACCGTACTGATCGGAAGCGAGGGAGACGTAAGCCTGCCGGTTGAACAACGAACGCGAGGAACCAATAGGCCCCTGGCCGCCTATGCCACCTGTACCAATGTTGAAACCGTTTTCGATCTTGAAGATCGCCTTGAGTCCGCCGCCGAGGTCTTCCGTCCCCCTGAGGCCCCACTTGTTCGAACCTGCGGCACCGCCATCGAGGCCGAACCGCTTGTGGCCATTGATGTTCGAGGTGTAGCCGATACCTGCATCGAGCATGCCATACAGGGTGATCGACGACTGTGCCATTGCTGCCGACGATGCGGCGAAGGCGGCAACAGCGATAACGCTGACGTTGAATTTCTTGTTTTTCATCTGTATTTCACTGTCAGGAGTGGTTTCGGGATTGTTTGAAACGGGTTTTGTTGTATTCGAATGCAGATGACGGCGCACGGCCTGCGCGTCGTCTCAAGGTGCAACGGCCGGTGTCATATTCGACAAATCGGCATATTCAATCCAATCATTTCGTTATCCTCACAATTTTCTACGGAGAGGTGCCACACGTGTCCACCCATCCGGCACTCCCCCGATTAGAACCGTCGCGGCGCCCCCTACCTGGACGAAACCCGCTCCGTTGCCTCCGTTGTCGCTCCAGCTATACGGCACCGTGGATTGATCGCGTGCCGAATCTCCTGCATGCAGCACAAGCACCTTGCCTTCCAGTTCCAGCGCCGCTTCGTCGTCGATCGCGCAAAGGCACTCGCCCCCGCGTGGTGACTTTCGAGTGTGCCTTGCCTGCGGGCAGGCTCACGAGGATCCACTCGAACCGACCTCCACCCGCCGTATTGGTGATCCGGGCGAACAGATGTACCCAATCCGCGAAGCCAAAAAACTCGAGCGGATCACCGCGCTTGGCCGAACGTTCCTCCGATCGCATGTCGAAGCAGTACTGCGTCGTTACGCTCAACGCTCGCGCACTACCCGCAAGCGAGGGCGGCGATGACGAAGCCGGAACACACTTCACCTGCTCCCCAAATCGATCTGGATATAACGGCCACCATTACAGGCTGATTGAGCATCCAGTTCAGCCGCTGGTAACCTGGGTGAACCTTTCCACTGAGCACCAACGCAGCCGGGTCGCGCTTTGCAAGTGCAAAAACCATATCAGGAACATAAATCGTCGTCAAAATTAGTTTGATATAAGTTAATCTCGTTTGATAACCTGGCACTGCACCGGGATTTCCCCTATAGGAACTGGCACCGAGGCAAAGTATTGGCGAGATCCGCGCCTCGGTTTTGGCGGATCGTGACTGTTTTTTGTTGCCGGGCTTTTGGGAAAGCGCTAACAGAGCGCCCATACACTGAGGTGGATGCAGGCCCTCCATCGGGAGCCAGTCGGTTCAATGGATCGCACCTGCTGACCGGTCTCCTGTTGCTGATGGTGCGGGTTCCCCGCTACGCAGGCACTGGCCGTCGGCTTTGCCATCGGTGTGCTGCTCAATATGGCGATGACTGGCCTGTACACGTTGGCATCTCGACGCTATCCTGTAGCAGCTCGAACCCGTCGAGCCGGGTTTCTGCCTGGTACGCGCATGAAGGCGCGATGCTGTCGCCAACCGTTGCCGATTGGCTGCTGAACGCAAATCGGGCGCCCCGCGCAATTGTTCTTCTTTCATGCCGCCAGCCTGCTGCCGGCTAACGTCGCAGTCGTTGCTCTGCTATCGCCACGAGGCCGCGGCAACGACGCCCCGCTGATCTACAAGGTATCGAGCTGTCTTGAGTTCGTTGAAACAGGCGCTGAACGAAGGACGCTTCGTCTGCGTGCTAGAGGTCGTTCCTCAACAGTCCCCTTCGCGCTTGACCGCGTTTGAGCAAATCGTGCAACGCGGGCACTTGGCAGGCTGGCCGTTACTGCCCTCCTTCGCCGATCGTGTCGGCCTGCACTCGGACATGAGCCCGCTGGAAGGCGCTGCGGCATTGGGAAATCCGGCGTCGTCCTTGCTGCACTTTTCCGGCAAGGATCGGGAGCGTGCAGACTTGTTGCTCCAAATGGAGTCGATGAAGGCACGTGGTCTGGAGCAGTTGTTGCTGCTCAGTGGTGATCGCTTGCCAGGCCACCATCCCGGGCAGGCACCCGTGCGCTATCTGGAGTCGGTGCCCGCGCTGCAGATTGCTCGCGAGCAATGCCCGGACTGGCTGTTGGGCGCTGCGTTGAACCCGTTCAAATACCGCGAAGAAGAAGGCGGCGCACAGTATCTGAAGGCGCAGAAAAAACTTTTGGCCGGTGCCGATTTCTTTACCCTGCAACTGGGTTTCGATGCCGCCAAGCATGTTGAAGCCCAGACCTGGATGCGCGCTCAGGTACGCATGAAACCCATGCTGGCCTGTGTGATGAGGCTGACCGACAAGCGCGCGGCCGCTCTGCAGGCCGTACCCGGCGTCGTCATCACCGAATCCATGCGCGCGTTGTTGGGCAGGGAGCAGCAGGTATCGCAGGCCTATGCCAGTGCACGAAGCCCCGAGCGTCTGGCCCTGCAGATAGTGGGCCTGCAGCTGATGGGCTATGCCGGTGCTCATGTGTCCGGGTTGCATACGCTGGATGAACTGCTTTCGCTGGAGCAGGCGATCACCGAGCAGCGGGACAGCGTGACCTCACTGACCGAGTGGGACGAACGATGGCGTGCAAGCTGGCAGATGCCTGGGGTGCCCCAGGTATGCTTCGCTCCCGAAACCGATGCGTGGGAAATGGGGCAATCCGATGTCACCGCCACCCGCCGGGAGCGCCTGCGACACACGCTGCTCTCTACCGCACATAGCCAGCTCTTCGGTGGCACGGGATAGCTCAGCAGAGCGTTTGGCTGGAGCGTGACGCGGCCGATGTGGAAGGGCGGCATGGCCGCGGATGCGCTACATGCTGTCGAACGGACGGTCAAACGGCCGCTGGTCGGCTGCGATACCTGCGGCCGTTGCCGGTTGCAGGACACCCTCTACGTATGCCCCGAGACATGCCCCAAAGGCCTGGCGAACGGCCCCTGTGGCGGAACCCGGCTCAATCGTTGCGAATTTGGCGACCGGGAGTGCGTGCACAGCGTCAAATACCGGATTGCCAAATCGGCCAATCAGTTAGCGGTACTGGCGCAGACGTTGATTCCTTGCATCGAGGCCGGCAACCGGCACCGCAGCTCCTGGCCTGAATGGTTCGAGCCGGAAGATTCGACGCCGGAACGCTGAATCGAACCCCAGGACATGATGGCTGGCCAAGCACCCATGGCCCCCGCCGAGTCGCGCGGACTGACAATCAACGCAGCCGGAATAGCAAGCGTGATCGCCACCTCGGCCCACCCTTCGATGGATTGATGCCGTGCCACTCCGGCTCCGGTGCCGAGCGTATTCACCGAGATGGTCAGGCGCTCAATTGATTGACATGTAAAAGAGGGCCACGGAAGTCAGCGCTCAAACCGCGTCATGCGCGGCGATGTTGCGATATTGCCCTTTGAAATACAGCAATGGCTGCGTAGCAGCAGCTTCTTGCACGTCTAACGCTTTCACTTCACCAATCACGATCAGGTGATCACCCGCGGCGTGTTCGGCGTAGATTTCGCAATCCAGCCAGTGAAGGCTGCCGGCAATGATCGGGTTACCCAGCGGCGACGCTCGCCATTCGACTCCGTGCCACTTGTCCGTGCCTCGTCGAGCGAATTGGTTGGAGATCCCGACTTGCTCGTCTGACAGGATATTGACCACGAATCGACCTGCCTGGCGAATTCCAGGATAGCTGGCGGAACGGGACATGACGCTGAACGACACCAGCGGCGGGCTCATCGATACGCTATAGAACGACTGGCAAGTAAAGCCAATCGGCTCGCCATCAACGTGTGATGCAATGACCGTGATACCGGATGCGTAATGCCCGAGCGCTTCGCGAAAGCTCAACGGCTCTATGGCAGTGCTGGAAAGAGACATGGTAGAGACTGAATACTGGGTGCGGCTCGAAAATGCCAAGGAAGGCCTGAAGTAGTCAGGTCATTTTGGCTGACTGCATCGGTTGTCCATTTTGCAAGTGGCCCATCGATCACAATCAACCCAATCGCCCACTCGCTTCTCCGCGTCTGGCCGTCGCGAGCAGCACTCGGCGACAATTTTGCGCATAACTGGCGCACCGCTTCGGTACCGACCGGCACATATCGGCGTGCCGCTTGTCCATGAACTCACTCGGCATTCGTGCCGATGTGTGCCGTCGTACTGAAGCAGTACGTGCAGGCAACCATCCCCCGGCGTTACCTGATCGGCTTCGATCGTCAACAACTGCATGCGGGCTTGCTGGTGCTCGTTGGCTTGATCGGAATCGAAACAGGCCTTTGCTTCATCTTTACTCGGGAAATCCGGGCGGCGTATTCCACCCGATCCAGGGAGCCCGCCTGAGGCTTTCCCTGAAATCCACACCAACGTCAATTCCCCGAGCCCCCTTCCGACTATGGCTCGAACTAGTTCGAGATTTCTCGTCGGACGATTTCCGCGCCCGCACTCAAAGCACTCAGCTTGCCTCGTGCTACTGCACGAGACAAGGGAGCCATGCCGCAGTTGGTACACGGATAGAGCTTGTCAGCATCGACAAACTGAAGTGCCTTTCGCAAGGTGCTGGCGACTTCCTCGGGCGTTTCAACGGTATCCGTTGCCACATCGATCGCCCCTACCATCACCTTCTTACCGCGAATGAGTTCGATCAGATCCATTGGAACGCGGGAGTTGTGACACTCCAGCGAAACCATGTCGATACTGGATTTTTGCAGCTTGGGAAAGGCTTCTTCGTATTGCCGCCACTCCGACCCCAGCGTCTTTTTCCAGTCCGTATTGGCTTTGATGCCATAGCCATAGCAAATATGCACGGCAGTCTCACACTTGAGACCTTCGATTGCCCGTTCCAGGGTCGCAACGCCCCAATCATTCACCTCATCAAAGAAGACATTGAATGCGGGCTCGTCAAATTGAATGATATCGACGCCGGCGGCCTCCAACTCCTTGGCTTCCTGGTTCAGGATCTTGGCGAACTCCCAAGCCAGTTTTTCGCGACTTTTATAATGATCGTCATAAAGCGTATCGATCATGGTCATGGGGCCTGGCAGCGCCCATTTTATGGGTTGCGTGGTTTGCTGGCGCAGAAACCTGGCATCTTCAACAAAAACCGGCTTTTGTCGAGCCACAGCACCCACGACCGTCGGCACGCTTGCATCATAGCGATCGCGAATTCTAACGGTCTTGCGATGCTCAAAATCAACGCCGCTGAGGTGCTCGATAAACGTAGTCACGAAATGCTGGCGCGTTTGCTCGCCGTCACTGACGATATCGATGCCTGCATGTTGCTGCTCTTGCAACGACAAGCGCAAAGCATCTTGCTTGCCCTCGATCAGCCCCTCATCCTGCAATTTCCAGGGTGACCAAAGTGTCTCGGGTTGTGCAAGCCAAGAGGGTTTAGGCAGACTGCCAGCAGTTGAAGTAGGCAACAATTTCTTCACAATAGATGACCTTGTGTTTTCGATTAATCAAAGCGCGTAGTTAGCGGACCACTGCTCGAGAACAGCGTGGTGCGGTTTGATGAAGTGCTCTTCGACAAACTTTCCCTGCTCGATCGCCAGCCGGCTGCGTTCTTCCCGATCGTAAACAATTCGAGTCAACGAAAAATCCTCGTTATTCAAACTTGGCTGATAGGATTTTCCTGCCGCAGAATTCGCGTTGTAAATCTCGGGCCGGTAAATTTTCTGGAACGTATCCATCGTGCTGATGGTACCGATAAGCTCGAGATCACTGTAATCGCCAAGCAAATCGCCGGAAAAATAGAACGCCAAAGGCGCGACACTATTCGGCGGCATGAAATAACGAACCTTCAACCCCATTTTATTGAAGTATTCGTCAGTCAGAGAGTATTCGTCCTGCAGGTATTCAATGCCCAACACCGGATGCTGATTTGCGGTCCGATGATAAGTCTTGCTGCTCGAGACACTCAGGCAGATAACAGGTTGCTTTTTGAAGTTGGCCTTGTAGGCACTCGAGTTCACGAAGCATTTGAACAGCTTCCCGTGCAGATCCCCAAAATTCTCCGGGGTGCTGAATTCGGCCTGATTCCTGGTGTGCTCCAGCAATAGAACGCTGAAATCGTAATCTCGCACGTAAGACGAGAAATTATTCCCGACAATGCCCTCGATGTGCTCGCCGGTTTTTTGATCGACAATATTCGTTTTCAATATTTCAATCAACGGAAGGGCGGCGCCACTGCTTTCACCATCCATGCTCATTTCAACGGAAATGATTTCAAGCTTGACCGCATAGCGATCGCCCTCAGGATTATCCCAATGCGCCAGCGCATTGAAACGATTGTCAATCATCCGGAAGGTGTTGCGCAGGTTCTCTTGACGACTCGTCCCTCTGGCCAGGTTGGCAAAGTTGGTCGTGATACGCGTACTGTCTGACGGCCGATAGTCTTCATCGAAGCAAATTCGCTTGATGGCAAATGTAAAATCTTGACTCATGTTGATCTGACACCCTGATTTCCGAGATGAAGCCTGAATTCATCCCCTGGTTTTTCAATGCTTTCCGATTTTATTTCCTGGCTCTTGCTCAGAAATCTTTGAGATATCGGCATTCAAGACTAATTTTATGTCGAGCCATCCATGAATAAAAGTGAATATATTTCATCAAACCATTAATCATGTTCATGGTCCCGGGTGCAGGGTGGCCCGCTCGCCGACTCGCTCGTTTCGCACCTTCGCCACCCGATGAAGGCCGGTACGCGGTCATACGACGCTTCATGCCCCAACGCTCTCGAGTCCAGGTGCATCTGCGTCAGGGGCCTTCCTTGCGGGGTTTGACCGCCCGGCGCTCAGCCAGGCAGAAAGCCTGATGGCGCAGTCATGGAACGAGCCTGGCGAATGCCTTGCGCGACAAGCGGGTTCGCTTGCTTCGGATCGAAGCGAATGGCGAACCGCGAAATGACGCGCGCGTGAAAGCGGCGTCCCTCACTGCGGGGCCAAGGAACGACGAATGGTATGGCCGAAAGCCGGTTCGACCGTGTGCTGAATCGCAGCAGATAAGGGGCGCAGGTCGGTTTCGAGTCGCTTCCGATGCGCCGGCGGAATGCCAAGCGCCTGCGCCATGGCGATCTGTGACTTGCGTCGGACGACACGCAGCGTGACCAGGGTGTTGCGCGAGAACGGGATCTTCAAGCCGTTCCGCTTGTTGATCCGGGAACGGAGGCGAACTCAGGATTCGATTGCGGACTCGTCGTCGCCGTAGAACTTCACGCCCAGCTGAATGCGTTCCCGGCCGCTTTCCACGCGATGCCGATTGGTGTCGCGTAGCGAGTAGACGCAGCCGCAATATTCTTGCTGGTAGAAGTTTTCTCGCTTGCTGATCTCGATCATGCGCGCCGAGCCGCCGCCTTTGCGCCAGTTGTATTCCCAGTACAGCATGTCGGGATAGTGCGAGGCCGCGCGCACACCGCAATCGTTGATCTGTTGCATGTTCTTCCACCGCGAGATGCCCAATGAACTGGTGATGACAGGGAAGCCGTGTTCATGGGCATGCAATGCCGTGCGCTCGAAACGCATATCGAAGCACATGGTGCAGCGGATGCCGCGCTCCGGTTCGTTTTCCATTCCCTTGGCGCGCTCGAACCAGTTGTCACGGTCGTAGTCGGCATCGATAAATGGAATACCGAATTTCTCTGCAAACCGGATATTTTCCTGCTTGCGCAGTTCGTATTCCTTCAGCGGATGGATATTCGGGTTGTAGAAGAAGATCGTGAAGTCGATGCCGGACGCCTGCATGGCTTCCATGACTTCGCCCGAGCAAGGCGCGCAGCAGGAATGAAGCAGCACTTTCTTGTGCCCGCCTGGTAACGCCAATGGCGTGCGTTCGATTGTGGATGCCATGAGAAGTCTCGATGAAATACGCCCGCGTTCGCCGGACTGCGGAACCTAGAATTATGGTCGCCGGCCAAGGGAAATAAAAATGGAGATATTTCATGTTCCCATGAACGACGTTCATGGATCCCGCCAGGCCTTTTCGCTTGTTCGATAAATGCACGCAGGTAATCGATACCCCCGTCCGCCTCGCGAGCACCCTGAAAGATGTGTTTGGCAATGCCGTTCTCGCCCAGCCGTACCGGCACCACATCGAACCGGAATTTCTGTTTTACGTCTACGCCCGCATCCGGGCACGCGGCACGAACGAAAACACGAACGGGCTGCCGGGACAGCCCCTCCCGAAAGGAACCGATCTCTCTGCCTGCTCGCAAGCCAGGCTCAACGCCATTGCCAGACGGCGCAACGAACGTCCACGCAAGACACTCAACCTCGATACACCGGCTGAACGGCGCCATCAAGCTGTTGCATCGTCCGGTGGAATCCACCGTCGACTACGCCCCCACCCGCTAGGACGCCTCCCGCGCCGCCACATGCTCAAGCAAATGCGCGACAAAGCGCGTCAGCTTCGGCAATGGCCGCCGATCATGCCGATACACGACATGAATCGGATGGGGCTCGGGCAAGTAGGCTTGCAACACCGGCACCAGCGCGCCACTCGCCAGATCGTGTGCCACCAGCACTTCAGGCTGCAACAACAACCCCGCACCCGCGATAGCCGCCATGCGCAGGCCATGACCATCGTCGCACGTAAAGACCGGATCCTTCGAAACCTGCGGCCCATCCCAGCCTTTGAGCTTCCACCCGTTACGGCCATTCCACACCGAGTGAGACAGGCAGTGATGCGTGCCCAGGTCCTGCGGCGTCTCCGGACGCCCATGCCGCGCGAGGTAACCGGGCGACGCACAGATCACCATCCGATACATGGCCAGCGGCTTCGCGATCAGATCGACATCGCCCAGCTCCCCAATACGAATCGCCAGATCGAACCCCTCGTCAACCAGGTCGACGACGCGATTGCTCAACGCCAGCTCGATGCGCACGAGCGGGTACATCTGCTGGAAAGTCGCCGCCAAAGGCGCGATGACACAGGACCCGAAGGTAATCGGCGCACTGATCCGCAACGTGCCGGACGGCGATGCGCGCAACCGTTCGACCGACGTCTCGGCGATGCGCACATGTTCAAGCGCACGCCGGGCATCTTCGTAGAACACGCGCCCCGCATCCGTCAGGCTTTGCCGTCGCGTGGTGCGCTCCAGCATGCGCGCACCGAGGCGCTCCTCGAGTTCGCGCACATACTTGCCGACCATGACCGCCGATATGCCAAGCCGCTGCGCCGCCTCGGTGAAGTTGCCGCCTTCCACGACGGCAACGAAGGTTTCCATTGAACGCAGCTTGTCCATATTCCGAACTGGCGATTAGTAGTGTCGGAAATTAGAGCATATTTATCCCAATATTGGTTCGATGAACAATGGCTGCTCCAACCTGAAATCGAGAAGGAGTGGCTCCATGAAGATCGTTGTAATCGGCGCCGGTGGCGACGTAGGCCGTGCCGTGGCGGATGAGCTCGCGCGTGACGGAAAACACCACATCATTCGCGTGGGTCGCACGTCGGGTGACCATCAGGTCGACATCGCCCGTGACGAGAGCGTGAGCGCGCTGTTCGGAAAGATCGGGCAAGTCGACGCGATCATCGTGGCCGCGGGCAATGTCATCCTGGCTCCGATCGAAAAGATGACGGCGGCCGAATTCCACAAGGGATTGCAGGACAAGCTGCTGAGTCAGGTGCGCGTCGCACTGGTTGGCCAGCACGCCCTGTCCGATGGCGGGTCGATCACGCTGACCTCGGGCATCGCGGTCGATGATCCGATTGCGCAAGGTGCCAACGCCGCAACGTCGAATGCCGGGATTGAAGGCTTCGTGCGCGCTGCCGCATGCGATTTTCCACGCGGTATCCGGATCAATGCCGTGAGCCCGACCATGCTGACGGAATCCATCGACCGGTTCGGTCCGTTTTTCCCCGGCTGTGAGAGCGCGCCGGCGGCACGCGTGGCAATGGCCTATCGACGCAGCGTGGAGGGGGTGCATAGCGGTCGCGTCTATCGGGTGGGTCACTGACGTAGACGGCTCGTGGCGCTTCGCGCTGCGTCTCAACCGATGGGTAAGCAGACATTGTGGGGGGCCGTAACTTCCAGCGTGGTGATCTGCCGGGAAGCGACACCATCTCTGGCCCGTCAGCGGGTGAAGCCGATGTGTTGACCGAACGCGCTGCAGGCGTTGCGCCACCCGTGAACAGCGGCAACGGTGAAAGCCGCGCTTTCCGCAACCGGCCACTGAGACAATGCGACGATCACGTGCGCGGTTCTCGCACGTTGAAGCGCACCGTCAGTGGACTCGCGGTGTCCGCGCACCTTGCCTGAACGCCACGTGATGCCAGGACGCATTCGTGACATCGCCGCCAGCGTGATCGACTGGCGGCGATGTCACGGCATGTGTTTTCCGGACACGCTAGAAGAGGTGACGAACACCCGCGACGATGCCCACACTGCTGCCGGTTGGCTCATACAGCGCGCCATTCACCGTGAATCCGGTATGCATCAGCCCGTGGTTGTTCACACAGGCCGCGGCGCCATACAAGGTCGTGCGTTTCGACAGAAAGTAGTCCAGTCCGGCAGACGCCAGCAAAGAATGGTTCGCAGCGTCGTTGCTGTCCCGCATGTACCAAACGCCCACATCGGCGGACAGTGCCGGCGTGATCAGATATTCGCCCCCCGCCGAGTACACTTTCTCGTTGAAGGAGCCAGCGATCTTGTAGCTTGTGTACGATCCCTTGAGTGTTGCGCCACCCCAGCGATAGCTCGCGCCGAGCGTTCGACCGCTGAATTCGATCGTCGATGGAAATGGCGTCGACACGCTGGCTGACCCGCCGGGGTTTCCACTGAAGAGGGCCGCGTTCACGACCAGGTCTTTCCATTCGTATCGCACGCGAGCCGCATATTGGCGCCCTTTCTGAAATCCCTTCGGGTCGCCGCCCAGCGCAAGCAAGGCACTCGCCTGTATGCCGGCGATTGTCGGGCTCGTATATGACACGGCATTGGCGACGAAAATGCCGGTCGCAAAAAAATTGCCCATGTAAATGCCTGCCTGACTCCCGAAGAACGACGCATGCCGCGCGTCCGTGTCGACGATCGCGAGTCCGAACGGCGAGTACTGCTGGCCAGCCTTGATGGTGCCGAAGTTTCCGGAGAGCCCCACGAACGCTTGCCGTCCGAAGAGATTCCCGTTCGAGTTGCCCAGCGCCCCATTGTTCGTGGTGAAACCGCTTTCCAGTGTGAAGATCGCCTTTGTACCGGCGCCCAGATCCTCGGTACCGGTGATGCCGAAGAGAGAACCCGAAATCCCGCCATCCGTTGCCGATACCTGATGCGGGCCGCTCGTCCCCCTTCCAGCGTCGAAGGTACGGCTCACGTACATGACGCCGGAGTCCACGACACCGTACAGTGTGACGTTGCTTTGCGCATGCACTTCTGACGGCAGGCCCACTACTGCGATCGAGAGAGGGATCAGCAGCATTGGACGGAATGCTTGCATCTTGCTCATGCTTTAATGTCTCCTCCATTCATGCAGGACTACAAAATAATTGACTAACCATTGGCTCCCGCGCGACGCTCGATGTATTGCGATCAAATGAGGTCGGACTGGCAACCGCTTCGGCTGGCGTCCCCCGCGTGCTGCCAGGCATGCACGCCGACCGTCGGTCGTTCTCGACCTGCGGCGGATCCGGAACAGATGTCCGTCGCGACGCTGCTGGGGAATCGAATCGCTAATGGGTCGCGCATCGGCCGCGATCGGTTCACGGCATTCATGTCGCGGCGAGGCGGGGGCCTGTTTCCGCTGCTTTCCGATGCGTCACACGCGCGGCTCGCGCCGCACTTGCCCCTTCGGCGTGCGCGAACGGATGGGGCGGTCAGGTATTCACCGAAAGCGCCAACGGCATCAAGTCGTTGGCTTGCGTCCGCGAGAGAACGTATAGCTCAAACCAGTTGCACCACTCGACCATCAAGTGGTCCGAGTGGCCATGAACGAGCGCTTCCGGCGCGGTCGATGGCCAAAAAATCTCCAGCCGCGCATCGAAGCCAGGAAGCGTATCCCTGAACTGGTGCAGCAAGTAACCCACGGTCACGCCATCGGGCGTCTCGACTCGGCCCATCATGCGATGCGGCATATCGGGGGCCAGCTCGATCGGGATCCCGCTCCAGTCATCCAGATGACGGAGCTTCAAGAGGGCCGGCGACTTTGTATGGCCGGGTACTTCGAGAATGCCCACTCGCCCGTCCGGGAGCGGTAGCGCACCGAGATGCTCGGGGTGAGCACGGAGCATGGCAGGGCTGTTCGATCCGCCATAACCCTCCCAGAACCAACTGATGAACTCCGCGCTGGTTCCCACCGAGACGTGCGCTTCGGCAACTGACGAACTGAAGCGACCTTGTGCACGCAGCGACCAATCCTTCTCGTTCGATTCGTGCTCCGCGATCTCCTTCGCGAACAGGCTGACCATGCCGTCTGCCCCGAGTTTCTCCATCAACAAGGCCATCATGTGGCGAGCCCTTTTTACCTCCATTCTGAGGATGTGCTCGCTGGCCACCTCCGTACCGGACTTGAAAAACGTCACTGCTTTCACTTGAACCTCCATAGCGTGGGTGAACGAGTTGCTATGTTTCCCGACTCGCCCCACTAACGCAAGTAAACTTGCGTTAGTGTTTACCGCATGCCTGCCGACCGTCGCCCGTCGTCGAGAGCGGACGGCCGTGGCAAAGCGGGCCGTCGCCGAACGATGTGTAAAATCCGCTCATGCCAAAGTCAGCCGAACAAGAATCGCCGTCGCCACGTCGCCGCCTTGGCGGTCGCAGCGCACGCGTGCGCGAAGCCGTGGTCGCCGCCACGATTGCCCAATTGCAGGCATCGGGTTTCGAGGGGCTCAACATCGGCGCCATCGCCGCGCTAGCGGGCGTGCATGAGAGTTCGATCTATCGCCGCTGGAAGAGCAAGGAAGGGCTGATGATGGAGGCCGTCTTCGAGCTTTTCGCCGAGCACATCGCGATACCCGATCGGGGCTCGCTGCAGGCGGATCTCGTCGCGCTGCTGTCGGCAACCGTGCGCTACTTGCAAACGGGCGTCGGCAGGTCCGCGATTCAGTTTGTGCTGGCCACTTACAACGATGCGGCCGTGACGAGTGAACTGCACCGGCTTTGGACGAACCGCTTTGCGGCGGTTCAACAGGTGTTCGATCGCGCCGCACAAGCGGGCGAGTGGCCGCAGGGGGCAGATCCGATGCCCCTGCTGCATTGCCTGATCGGCGCCGTTTATCTACGCACCCTGATCCTGCACGAGCGCGTCACGACCGATCAGATTCGAGAACTGACACGTTGGATGCTTCGCGAGCGGAATGCCTGAGCATCGGGCACTCACCAAGGCCCGAGCATCCGGTTCAGGCGAGCGCGCGGCGACACGCCGTCCGGTTGGATCGCGCGGGACTTGACCGCCGAAGGTTCAGCAACGGACACGTAACGCCGAAGCCGACCGCAGAGGTCACGCAGCATTGAATCGCGAATCGGGTCGTCTACCGTCCTCGCGCAGCACGCAAAACGGTGAACCGACGTCACGCAGGCCGGACAACTGTCGAGCCACCACGGGCGCGCCTTGGTCGGCGTTCGACCTGACGATCATTTCCGCCAAGCATCCGTCGGCAAACATGCCCGTGCAGATGCCCGTCTTGCCCCGGTCGCCGGCATCGATGCGGCCCTGAGCCGCGTGATGGTCGAGGGCC
>NZ_CAJNKE010000055.1 GCF_905232215.1 Burkholderia sp. LMG 13014
ACGGTGCCCGGAGAAGCCGCGCTGCGCCGCTGGTATGAAGCCGAGCTGGCCCGCATCGTGCCGCGGCTCGCCGAGCGGCATGCGCACGGCTTCGTGCGCGCGTGCCACGGCGACCTGCATCTCGAGAACATCGTCCGCTGGCGAAACCGCATCCTGATGTTCGACTGCATCGAGTTCGACGACACGCTGCGCTGGATCGACGTGGCGAGCGATCTCGCGTTTGCGCTGATGGACTATTCCGCCCGCGGGCGCACCGACTGCGCTCACCGTCTCCTGTCCGGATGGATCGCACGCACGGGCGACCATGCGGCACTGGGCGTGCTGCCGTGCTACTTCGTCTATCGCGCGCTGGTGCGTGCGATGACTGCGCGGCTGCGCGGCGACGAGGCGGCGCGCATCCGCTACCTGCGTGTTGCGTCGGACATGGCGCAGACGCGGCGCGATGCGCAACCCGTGCTGCTTCTGTGTCATGGCGTGTCCGGCTCGGGCAAATCGGTGGCCAGCCGCGAGCTGGCGGAACGGCTCGGCGCGATCAGGCTGTCCAGCGACGTCGAGCGCAAGCGCGATGCCTGCGCGCCGGAGCACACCCGGCTGCCTGCTGCCGCTTACTCGGATACGGCCATCGATGCGATCTACGAAAAACTGCAAGCGCAGGCCGGCGTGGTGCTCGCCAGCGGCTACACGGCGATCGTCGATGCGACGTTCCTGCACCGACACAACCGGGCGACCTTCATCTCGCTCGCCGCGCAGCTCGGCGTGCGCGTCGCGATTCTCGACTTCACCGCGAGCCACGCGACGCTCGCCGCGCGTGTCGCGGCCCGGGCCGCACGCGGGCGCGACGCATCCGACGCCGACACGGCCGTACTGGCCCGGCAGATCGAGCATGCCGACCCGCTGGATGGGTCCGAGGCCGCGATCGCGATCCGCTTCGAGACCGACTGCGATGTCGCGGCGTACGGAAGCCGTGCGTTCTGGGCGCCGTTGCTTGCCTCGCTCGTTCCACGGATGGCTTTCCCATCACCTGCGCCTTGATTCTGGCGAACCTCGCCGGATTCATTGTCGAAACGAGCGGCTGATTGCTCGTCGGTGGCCGCCTTCACGGACGGGGGCGCCTGCGGCAGCTTTCCATGTCTGGCAGTTGCTGACCTGCGGCAGGCTGCATGCCGGTCTCGCGCATGTCTCGTTCAACAAGTTCGGGCTCTACATGTTCGGGCCCGACGTCGAACGCGTGCTGGGACACGCGCGCAGCCTGTGCCGCGGCCGCCACGTGACGGGCACCTGAAAGCGCGACGCACGATCTTCGTTGACGAACTCACACGCCCGAGCGGTTTCATAGGCGTCGAGCTTCAAACGTATTTCGCCGCTCAATTTGGCATGCGCATCAGGCACTCGCGCAGACGCTTGACAAGCGCTGGATCATTGACGCAATCGACAGGCCGAATTCCGTCGAGTGCCGGCACATTCGAAACAATCCATTTTTTGGCCGATCTCGGGCCAGCCACCCAATAGATCGTGTAAGCAAGGTCAATGTGGCCGTTGAGATCCGCGGCCAACTCCTTGACTTCCGGGAGGTCGATGTATTGGACAAATAAACTGGAGAAATTTTCCCAGGATTCGTCGCCTCCGTAGTATTGCTCGAGTTCAATCATTGGAATCTTCCAAATGAAATTGGATGGGTACCAGACGAGTGACGGGCAAATGGCGCCAGAATCCATCGCATCCACTCTGGCTTGCCCAATCGCCTGATCGATAGGTGAAATCGCAACGATCCCCAGCGATGTCTTTCAGGGAGGCCGACACATCCCACTCTTCTCGAGCCCGCGACCGATGCCATGTCAGCCGCCAGCCGCTCTCGCCCCCTGCCGCAACAAGCGCGTTATATTCTCCTCCCAGGCAACGCAAAGCAACACGCGGCGCATTCACAGACGACATCCCGTCATCGCCGCCTTTCCGACGCGCTTCTTCACCCCGGGAGACCGAGAAAAATGGACCACGCGCAGTACTTCAGCCAAAGCTCGATTCAGGCCGCGAATCTTCGTCTGCACTATCTGACTCAGTTACTGCGTGAGCAGACCGGCTCGATCGTCCAGTACGGCATCCTTCGGGGCTTACCCATCGGCGTCAGCCACTGGGCGGAAGTCGCGGTGGGCGGCTACCTGCTCGGCACTTACGAGATTGCCGTTTGCGCGATTCTCGAAGCGCTCGGCTCGCCGGAAAAGGTGCTGGTCGACCTGGGGGCCGCCGACGGGATTTTCGGCATCGGCCTGGTCCGGAACAACGTCTTCGCCCGCAGCGTGTGTTTCGAAATGGACGAGCAGCGCCGCCAGGCCATCCAGCATCGCGCCGCGGAGATGGGGCTGGCGGACCGGGTCGCCGTGTTCGGCCAGGCCGATCGCAACCTGCCCGTCATCCTGGCGGAGCACGGCGGCGAGCCGGCCGAACGGGTCATCCTGTGCGATATCGAGGGCGCGGAGTTCGAGCTGTTCGACCACGCGCTGCTGGAACAGCTTTCCGGCAGCCACGTCATCATCGAAATCCATGATTTCCTGCTGGCCGACCCGGAGCAAGCCGCACGCGCGTTCGACGAATTGAGCCAGCGCGCCAGCGAGCATTTCCACGTGTACGAGATTCGCGACGGCTTGCGGGACATTCGCAACATCCCGCTGCTGCGCCACTGGTCGGACTGGGACGCGTGGCTCATGTGCGTCGAGGCGCGTTACCGGATGATGCGATGGATCTGGCTCGAGCCGAAAAGCCAGCCGCGGCGTTCCGGTCATGACATCGACCGGCTGATCCTCGACTATCAACGCCGGATTTTCACCGCCTGATGCATGTGAACGGGCGCGCATCGGAACACGGCGCGCCCGGTTGCCGGGACACCACACGTACCGCACGAGGATATCCGGCGCGATAGACACGCCGGCGCCCTCTTCTTAAGCGCGGCGATGATTTGCGCTGAAGCAAACCGAGCCGGGCATGCCGGCGGCCGAAATCGGCCACAACGCGCTGCTCGTGCCGACTCCGCAACCATCTGTTTGCACCGCGCAACGACCCTTGACGTCAGTCCTGCTCGTTGATGTTCGGATAGTCCTCGAACGTCTCCTTGATCAGACGGCGGAGCCAGACGTTGGCTGGATCGGTATTCAACCGCGAATGCCAATGCTGACGAAGGGCGAACGGCGGCAGTTCGACGGGCGGAGGCAACATCCTGACGGTACCCAGCTTCGAGAAGACCTTGCCGAGTTCCAGCGGAACCGTCGCGATGAGGTCGGGTTGCGCGTCGATCAGATGGGGCACGGCCAGGAAGTGCGGCGTGGTGAGAAAGATGTTCCTTCTGATGCCATAGGCGTCGAACGCACTGTCGTACGCTGCGCTGGCACGCCCCGTCAGCGAGACGACGATTTGCGGCATCGATTCGAATTGCGCACGCGTCAGTGTCTTGCCGATCTTCCGGTTTCGAGCACTCACCAGCGTCACGAACGAATGCATGAAGAGCTGCTGCTGATACAGCCCCTCCGGCGCGGCGTGAATCGAGCCAAGCGCCAAATCCGCTTCACCGGAGGACAGCATCCCTTCGATCTGTTCCAGCGGCCCCTGTACCGAGCGCAACGTACAATGCGGCGCGATCTTGCGCAGCCGGCGGATCAATGGCGGCAGAAAGACGAGCTCCCCCATGTCGGTCATGCAGAGCACGAAAGCACGCTGAGCAGTCAGCGGGTTGAAGCCGGCCTCGGCGACGACCTTTTCCCGAATCGATGCGATCACTTCCGAGATGGTGCCGCCCAATTGATCGCCCTTCGCCGTGGGCATCATGCCTTCCGCTGTCTTCACGAATAGCGGGTCTTCGAAGAATGTCCGAAGGCGGTTGAGCGCGTGACTCATCGCGCCCTGTGTCAGCCCGATATCCTGCGCCGCACGCGTCACACTCCGCTCGCGGAACAGGGCTTCGAACACGACCAGCAGATTCAGATCCAGGTCTCTGATATGCATGGTGTGCATTGTCTCCATTAATGGCATTAGCTTGACGCATCATCACGTCGATCCTATCTTGCAGTCAAGCGCCCGACGAGCCGGCGCAGACAAGAATTCAAGGAGACGAGCATGTTCATCCAGAACACGTGGTATGTGATCGCGTGGTCTCACGAAGTCGCATCCGACGCGCTCTTTTCACGCGTCGTCATTGGAAAACCGGTGGTGATGTATCGCAAGGATGACGGGGGCATCGTTGCCCTTGAAGACCGGTGTTGCCATCGTGGTGCACCGCTGTCCGTCGGCCGGCGCGAAGGCGATTGCGTGCGCTGCATGTATCACGGACTCAAGTTCGACAGCGCCGGTGTGTGCGTTGAAGCACCCGCCCAGCAGCGCATTCCGCCGCGCGCGAAAGTCAGGAGCTACCCCGTCGTCGAGCGGCATCGCTGGATCTGGATCTGGATGGGCGATCCCGCGCTTGCCGACCCGAACACCATTCCCGATACGCATTGGGTCGACGATCCTTCATGGCGCAGCCTGCCCGGGTACATTCACTATCACGTCAACTACCTGCTCATCTGCGACAACCTGCTCGACTTCTCGCATCTGCCCTTCGTTCATCCGACGACGCTCGGCGGCTCCGAGGATTACGCGAAAGTGCAGCCTAAGGTCGAGCGTATCGAAAACGGCGTGCGCATCACGCGCTGGGTGTTGAATACCGATCCGCCGCCGTTCGCGGTGGCCGTAAAGGGCTGGCCCGGAAAGGTGGATCGGTGGAATATCTACGACTTCACGCTGCCCGCCATTCTGCGCATGGACTCCGGCATGGCGCCGGCAGGCACGGGCGCGCACGACGGTGTGCGCGTCGATGCGGCTGAATTCCGCGGATGTCAGGCGCTGACGCCCGAAACGGAAAGTTCGACGCACTACTTCTTCGCGCATCCCCACAACTTTGCGATCGACAACCCTGATGTCACTCGCTCCGTTCACCAGTCCGTCGTCGATGCGTTCGATGAAGACCGGGACATCATTACGGCGCAGCAAAGGAACCTGGCACTCGACCCCGGCTTTGAAATGACGCCTTTCGGTATCGACTCGGCGCTTTCCCAGTTTCGCTGGGCCGTGAAAGCCCGTCTGGAAGAAGAATGCGAGGCCCGAGCACAGGCCGGAGCGGAGCGCTGACATGATCGAGATGAAAGTGACGGCGCTGCGGATCGAGGCCGAAGGAATCGTCGGTGTCGATTTGCGTCCCACTGACGGCGCGCCGCTTCCGCCGTTCGAACCGGGTGCGCATGTCGATGTTCATCTGCCCGATGGCAAGACGCGTCAGTACTCGTTGTGCAACGAGGCGTGGGACAGGTCGCGTTATTGCCTCGGGATCGGTCGATCCGCGACGTCGCGGGGCGGGTCGGCCTACGTTCATGAACGGCTGCGACTCGGCGACACGCTGATGATCGGCAAGCCGCGCGCGTTGTTCGGGTTGTCTCCGGTGGCGAAGCGACATCGGTTTATTGCAGGCGGCATCGGCATTACGCCAATACTCGCGATGATCCGCTGGTGCGTGCGTCACGAACTGCCGTGGGAACTCCACTATTGCGTTCGTTCGCGTGCACATGCGGGATGGATCGACGAACTGCGCTCGTTCGGTGGACCGGTTCATGTGTACGCCGATGACGAGAACGCAGGGTCTCTTCCGCACGACGTCGGCGCGACGATGCGCGATGTGCTTCCCGATGAGCATCTTTATTGTTGCGGACCCGCGGGTCTGATGGATGCCGTAGCGGCCCATGGCGCACAAGCGGCGCTCGCACCGGAGCGGCTTCACTTCGAGCGATTTGCTGCGCCCGCCCAAAGTGAGGATGTCGCGGAAAACGGATCGTTCTCTGTCGTGCTTGCCCGACAGGGTCTGCGATGCGTGGTCGAGCCTGACGAATCGATTCTCGAATGCCTCGAGCGCCACGGCGTACGTGCGGCGCATTCGTGTAGAGAGGGCCTGTGCCGGAGCTGCGAAGTGGCGCTCCTGTCGGGCCAGGCGGACCATCGCGACTACGTGCTTGGCGACGATGAGCAGAAGGCGAACCGATCGCTGATGATTTGTGTTTCGCGCGCCAGGTCCAGCGAGTTGGTGATCGATCTCTAGGCGTCGAAGCGCACTTTCAACTTCAACTGAATTTGGCTCACGCAATGACGTGCCCGTGCCCGGGTGCAGCCGCCGCGCACGTTCGCGGGCGGCGCTGAAGCGGCGCACGGGGCCTTCGCGTTCGCGTACAACTGCAGCAAAAGGAAGCCCCTCACCCTCAGCACAGACGCGGCGGCAGGCGTTGACGTTCCCGAACCTGCTTGTGTGCGTCGGCCGGTTCCGGCGCGGGTATGACTTCGCCCCTCCCCGCCTTGCCGCCAACAGGCTCCCGTCCTGATACCGCTTACTGAATATCCGAAGCGCCCAACGTGATCGAGACCATCGCGGGTGGCCTGCCGCTGCAGGCAGTTGCAGTCATCCGGGGCCACGCGATCCCGAGGCCGCGATGTCGCGGGGCGTGGGACTCACTACCCTGCGACGCGTGGCGCTGGCCGTTGCCACCGGGTTGAGGGGCCTACGCCGCCGGCTGATGCGCGGCATCACCCCGTCGTGCCATCGAGCCGCGGACGCAGCTGGCAGTAGTGTTCGGGCGTGGTGCCATGCAGCCGAAGGAAGGTGCGACGCAAGTTCTGTTCGTTGCCGAAACCGCATCTGCGCGCCACCTGCTTCAGGCTCGTGCCGGCATCATTCAATTCGCGCAACGCCGCTTCCATGCGCATGGCCTCCACCGCCTTGGCCGGCGTGTGGCCAGTCTGCCTGGTGTAGTGGCGTGCGAAAGTGCGCGGGGTCATGCCGGCCTGCTCGGCGAGCACCTCCACCCGCAGGTCCTCGTCGAGGTGATCCATGATCCAGGCATGGAGATGACTGAACTGCCGATCCGACGCGGCTTGACTGGACAGCGCGGCGGAAACCTGTGCGTGTTCCCCCGGTCGCTTGACGAACAGCAGCAGCGAGCGCGCCACGGCCATGGTCGTGGCGTGGCCCTGGTCTTCTTCCAGCAGCGCCAGGCCGAGATCCAGGCCCGCGGTGAAACCGCCCGAGGTCCAGAGCCCGTCGTCGTGCAGATAGACCCGGTCCGGCTCGACCCGCAACCGGGGGTAGCGCGTCTTCAACGCCTCGGTCGCCTGCCAGTGGGTGGTCACCCGCCGCTCGCCGATCAATCCGGCCTCGGCCAGCAGGAAGGTGCCGGTGCAGATGCCGCACAGGCGCCGCGCCTTCCGCCCCTCGCGGGCCAGCCATTCGACGACGTCCCGCGGTACCGGCGGCGCCTCCGGCGGGCCGCCGCCGGGCACCATCAACGTCTCGATCGATGCCGGGTCGATCGCCGACAGCGGCGTGGTGGCGATGGTCATGCCCGAGAAGCTCGTGATCGGCTGGCCGTGCACGGAGGCGACCACGACCCGATAGGCGCAGTTGTGCGGGCCCTGGTGAAACCTCGTGGCCACGGCAAAGACGTCGGCGGCACTGGAGATGTCCGAGGCGGTCACCTCGTCAAAGGCGAGGATGACGACGGTGCGCGGCGATGCCGTGTCGGCGGTCGGTTGGCGGGCAGCGGGAAAGGACAGGGTCATGGTAGCGGAGCGTTTGAGAGCCGACGACGGGCCGCGATCGAACCGCCGCAGTCCTGGCAGGATTTGACAGTCGATTGTCCGAAGCGTGAAGCGTGGGCTGCTTATTCTACCGACACCCTTCCCTCTCAACTCGTGCAGGAGCACTGGTCATGGAACACATCTTCATCGAATTCTGGAAATTCAAGGACAGCTGGAAGCACGCCGGCGTGGACGTTCGAACCCGGTACGTCGAAACCCTGCTGCCTGCGCTGCAGGACCTCCTCTCCGCGGGCATCGAGATCGTCGCCTGGGGCTACAACGATCCCGGCGTGGACCGCCGTGCCGACTACGACGCCTTCGGCGTATACCGCATGCCCAACCGGGCGCTGTTCGAGGAGTTTCAGAAGGCCGTTGCCGGTTCCGGCTGGTATGACTACTTCGAGCACGTCAACGCCGGCGGCACACAGGTGGCTCCGCCGGACATGCTCCGCCAGCACATCCAGCTCGTCATGCCCGGCACCGCCTCGGGCGCCGGCAACTGATCCCTGCTCCACCGGAGACCCAGCATGAAGATTCTCGCCGCCCTGTTCCCGGGCTTCACCGCCATCGACCTGATCGGTCCCACCAATACCTGGATGTTCATCCCGGGCGTCCAGATCCAGTTGGCGGCCGCAAAGGCCGGCCCGGTGGTCACCGACATCGGCCTGACGGTCAACGCCACGCACGACTTCGACAACTGCTTCCAGGAGCCCGATGTGCTGCTGGTTCCGGGTGGCGCGAGCGGTGTATTCGAAGCGCTGCAGGACGACCGCTTCATCGACCACGTAGCCCGCCTGGGGGCCAAGGCCGGCTGGGTGACCAGCGTGTGCAACGGCTCGCTGCTGCTGGGCGCGGCCGGCTTGCTGAAGGGCTACAAGGCCGGCTGCTACTGGTACTCGCGCGACTACCTGCGCAGGTTCGGTGCCGAGCCGGTCAATGAGCGCATCGTTGTCGATCGCAACCGTGCGACCGGCGGCGGCATGACCGCCGGAATCGATTTCGCGCTCGGCATGATCGGCCTCTGGGCCGGCGACTTCTCGGGGCAGCTGACCCAGCTGTGCATGGAGTACGCGCCGAAACCGCCGTACAACGCCGGCCTGCCCGAACTCGCGCCGCCGGAGGTGCTGGCGGCTGCCAACGAGATCCTGGCCAAGGAAATGCCCAACGCGGTAGTCGACGAGACCGCGAAGCGTCGCGGTTTCGGCGCCTGACGTCGCAAGCATCATCGGGTACCCGCCACGGGCCACATGTGATCAGAATCAGGAAGTGACACAACAGAGAGATCGCACCGCAACCGTGTGGCGTGACGCCCGACGCGCTGCCGCGTCCAATGGCGTCTCCGCGGGTATGCCAGCGGCGCTGATCATCCCGTGCTGGCTGAAAAGTTGCGTCGCGCCAGCCCCCACCGGACACGCGATACCCACGCCACGCACGCGCCCGCCCGCTCGCTCGCCCGTGGCGCGGAGCTGACCACCGTGCGGGACCACCTGCGCCACGCCTCTATCGCAACGACCTCGATCTGCCTTCAGAGCGACGCGGTAAAACGCTTCCGACAGATGGACGAGGCATTCGCAGCACCGTAACTGGATACCCACGCTACCGGGCTACCGTGGCTCACGGCTGCTGGCCGTGAGATGGTTGACGACGGAACCTGTTTCTGAATACTATGCGCGCATACTATTTCAAAAAAGGAGCAGGCATGTGGTCAGTTGAGGTTACAGGTGAATGTGCCGCGACACCGGCACAGGTCTTCAGCGTCCTGGCGGAGCCGGAGAAATGGTCGGAATGGAATAAAGGTGTCCTGAGAATCGAGATGAACGGGGCGTTCCAGGCAGGCACGACGGCGGTGATGGTTCTGCCGGATTCGACGAGATTGCCGTTCCGCTTCGCGTGGGTTGAGGCCGACAAGGGCTTCGAGGATGTCACTGAAGTTCCGGACGCCGGGGTGCTTGTTCGCGTTCGTCACGAACTGTCGCCGACCGAGCGCGGCACGCTGATCACGTATCGCTGCGAAGTCGACGGACCGGAGCCGGTAGCCGGGACGGTCGGTGAGGCTGTCACGTCCGACTTCGCAGATGTGATCGCTGCCCTTGGTTTGCGGGCGGAGCAGTTGGGTGAGTGAATCCCTTCAACCTGGCGACAGTCCCGGACTTCTCCTCTGGCGGGCGACGCTGGGCTGGCAGCGTCGTATTACAGCAGCGCTGAAGCCGTTGGGGCTCACGCACGTTCAATTCGTCCTGCTGACCAGTACCTGGTGGATTACACGTGTTGCCGGGGAGACGCCAAGTCAGCGCCGCATTGCCGAGCACGCCAATACAGACCCGATGATGACCTCGCAGGTCCTCCGCGTACTCGCCGAGCGGGAGTTGCTGACGCGAATGCCTGATCCATCGGATTCGCGAGCCTGGATCATCGACATCACACCCGGGGGCGCAGACCTCGCCGTTCGGGCGGTGAAGGTTGTTGAAGATGCAGATCGTGCCTTCTTTGAAGTCGTTGAGGACCAACAGGCGTTGATGGCCGTGCTAAAAGCGCTTGGTCGATGATTCCTGCCAATGCGACGTTGTGGCCTCGTGCCGCTGAACGTGCATTATTTTCCGTTTTCTCAAGCGCCCCTTTACCCGTCTTCGACTTTGCGCCGGCTCGATGTCACGCCATATGACGTCGAACCGCTCGCACCATGCGCGACGACGGCTGCGCGCATGGTGCGTCACGATATCGGCGCCCGCTATTCGCTGATCAACGCGCGCAACGCGAGCGACGCTTTTTGCTGCAACCCCGGCCGGCTCCAGTAACCCGGATCGAGCACGACCTGTTTCGCGCGATTGCCAGGTGCGGAATTGGTTTCCGCGAGCTGGGCCGCGGTGTAGTGGCCGCGCTCGAATACCCGCGTATTCACCGGCCCGTAATAAGGCATCACCGTGATCAGATTTGCCTGGACGGCCGGCGATACGATGTGCGCGAGCAATCGTTGCGCCGCAGCGGCATGACGTGCCCCTTTCGGGATGGCCATGCACGAATACGTCAGCAGCGCGCCGTTGTACGTGTATGCCACTGGCGCACCGTCGCGGATCAGCGGCGGCACGCGACTGCCCCAGATCTGCACCATGTCCGCCTCGCCGTCGCGCAGCAACTGCGTGACCTGCGCCCCCGACGTCCACCACGCGACCACCTGTGGCCGGATCCGTTTCAGCGCGGCGAGTGCGCGCGACTGGTCGAGCGGATAGAGTTTGTCCGGTGCGACGCCGTCGGCGAGCAGCGCAATCTCCATGGTTTCCTCCGGCGTCCCTTCCAGTGCACGCCTGCCAGGATATTTCGCCGTGTTCCAGAAGTCGGCCCAGGTTTGTGGTGGACGATCGCGGTACTTGTCGGTCCGGTATGCAAGCACGACCGACATGTAGTTCGTGCCGACCCAGTCTCGGCTCGTCGCATCGGCGGGTAGCCCGTCTTTCGGTACCTGCCGGTAATCTACCGCTTCGAACAGCCCTTCCGCGCTGCCGATCGAGCACTCGGTCGTGCCAAGCTGCACGAGATCCCACGCCGGCCTGCCGGAGCGGACCTGCAACCGGACCGGCGCGAGACCGTCGTGCGTTTCCTGCCGGAACCCGACACCCGCCTCCGAGGCGGCCGGCCCGATCAACGCTTTCACGATGTTCTTCTGATATTCGCCGCCGTAGCTCGCGAATGTGACCACATCCTGCGCCTGCGCGGACGCACACAGGGCCGCGGCAGCCATCGCGCCGCATGCGCATCGCGATGCCTGGCCTCCGAATCCGAACTTCTTTCGCATGACTTCTCCTCGCTGACGGGCCGGTACCGCACGCCTCCGCACCCGGGGTTGAACCGGCGAATTCAAACCGTTCCGAATCCGCGCAGAAAATGAACCAGATCGACCGGTAGCGACGGCGATACATATCCGCCCTCCTGCACGATCACCGTCGGCAGACCGGCTGCCGCGAGCCGCTGCCCGATCGCCGCGAACCCGCGATGCGACACCTGCATGCAGCGGAATGGATCGTTGACCGACGCGTCGAGACCCAGGGAAATCACGAGTGCTTCCGCGTCGGTCCCGGCCACGAACCGCATGCAACGCCCGGCGGCGTCCAGCCATGCGGAATCGCCGCTGCCTGGCGGCAGCGGAACGTTCAACGTCAGGCCCACACCTGCCCCGCTGCCGGTTTCGTCTGCGTAGCCGGCGTAGTACGGATACGTCGTCAGCGGGTCCGCATGCACCGATGCGAACGCGATGTCCGGCCGTGCGTAGAAGATCGCCTGCGTGCCGTTGCCGTGATGCACGTCGACGTCGACGATCGCGACGCGACCGAACGACTCGCGCAGCACACCGGCCGCGATCGCAGCGTTGTTCAGGTAGCAGAAGCCGCCTGCCATATCGCGATAGGCATGATGCCCGGGCGGGCGGCACAGCGCATAGGCGGCGCGCGCACCGCCGGCGACGAGCGTGGCGGCATGGATCGCCGTCTGCGCCGCCGCGTACGCCGCTTTCCACGTGCCGTCGAGCACCACACAGCCTGCATCGGCCATGTAGTAGCCGGCGCGCCCGAGCAGGTCGTCCGGGCGGCGATCCATGTAGCGATTTGGATGCAGGCTCGGCCTGACTTCCGGGCTGGCGCCGGGAATTCCCTGCCACTCGCGATGGCAATGCTCGATGAACGCGAGATAGTCGCTCGAATGGATCCGCAGCAACGGATCGCGTCCATAATCGTCCGGCTCGACGATCGGCGATCGCTCGGCATGCAACGCGTCGAGCAGCAGCGTCGCGCGCTCGGGCGTCTCGAAGTTGTCTTTCAGCACTCCGTAAACGAGCCGCGTCAACGGTCGATGCGCTTCCTGATCCGGGTGGTAGACAGCCAGCACGACTCCCCTCCTCTCCGGCCGCTCGCGCGGCCGCTGCGGCATCGACGGCACGTGCATGAACGATTCACACACTGCCGCCGACGCAATCGAACCTGCCGGCACGCGCCGGCGCGGCATTTGCCGAGCCGGCGCACGCGACGCTCAAAACTTGTGACGGATCCCGATCCGAGCCATCACCTGACGGTTGGTGGACGAAGGTCCGGCGGTATCCGGGTTCGCCGCGAATTCGAGACCGGTGCCGGCCACCGACGACGCGTTCGCGACGAGCACGTAGGCGACCTGCGTATAGATGTCGGTTCGCTTCGACAGGTTGTAGTCGGCCATCACACCGAACTGGTGATATTTCGGCGACGCGCTGTGTCCCGACGTGCCATCGAGCGTCGCACGCGTATAGGTGTACATGCCGCCCGCGTAGAAGGCCGGCGTGAACTGATACCTGACGTTGAATTCGATGTTGTCGAAGCGGATCGACGACGCGGCGCCGAGCGTCGGGCTGGCCGCGTAGTTCGCATATTGCGTGCCGGTCGGATTCGCAAGATCGGTCCGAATGAACGAGAGCCCGAGCGTGGTCGCATCGATCGTATAGTTCACGCCAGCCCCCCAGATCCGCTGGCGTCGTGCGGTCCAGCTGCCGTCCGGATTGCCGTTCGGCCCGATCGACACCGCGCCCGACGAGTCGGCGTTCGGATAGTCGATGTCGAGATATGCGGCACCGAGCGCGAGGGGGCCGTTCCGATACTGCGCGCCGGCGCTCACCGCACGATTGCGGCCGAATGACGTGCCATTGCTGAGCGCGATCAGTCCGCCGAAACTGAAACCACGGTAAGCGACGCTCGCATACTTGATCGCGTTGTTGAGCCGGAACGTATCGTCGGTGTTGTCGTTGTCGTACGGATGGGTGAACACGCCGCCGCCCCAGTTGCCGTTCGCGGTCAGCCCGGCCAGGTAGTCGGTGACCAAATCGTACTGGCGCCCGACCGTCAACGTGCCGAAGCGGGTGCTCGACAGTCCGACGAACGCCTGCCGCCCGAACGCACGGCCCTGCTGCCCGAGCCTGCCGGTGTTGACGTCGAAGCCCGATTCGAGCCTGAACACAGCCGACAGTCCATCGCCCAGATCCTCGCTACCCCTCATCCCCCAGCGGCCGCCCTGCACATCGCCGCTCGACATCGCGACGAGCCCCTTGCCGCCGACATTGTTGGTATAGTTCACGCCCTCGTCGATCAGCCCGTATAGCGTCACGCTGCCCTGTGCATGCGCGAGCCCCGTCACTACGATCCACCCGCCTGCTGCCATCACCCGCTTGCTCATTCCGGTCTCCTCTGAATTGAAATTGCGTGGTCCATCGGCTTGCACTACAGATTTGCAGTACTAATTAAAATACCCGGTTGCCAATGCAGGCCGGAGTCGAGCGACACCCTTCGCCGGATGACGCGAATCGTTCTTCGTTCAGGAAATGCGCCGGTCGCGGCGCACGAATCGGAAGTGTGCGGCCGGTCGACGGATTGACCGTCGGCCAGCCTGCGCAGTCACGTCAGCCGGAGGCACGCTCGTGTGCGCCGGGTTCGTCGTACCCCCCGGCCTCCTCGCGCTCCTGGTCGAGCATCGCGCGCGCCTGGTGGGTCAGTTTTTCGAGGATGCTGGGCAGGATGTCGCGCTCGGCTTTGGTCAGGCACGACAGCAACCGGGAATTGCGCTCGTCGGCCACCGGGAAGACCTCCGCGACCAGCGTGCGGCCCGCGTCGGTCAACGAAATCACGACACCGCGGCCGTCATGCTCGTCGGCCTCGCGTTCGACCAGTCCACGCTCCTCGAGCCCGCGTACGGTCCGGCTCGTCAGGCCGCGATCGAACTGCGCATGCTCGGCGAGACGATTCATCGAGATGCCGCGCCGCCCGTGCAGCAACGCGATGCAGCGCCATTCGTTCATCGTCAGGTTGAAGCGCCGTTCGTATGCGCTCGACGATCCCTTCGTGTAGATGTTGGTCAACTGGCGCAACTGGAACGACACCAGATCGCGCAAATCGCGCAGGCCCACCACGCTCGAATCCGGATGTTTCTGCCTGCTCTTTTTTTCCGACGTATTCACGTTCTGCTCCCGCCACGATGCCTGTCCGACGACAGGCGGAATTGCATGACAACGTCACACAGTCTACCAGAGCGTTACCCGCGGCCCGGCCCGCCGCAGCCGGCTGGACCGCGTCGCGCGTCAGGCCCGCGCCCGGCGCCGCCCGCCGACCCATTGCAGCGCGATCAGCGAGATCACCGAGATCGAGATCAGCAGCGTCGAGATCGCGGTGATCGTCGGATCCAGCTGATCGCGGATGTCCTCGAACATCAACCGCGTCAGCGTCGCGTTTTCGCCGCCGGACACGAACAGCGCGATCACGACCTCGTCGAACGACGTCATGAACGCGAAGAATCCCGCGGCGTAGATCGACAGCCGGATCTGCGGCAACGTGACGGTCAGGAACGCGGTCAGCCTGGACGCGCCAAGACTGCGCGCGACGAGTTCCTGGTTCGCGTCGTAGGTCTCGAGACCGCCGTTGACCGAAATCACGACGAACGGCAACGCAAGCATCGTATGCGCGATGATCAGGCCGGTCAGCGTGTTGTTCAGGTCGGCGCGCACGTAGACGAAGAACGTGCCGATCGCGACCAGGATCAGCGGCACCATCATCGGCAGCATCAGCACGGTGCGCAGCCGTTTCGCCCAGCGGCTCTCGATTGCGCGCAGCCCGTAGGCCGCCGCCGTGCCGGCGATCACCGCTGCGAGGGTCGCCGATACCGCGACGCGCAGCGACACGCCGGTCGCCGCCCGCCATTCGTGCGACGAGAAATACGCGTGATACCAGCGGAACCCCCAGACGCGCGGTGGAAACTCCAGGAAACTCGCGTTCGAGAACGACATCGGTACGACGATCGCGCACGGCACGATCAGGAACAGCATCACGACCGCGCAGAACGCGTACAGCCAGAGCCGTTGCGCATGCGTGATCTGGGTGTCGGTGGCATAGCCGAACATGTCATTTCCCTCCATACATGCGTTCGATCCCGAACAGCCTGCCGATCGCGGCAAGCACGACCATCGTCAGAATCACGAGCACGATGCCGAGTGCGCTCGCCGCCCCCGGATCGCCGGACATCGCGACGTCCGACTGGATCTGCATCGACAGCATGTTCACGCGGCCGCCGCCGAGCAGCGCGGGCGTCACGTAGAAACCGAGGCACAGCACGAACACCAGCACGATGCCGGCCGACAGCCCCGGCACGGTCATCGGGAAGTACGCCTGCCAGAACGACTGTACCGGCGTGGCGCCGCAATTCGCCGCGGCCCGCATGTACACCGGGTCGATCGCCTTCATCGCGCCGTACAGCGGCAGCACCAGGCATGGCAGCATCACATGGGTCATGCCGATCGCGGTGCCGGTGAAGTTGTTGACGAGCTGCAGCGGATGATCGATCAGGCCGGTACTCGTCAGCCACGTGTTGATCAGCCCGGTGCGTTGCAGCAGGACCATCCAGGCGTAGGTCCGCACGAGCGTCGAGGTCCAGAACGGCAGCACGACGAACACCATGCAGATCGATGCGATGCGCGCCGGCAGTTGCGATAGCAGGTAGGCAAGCGGATAGCCGAGCAGCAGCACGAGCGCCGTTACGAGCGCCGACATCTCGAACGTCGACACGAACGCGTGGCGGTACACCGGCGTCAGCAGACGTGTGTAGTTCGACAGCGTCAGCATGCCGGACAGGTCGAACAGCGACTGCCAGCCGAGCCAGAGGATCGGCGCGACCAGCACCACCAGCACGACCAGCAGCGCCGGCACCATCAGCGCGCCGAGACGTAGCTGCTCGACGAGGCGGCTGCGCGCGAGCGCGGCCTGGTTCTCGGCGCCGCCGGCCCCGGCCGGCATCGGATGCATCATCACGGTAGCGTCTTTCATGGTCAGTCCCGTACCACCACGGTGTCTTCCGCGCGTACCCCGACCGTGATCCGGTCGCCCGGCTCCAGCCGGCGCGCGCCGCCGTCGGCGCCGCCCGTGCCGCGGCGGATCATGATCTCGTGCCCGTGCGGCAGATCGACATAGAACAGATGCGAATCGCCCTGATATATGCGCTGGCGCACGATGCCCGGCAGGCAGTTCAGCTCCGGCGCCGGCGCGTCGAGCAGGATCGCGCGATCCGGACGCAGCGCGAGCCACGGCCGGCCGACGCCGTCCGGAATCGGCCCCCGGGTCCGGAACGGTTGGCCGAACGCGGAGAATTCGCCGCGCTGCTCGTCGAGCGGCACGAACGCCGTCTCGCCGATGAAATCGGCGACGAACTTGCTCGCCGGCCGTTCGTAGATCGTGTCGGGCGTATCGAACTGCACGAGCTGCCCTTTGTTGATGATCGCGATGCGGTCCGACATCGTCAGTGCTTCGGTCTGATCGTGCGTCACGTAGATGGTCGTCATCCCGAGCTGTTCGTGCAGCCGGCGGATCTCGATCTGCATGTGCTCGCGCAACTGCTTGTCGAGCGCCGACAGCGGTTCGTCCATCAACATGATGTCCGGCTCGAACACGATTGCGCGGGCCAGCGCGACACGCTGGCGCTGACCGCCGGACAGGTGCGCGATGTTGCGCCCGCCGAGATCGTCGAGCCGCACGACCGATAGCGCATGCCGGACCTTCTCGGCGATCCGGGCGCGGTCCATCTTGCGCAGCCGCAGCGGATACGCGACATTCTGCGCGACCGTCATGTGCGGAAACAGCGCGTAATTCTGAAACACCATGCCGATGCCGCGCCGGTGGGGCGGCTTCAGCAGCAGTTCGTCGCCGCCTGCCTTGACGCTGCCGGATGTGGCCCGGACGAATCCGGCGAGCACCATCAGCAACGTGGTCTTGCCCGATCCGGACGGTCCGAGCAACGTGACGAACTCGCCCGCGCTGATGTCGAGCGACACGTCGCGCAGCGCCGTGAAGTTCTCGTAGGTCTTGCAGACATTCCTGATCGACACTTGCGATGCCATTTCAACCTCGCTCAAAAGCCGCCGTGCGGCATGCCGTTACCGGCTGATCAGCGCGCGCAGCGCCTCGTTGCCTTGCTGCAAGTTCTGGTTTTGTCCCCAGTACGCACCGTTCATCTGCACCTGCATTGTTCGATTGCGCGGCGACGAATTCGCTTTCGCGAGCACGTCCGGGGAGAACTTGCGCACGTCGAACGCCCTCATGTTCACCGGCCCGTAGAACGGCATCACCTCGGGAATATTGGCCTGGATCGGTGGCGTCATCACGTCGGCGATCACTTTGCGGGCTTCGGCCACGTGCTTCGCACCCTTTGGAATCGCAAGGCACGCATACGCGAGCAGCCCCTGGTTGAACGTGAAGGCAACGGGTGCGCCGGAGTCGATCACCGGCGCGATCCGGCTGCCCCAGATCGCTTCCATGTCAACCTCGCCGTCACGCAGCAATTGCGCGGACTGCGCGCCGCTCGTCCACCATGCGGCGACGTCCGGCTTCAGCCGTCCGAGCGCCGCGAGCGCGCGCTTCTGGTCCAGCGGATAGAGCTTGTCCGGGCTCACGCCGTCGCCGAGCAGCGCGACTTCCATCGTTTCCTGCGGCTGCAGCGCCAACGCACGGCGTCCCGGGAATTTCTTCACGTCCCAGAAGTCAGCCCAGGTCTTCGGTGGGTTGTTCTTGTATTTGTCGGTGCGATACGCGAGTACGACCGAGTAGTAGTTGCTCGCGATCCAGTCGTCCGCGCGCGCGGTGGCCGGGATGCCGTCGACGTTGATCAGCTTGTAATCGAGCTTCTCGAACAGCCCCTGCGCGCTGCCGGTCGCGCACTCTTCCGCGCCGAGCTGCACGATGTCCCACGCCGGGCGCCCCGATGACACCTGCATGCGCACCGTCGCGAGACCGTCGTGACTCTCGGTGCGCAGCGTGACGTCGTTCTTGTCGGCGGCCGGCCGGATCAACGCCTTCACGATGTTCTTCTGATAATCGCCGCCGTAACCGGCGAACGTGACGCTGCCGGCCGCCCGGGCAGGCACGTTCACGCAGAGCAGCGCGACCGCTGCGAGCGCGGCCGCCCGGCCGCGTGACTTGATGCACGTGTGACTCATGTCTCCTTCTCCGTTCTGCATGGTGTTGTGACCGGCCGCGTTCCGCCCGCACCCAAGGCGCGGACGGTGCCGTCGCGGCATGGGCAGCCAGCCGTCGCTCAGCGTGACGCGGCGGCCTGGTCGAGCGCCGTGTCGAGGCGCTCGAACAGCAGGTCGATCTCGGCTTCGGTGATGATCACGGGCGGTGCGATGCAGATCGCGTCGCCAAGCGGGCGCACGTTCAGCAGCGCGTCCTGCGCGCGGGCGGACACCGTCGCCGCCATCTTCCGCTCCGCCGGGAACGGTGCGCGGGTCGTCTTGTCGGCGACCAATTCGAGCGCCCCCATCAGCCCGAGGCCGCGCGCCTCGCCGACGAGCGGATGGTCGGCGCGCTTGCGCAGCGCGCGCTGGAAGTAATCGCCGACGCGCTTCGCGTGGCCGATCACGTCACGCTCACGGTAGATGTCGAACACCTCGTTCGCGACTGCCGCGCACACCGGATGGCCGCCATACGTGTAGCCGTGGCCGAACAGGCCGATCTTCGCGGTCTGTTCCTTCAGCACCGCATAGACGCGCTCGTTGATCAGCAGCGCCGAAATCGGCAGATAGGCGGACGACAGCCCTTTCGCGCTGACCAGCATGTCCGGCTGCAGCGCGTAGGCGTCGGCGCCCCACCAGTGACCGGTGCGGCCCATCCCGCAGATCACCTCGTCGACGATGAACAGCACGTCGTACTTGCGCAGCACCGCCTGCACACGCTCGAAGTAGCCGCGCGGCGGGACCACGACGCCGCCCGTGCCCATCACCGGCTCGGCAATGAAGCCGCCAACGGTGTCCGGGCCTTCGCGCAGGATCGTCTGTTCGAGCTCGTCGGCGAGCCGCGCGGCGTAATCGTCCTCGGTCTCGCCAGGTTCGGCGCCGCGATAGAAATGCGGGCAGGCAACGTGCACGATGCCCGGAATCGGCAGATTGAAGTCGCGGTGAATGTGCGGCAAACCCGTCAGGCTGCCGGTCGCGACCGACGTGCCGTGATACGAGCGCTGGCGGCTGACGATCTTGCGCTTGTCGGGCTTGCCGATGCCGTGGTGGTAGTACCAGACCAGCTTCATCGCGGTGTCGTTCGCCTCCGAGCCGGAGCTCTGGAACAGCACTTTCGACATCGGTGCCGGCGCATGACGAATCAGGTTCTCCGCGAGCGCGATCGCCGGTTCCGTCGCCTTGTTGGCGAAATTCTGGTAGTACGGCAACCGTGCGAACTGGCGAGCAGCGGCGTCGGCCAGCCGCGGCTCGCTGAAGCCGAGGTTCGTGCACCAGAGCCCCGACATGCCTTCGAGGTATTCCCGGCCCGACTCGTCGGTCACGAAGATGCCCCGGCCCGATGCGATCACCATCGGCCCCGACGACTCGTGCGCGCCGAAATTGGTGTGCGGATGGATCTGATACGCGACATCGCGTGACCGCAGCGAAGTGTGTTCCATGGTAGCTGTCTACCTCGAAAG
This sequence comes from Burkholderia sp. LMG 13014, assembly GCF_905232215.1. Taxonomy (GTDB): domain Bacteria; phylum Pseudomonadota; class Gammaproteobacteria; order Burkholderiales; family Burkholderiaceae; genus Burkholderia. The sequence continues at coordinate 20,098 of NZ_CAJNKE010000055.1, forward strand.
AATGAATGGGTGAAAGAAGCGGGCCGCGCTTGCAGTCGGCGGCATCGTCTGAAATTCAGATTAAGTGACCATGTCACGCATGTCAAACAATCAAAAACAAATCGAACGTCGTGATTTACCCTCGGTGGCGCAGCCTCTTTCGACTGCTTGCAGCGCTGCGCACCAAGGGCGATGCGACGTTTTTTAGACCAATTTCACTATCAATAGCGATGTGAATTCTGTTTTAACGCGAACGGAGACGACTTCGCCGAGGCGTCGGAGAAGCACCGGCCATCGATGTCCCTGTCGAACGAATACGGCAATTTATTTGTGACTTAGTCAACATGAATAAAGGTGCGACCCGGTCGCTCCAGCGCCATGCGCTGCTGCCGGCCGTTCCAGGTTCATCGCCCGCCTCCGTTCTTTTGCGTGTGCCTGGTCGTCGCGCGCACCCGCGCGGATCGATCAGAGGTCGAGTTGCGATACGTATTTCAGGTTGAGGTACGCATCGAGCGCCTCGGCGCCGCCTTCGGTGCCGTAGCCGCTGTCCTTGACGCCGCCGAACGGAACCTCGGGGAACGCGATCGCGATCTGGTTGAGCGTGATCATGCCGCTCTCGACTTCGTCGACGACGCGATGCGAAGTGCGTGCCGAGCGCGTGTACGCGAATGCGCAGAGCCCGTACGGCAGCCGGTTCGCTTCGGCGATCATCGCGTCGATCGTGTCGTACGCGTTCAGCACCGCGATCGGCCCGAACGGCTCCTCGTTCATGATGCGCGCGGCGGGGCTCGCGCCGGTCAGCACCGTCGGCGCAAAGAAGTAGCCGCGCGCGCCGAGACGCGCACCGCCCGCGCGCAGCGTCGCGCCGTTCGACACGGCGTCGCCGACAAGACGCTCGAGCGCATCCAGCCGGCGCGCGTTCGCCAGCGGCCCCATCGTCGTGCTCTCCTCCAGGCCGTCGCCGATTCGCGCCCGGCCGATTGCGTCGACGAACGCGTCGGCGAAGCGCGCGAACACGCCGCGCTGGACGATGAAGCGGGTCGGCGACGTACAGACCTGCCCCGCGTTGCGCAGCTTGAACGCGGCGAGCTGCGCGGCGGCCGTTTCGACGTCGGCATCGTCGAACACCAGCACCGGGCCGTGCCCGCCCAGCTCCATCGTCACCTTCTTCATATGCTGGCCCGCAAGCGCGGCCAGTTGCTTGCCGACGACGGTCGAGCCCGTGAACGACACCTTGCGAATCACCGGATGCGGAATCAGATACGACGAAATCGCGGCTGGATCGCCGTACACGAGATTGATCACACCCGCCGGAACGCCTGCATCCGCGAACGCGCGCACTAGCGCGGCCGGCGCGGCAGGCGTTTCTTCCGGCGCCTTCACGACGATCGAGCAGCCGGCGGCGAGCGCGGCGGACAGCTTGCGCACCACCTGGTTGATCGGGAAATTCCACGGAGCGAACGCGGCGACTGGCCCGACCGGCTCCTTGATCACCATCTGGTACGAGCCGGGAATCCGCGACGGCACGAGCTTGCCGTACGCGCGACGGCCCTCGTCCGCGAACCAGTCGATCAGATCGGCCCCCGACATCGCTTCGCCCGTTGCCTCGGCGAGCGGCTTGCCCTGCTCGAGCGTCATCAGCCGCGCGATGTCGGGCGCGCGCTCGCGCAGCAATTGCGCGGCGCGGCGCATGATG
>NZ_CAJNKE010000056.1 GCF_905232215.1 Burkholderia sp. LMG 13014
CGCTGGCCAGCCTTGACGTCGGTGCCTTCGGTGAATTCACGGCGCAGCACGATGCCGTCGACCCGCGCACGCACCTGTGCAACGAGGAACGCGCTGGTGCGGCCCGGCAGTTCGGTTACCGCGGGCACGGCCTGCGGCTGGACGGTGACGACGCCGACTTCCGGTGTTTGCGGCGGCGGTGCCGATTCTTTTTTTCCGCACGCGGCCAGGAAAACGGCAGCCGTTGCAGCAGTGATTAAGCGGTATGGAACCCGTTCGACGCGCATGGATCGACCTCTCACAATTAGACGACCTTCAATGGGAATCACCAGATCTCCTCGTGACCTGCACGCGCGGCCGGAATGCTGTCGCTTCCCGTGTGCCGCGGATGCGGTCGCGTATGTCGGGCGTGCGTTGCGCCCTGCGGAGCGTTCGTTCGTCGAACTGCTTCCGTGGAAAAAGAACGATGGGCCCGCGACTCTGGCGGGCGTGCGTTGCTGGGGCGACCAACCGGGCCGCTAGCTAGCTCGCTGGCCGGAACGCGGCGCCGGCGAATTCGACGAATGCCCGCGCAGCGGCCGGCAGACGCGCGGTACGCGCATGCGCGAGCTTCAGCGTGACGGGCGCGAGCGGGCGGACCGGTGCAACGCGCACCAGCGTGCCGGCCGCCAGATCGGCGTCGACGAGATACGCGGGCAGCACCGCGGCACCCATGCCGGCCACAGCGAGCCGCCGTGCCATCTCCAGATGGCCGACGCCCTGACTGGCGCCAGACGCCGTGTCGGGTCGAAACGCAGCCGCTTCGTCGTCGCCGGCCGCCGGCAGATCGAGCCGCACGGCCGTGATGTCCGGCCAGTCGCCCGACGCGGCCGCGCCGCCGTGCGCGGCGACATAACCCGGCGCCGCGACGCGCACGGATTCGTATGCGGCCAGCGTGTGCAGCGCGTGTGCACCGGACACCGGCATGCCATCGGTCAGGAACGCGACATCGATGTCTTCGGACGTCAGATCGACATGGGTATCGGTCAGCGTCACGGTCGGCCGCACGTCAGGAAACCGGTTCACAAAGCGATCGAGCAACGCACTCAACTGGCTGAGCCCGAACGCGACCGGCGCGGCAATACGCAGCGCACCTTCCGGCTTGCTGCCCATCGCGACGAAACGGCCGTCGATGTCGTCGATCGCGCCGAGAATCCGCTCGACACGCACGAGATACAGCTCGCCGATTTCCGTCAGCGACTGGTGGCAGGTGCTGCGTTGAAGCAGGCGTGCGCCAAGGCGCGTCTCGAGCGCATCGACCAGCCGGCTCGCCATCGCCGTCGACACGCGCAGCCGGGTTGCCGCCCGGCGAAACCCGCCTTCCCTTGCCACCGTCACGAATGCCCGAATCGATTGAAGTTGGTCCATTTGTCCGGATTCCTCTGCGCGGTCGCCTGCCTTGAAGCCCCCACCCGTCGCCGCGTCGCGACCGACATGCAGCGGCCAGGCCAATGCGGCGGCCCCGACGCCGGCTACGCCGGGTCGGTGCCACGCTCGCGCCAGACGCGCACCGGCATGCAACGGACGCAAGCCGGCCTCGGCTGGCCCGATGCACGAACAGATGAATAGCAGTCCTGAGTCTTTTCCAGCGCTTCGCAACGGCAACGCCGGCGGATACCACCGGCCATGCGACGGTCATACCCGCATCGCCCGTGCGCACTGGAATACGTTTCTTTCAGCAGGTGCAATGGTATGAAAACCGCCGGAAAATCGCTTGCCCGATCCTCCGATTGTTTTGCCTTAATTTCCGAATTTGTGCGCCGCACACCGCGCAACGACGGGCCATGCGGTCGCCGGCCCTGCAGATCCGGATGATCGGGCTAATTTCCGACAGGTTTAGGCAATCGCGTGCACGCGACTCGCCGTACGATGTGACCGCCGTGCCGGCCCCCTGCCGGGACACCCACCGGGAATCGCCGCCGCGTACCTTGCACCGGCCACTCCGCCATCCGCTCACCCAATATGGAAATCGACGCCCGAACGCTGCCGCTGCAGCGCATCACGCCCACTCACGCCCCCCGGTCGCCCACGGCCCGGCTCGCTGCGCTGATCGCCGCCTACGCGCCGCACGACGGCACGTTCGAGCTTCCGGTGCGTGGCATGCGTGTCGCGCGCGCGGCCGCGTCGCCGCCGCACTGGAACCATGGCGTGCACCACGCGTGCGTAAGCATCGTCGGGCAAGGCGCGAAATCGATACGGGTCGGCGACGACACCTATGAGATCGACGAATCGCGCATGCTGGTGGCGACGGCCGACGTGCCCGTCACCGGCCGCGTGACGTGCGCGAGCCCGGCCGAGCCGTTCCTTTATATGCAACTGGAACTCGACCCGGCCCGCATCGCGGCACTCACCCCACGCGTGTTTCCGCGCGGACTGCCGAAGGCCGTCGACTGCGGCGCACTCGACACGCACGATGCGCCGCCGGAAATCGTCGACGCCGTCGTGCGGCTGATGCAACTGATCGCGCAACCCGACGACATCGACCTGCTCGCGCCGCTGATCGTCGACGAAATCCTCATTCGGCTGCTGCGCGGCCCGTCGGGTGCGCGGGTCGCGCAGGTCGGCCAGGGCGATTCGACGACGCAGCGCATCTCGCGCGCCGTCGCCTGGATTCGCGACCACTACCTCGATCCGATGACGGTCGAATCGCTCGCGCGACAGGTGGACATGAGTCCGTCGACGTTCCATCACCACTTCCGCGCGGTCACGTCGATGAGCCCGTTGCAATGCCAGAAGGTGCTGCGGCTGCAGGAGGCACGCCGCCTGATGTGCCTGTCGGCGATGGATGCGCGGCAGGCGTGCCGCAGCGTCGGCTATGTGAGCGCGTCGCAGTTCAGCCGCGAATACGCACGCCTGTTCGGCGATGCGCCGGGCCGCGATGTCCTGAAGCTGCGCGACGAAGCGGTGCCGCTATCCCGCGTCGCGCCATAGGCCGGCACCTCACGCGCGCGGCGCACGCGAGCGCGTGCCGCGCTTCGTTCCAACGGCATTCGCCTGCTCGGCCTGCACGGCTTCATCGATGCCGCGGAAGAAGGATTCGGCCGACGACGCGAGCACTGTGCTGTCGCGGAACAGCAGACAGAAAGTGCGCGCGGATGGCTGCCCGACGAGATCGAGCAGCGCGGCGGCCGGCCATGCGTACGCCGGATTCCGGACGATGTCACGCTGCCGTTCCAACGTTCCGCCGTTGAGCTGTTGCCCGGCCGGCTGCCCCGTCACGCGAGTGCGGGCGGTGCAGCCTGGCTGACGTCGACGCGTTTCGGCAGAACGCCCGCCTGGTAGAACACGTCGGCGATGCGCTGCTGATAAGCGAGCGTGTCGCGCGTGACGGGCTCGACACCGAAGCGTGCGCGGCGAAATGCGAGCGCCACCGCCGGTTCCGGAATCCCCCAAAGCTTCGAGAACTCGGCCGCGCCCTGCGCGCGGTTCGCATCGAGCCAGCGCTGAACCGCCGTCAATTCCGACACGGCCGCATCCAGCACGTCGGCATTGCGCTGCGCATACGTGCGCGACGCAAAGTAGTAGCCGCGATTCTCGACGAGCCCGGTGCCGTCCGCGACGATGCGCGCGCCGAACGCCTGCTGGACCACCGCGAGAAACGGATCCCAGATGATCCACGCATCGACCGAGCGGTTCTCGAACGCGGCCCGCGCATCGGACGGCGACAGCCAGACCGGCGTGATGTCGGCATAGTTGAGCTTGGCGGCCTGCAGCAGCCGGACCAGCAGGAAGTGCGTGTTCGATCCCTTCACCAGCGCGATGCGCTTGCCGCGCAGGTCCGCAAAGGTCCTGACCGGCGAATCCTTCGCGACCACCACCGCCTCGGCCACGGGGCCGGCCGGCGTCTGCGCGTAATAGACGAGCGGCGCGCCAGCCGCGAGCGCAAAGATCGGCGGTGCCTCGCCGACATCGCCGAAGTCGATCGATCCCGCATTCAGCGCCTCGAGCTGCGGCGGTCCCGACGGAAACTCGGTCCACGTGACGGTCACGCCGAGTGTCGCGAGCTTGCTCTGCAACGTGCCGCGCGCCTTGAGCAGGCTGAGCGGCCCTTTCTGATAGCCGATGCGCAACGTCCGCGCGCCGGCCGTGCTCGCCAGCGCGAAGCCCGGATGCGCAGCGGCGCCCGCCGCGATCGCCAGGCCAGCATGCAGGAGCCGGCGGCGGGTTGTGGAGTGTTGGTCTGCCATGTCGTATCGGGTTCGATGAAGGGGATGCAGCTTGCGCACGCATGCGATGAAGCCGGTCGAACCGATTCTAGAAGGTTGGCGCCACGTATCGAACCAACGATGTTCGATATGGAAAGCAAGCGCTTTCATAAGGGCACGCAGGCTGCCCGGGCATCATTGCCCGGGTCAGACAGGACTCCATATTATTTGTTCGATTGATGCGCAACGTCGTGCTCACCAGCTGACGAGGCGACCTCAGGACTTGCAGGAAGCGTGCAGTTCAGCCTCGTCGATGGCCAGCATTTCGGGCACGCATTCGCGCAGGAAATCGACGAACGTGCGGATCTTCGCATCGAGATACTGGCGCGACGCGTACAGCGTGTAGACCGTCAGCTTCTGCAACCGGTAGTCGGGCAGCACGCGCACCAGCGCGCCGCTCGCCAGCGCGGGCAGTGCCGACGACATCGGCAGCGAACCGATGCCGAGGCCGGCGCGCAGTGCGGCGCCGAGCGCATCGGCGATGTTCACCTGGAAATCCGGCGACGGCAGGTCGAACGTCTCGGGGCCGTCCGGGCCGTCGAGATGCCAGCGATCGCGTGGAAATACCGGTGTGACGATCTGCAGGCACGCATGGCCGTCGAGCTCGCGCACCGTGCGCGGTGTGCCGCGCTCCTTGAGATACGCGGGCGACGCGCACAGCACGCTGTGTACCTCGCCGAGCCGCTGCGACACGAGCCCCGAATCGGGCAGCTCCGTCGCGCTCAACTGCAGCGACACGTCGTAGCCTTCGTCGATGATGTCGGGCACGTGCTGCGACAGCGTCAGCTCGACCGCGACCGAAGGATAGCGTTGCCGGTAGCGCACGACCGCGGGCACCACGTAGGCCTGGCCGAAGCTCGTCGTCGCATGGACATGCAGCCGTCCGGACGGCTTTGCCTGTGCGTCGGCCGCCTCGGCTTCCGCTTCGTCGATATAGCCGAGGATGCGCTGGCAGCGGTCGAGATAACGCTGCCCGGCATCGGTCAGCGCGATGCGACGCGTGCTGCGGTTGAGCAGACGCGTGCGCAGATGCGTTTCGAGCTGCGCGACCGACCGCGATGCGTAGGCCGTCGTGATGTCCAGGCGCTGGGCCGCGCTCGTGAAGCTGCCCTCCTCCGCCACCCGGACGAAAATGCGCATCATCTGTAACGTGTCCATCGACCTGTCCCCGGGATTGAGATCACGTCGCGCCACCGCGCGGCCATGGTGCCGGCGGCTCCGGCGCAGGCCGGTCTGGCGCGAATTGTGCGGAACAGTACAGCAGCAGTGCGAACGTGTCCAGTTCGCCGTAGCGGCGTGATCCGGATGCCGAACCGTGTCGCCGAGCCGCCGTGCACGCGGCGTACGGGCCGAGCGCCGACGCGACCGGACGCCCCCGCACGCGAACGGCACCGGATCGGCAAAAACGACCCGGCGACCATGGTGCCGCCTCGCGATTCACGTCATTTATCGCGCATTACGCCGTGGCGACCACATCGAACGGGTTGCGCAACACGATCGTGTCGTCGCGCTCCGCGCCGGTCGTGATCATCGATACCGGTGCGCCCGCGACCTCTTCGATGCGCGCGATGAAATCCTGCGCGGCGCGCGGCAGTGCCGCACGTTCGCGGATCCCCTTCACGGTGCCGCGCCAGCCGTCGAACCGCTCGTACACGGGCTTCGCGCGCGACTGCGCATCGAGGCTCGCGGGCAGATGATCGACCCGCACGCCATCGAGTTCGTAGCCGACGCACAGCTCGATCGACTCGAAACCGTCGAGCACGTCGAGCTTGGTGAGCGCCAGCGAATCGATGCCCGAGATCCGGACGGCCTGACGCAACTGCGCCGCATCGAGCCATCCGCAGCGGCGCGGCCGGCCGGTATTCACGCCGAATTCCTGCCCGCGTGCGCGCAGCGTTTCGCCGGTCGCGTCGGACAGCTCGGTGAGGAACGGACCGCCGCCGACCCGCGTCGCATACGCCTTGGTGACACCCAGTACGTGACCGAGCTTCGACGCGCCGAGCCCCGTACCGGCCGCCGCCGCCGAGGCAACGGTGCCGGACGACGTCACGAACGGGTAGGTACCCCAGTCGATGTCCAGCATCACGGCCTGAGACCCCTCGAACAGGATGCGCTCGCCGCGCTCGGTCGCGTCGTTGAGATCGGCCCAGACGGGGCGCACGAACGGCAGGATCCGCGGCGCGAGGTCGACCAGCGTCGCGAGCATCGCGTCGCGGGAATACTCATCGAGCCCGAGTCCACGAAACCACGCGTTGTGATGGTCGACGAGCACATCCAGTTTGGCGGCGAGCTGGCCCGGTTCCGCGAGATCGCCGACGCGCAGCCCGCGGCGCCCGACCTTGTCCTCGTAGGCCGGCCCGATCCCGCGCAGCGTGGTGCCGATGGGCTCGCGGCGCAGGCGCTCCTGGGCCTGGTCGATTGCCCGGTGGATCGGCAGCACCAGCGTCGCGTTCTCGGCAATCGACAGGTTGTCCGGCGTCACCGACAGCCCGAGCTCGGCCATCCGCCCGATTTCCGCGAGCAGCGCTTCCGGATCGAGCGCTACGCCGTTGCCGATCACGCCGCGCTTGCCGCGCACGACACCGCTCGGCAGCAGCGCGAGCTTGTACGTCTTGCCGCCGACGACCAGCGTATGACCCGCGTTGTGGCCGCCGTTGTAGCGTGCAACGAGATCGGCCTGTGCCGCCAGCCAGTCCACGACGCGCCCCTTACCTTCGTCGCCCCATTGGGCGCCCACGACCACCACGTTCGACATGCTCCGCACTCCGTGTGAGAAATTCAGACAATCGTTCGGCCGAGCCGGCCGTTTGTGTGCCATATTGGCGGAGCTTGAGCACCCGATCAAACGATTAAACCTGAACTGTCGTGTGAGTAAATATCACGCGAAACGACGCAATGGCCCGACGACTCCCTCCGTTGAATTCGCTGCGCGCGTTCGAAGCCGCCGCGCGCCTCGGCAGCTTCACGCTGGCCGCCGACGAACTGTGCGTGACCCACGGCGCGATCAGCCGGCACGTGCAGCAGCTGGAGGCGTGGCTCGGGCGGCCGCTGTTCGAGCGCCATAACCGGCGGGTCGAGCTGACCGACGCCGGCCGCGCGTATCTCGCCGAGGTCGGCGCGTCGTTCGACCGGATCGCGCTCGCCACCGCGCAGCATTTCGGCCATGCGCAGCAGCGCGTGCTGCGCGTGAGCGCACCCGCGACGTTTTCGTTGCGCTGGCTGGTACCGAAGCTGTCGTCATTCCAGGTCGCCCACCCGGCCATCGAGGTGCGGCTGTCGACGTCGAACGAGCCGATCGAAAAGCTGCGCGACAAGGTCGACCTGATCGTTCGCGGCGGCCCGCAGGCCGTCGACGGTTACGTTGCCGAGGAATTCCTGTCCGAAGTCCGGCTGCCGGTGTGTGCGCCGAAGCTGCTGGAGGGGCGCCCGTTGCATACGCCCGCCGATCTTGCCGGCTTCACGCTGCTGCATGCGGCCACCTATCCCGGCATGTGGCCCGAATGGCTCGCGGCAGCCGGACATCCGAATCTCGTGCCGCGACACTCGCTCACGCTCGAGCATTTCTACCTGACGCTGCAAGGCGCACTCGACGGGCTCGGCATCGCGATGGGGCCGATCGCCCTCGTCGCAGACGACATCGCCGAAGGCCGGCTCGTGCAGCCGTTCAGCGAACCGGCGCTGCCGCCGTGGCGCTACTTCACGTACGTGGCCTCCGCACGCGCGAACGACGACGCGGTGCGGGCGTTCAAGGACTGGTTGAAGGTAACGGGCAACGCGGCTGCGCCGGGCGGGCGGTACTGACTGCGTTTGCGTACCGGTCGTGCGCGTCAAGACATGCAGGAATGCGAATCAAATAACGCAAGCGTGTGGAATGCGTTTGCCGTTGTCGATACCAGATACCAGGAAGGTTGCTTTCGATGTGCGCCGCGGGTCCGCGGCGCACCCGGCAAGCCGCGGACCGAACCGCGGCTTGCCGCCGGACGACGCTTACTGACCAGCGCCGGCGGCTTTCTTCTCCGCGTTTTGCAGGTTCTGCGGATAGTTCGGATCATTGGCCGCCGGCTTGTAACCGGCATCTTCGAGTTTCTTCAGCTCGGCGCTGTTCTTGGCACGCGCAGCCTTGCGCTCTGCCTTGTGTTGGGCCCTGGCCGCCTTGCGTGCCTGGCTCTTGGCCGCCTTGGCGTCCTGTGCGGCGGGCGCGCTGGCGTCGGTCTGCGCAAATACGGGAACTGCCGAGCCGAACAGGAACGCGGCTGCCGTAGCAGCCAGCGTGAGTTTTCTGATCTGGATTCGCATCGCTGAACTCTCTTTTCTGGTTTATCACGGATTGAAAGACCATCGAGATACCGCCCCTGCCCCGATTGGTCGTCATGCCGCAATCGGGACCTGTGCATCATAACCGCGTCGCGAAAAATGTGGCGTCATCGTGGCAGCAGAATTGGGATACACGTATGGGAGAAGATGTGAATACCGCTCGACCGTCACCGGGAGGACAGCTGGAACTGTGTATCGCGCTGTTGCGGTAACAGGAAACGGTCGATGTAGCCACGCTTCCGTGATGCGGATCGGTAATTTACGCACAGCGCGGTGCGGTGCGACGTACCAATGACTGTTTCGTCGGCGGTGTTGCCGGCGGGCTTGTGCTTGACCTGCCCGTCATCCGACCCATCGCGATCACAGCCGCAGCAGTCGACCTGTGCATCACGTTGCCGGTCGCCGCGGTTCAAGCGACGGTTCCTCCCATAAACGACCACGCATCGGTTTTACGGTGATCGAGGCACGCGCAATGGCACTGCCACAGCGCGCGGCGTTCGACCCGGCAACCAATCGATGAACTGTGATGCGCCGGGAGAACTGAGCCGGTAAAACCCGCAGCGGTGTGGTGTGGTCCCGTGGTCCGTTTGACAAAAGACGTGGACGCGTTGCCTGCGGTGAAGGCATCCGCCGGAATCATTTCACGACCACGCAGACGGTGCCGCACCGATGTTGCGATGCTAGCCGGGCGAGCGTGGCACGTAGCATCAAGGTCGCGGGTACATCTGTGATCCGCCTGATTCTGCTCGGAAACGCATCGCGCAACGTGCGCGAACCACAGTTTTTTGATTGTGCGGCTTTGACCGCCCGGCATCCCGACGGGTGTTGCTGCCCGCACAGCGAGCCGATACCGGTGGCCTCGTCTAGTTGGTGAGCTTTTACAGGATTCGGAAGTGTCCGAAGGTGAGAACGTTCGGGATCATCGCTCGCATTCGGTTGCGGTGAGCTTCGTGGGCGCCCGCATTTTCACTTTGGCTCGTGTCGTGCATCAGATCGCTTCAGGAGCCGGCCGCATGTTGCGGATGGCGCCGACCCCCCGGTTCATCCCCGGAAGCCGTTCCTGGATGTCTTCTCGCGACCCGGAGGCACAGCATTGCTCTTCGGTTGGCGGGTTCAAAGGTAGAAAGTTGGAAGACTTTGGGGCGGTGTAGTGACGTGTGTCGATTTCCTCTGTGCACAGCTCACAGGCTAAATTTGACGAGAGGCGCGGGCGGGCAGTCGGAAAACTTGTCTACAGGCAGGGGGCCCATGAGTGCAAAAAAGCCCTTCGCCCGCGATCCCGGACGATTTCAAACTGCTGTGAACGAAACCGAAGAGATCATCGTTTCCGGTCGCTGATTGGCTTGGCAGCTCGACAAGCGCTGCTCGCGAGGTTGCGGAGCCGGGTTTTTGATCCCATAGACGGGAACCTGTGCCTGCAAACAGCGGTTTTCTTCCCGTTTTTCTCCCATAGGTTTCTACGTTTCCGGTGATGTGAGTATGTACTCACCTCTTCTGGGAGCCTTGTCGGGCCTGGAACTACTGTGGAACGGGGAGCCAGACCATCGTTTACCAAGCCTGAATCGAAGCATCGCAATGCTTGCTGCACCATAGACGGCTACCCATTGGTAGCGGTTTATGGGGCTCGTCTTTTTGTGGAGGCGCACGTGTGTTTACATCTTTTGTAAACCACGTTTACTTCTTTAACTACTTTTAGACGGCTCACAGCCTTATCTGACAAGGGTTTGATGGGTGTTCGGTACCCATTTATGGGAGCACAGGTGGAAGGATCTGGGGTTTCAGGTCTGTGGATTTGGGGTTTGGGGTACCGCGTTGTGGGGAATCGGGGTTGTGGATATGGGGTAAGCGTACCCTGTTATGGGAAATTGGCCTGGAAACGTGTTGGGTAGTCTTCTATGGGAATCCCTGCAGGTAGCCTTTTATGGGGCACGTTTTTCGATCCGTGAATGGGGACGCGCACAGCGATTTTCTTGTGGTAGCCGGTTATGGGGCACCTCAAAGGTAGCCGGTTATGGGTGGTATTTGCGGCCGCTCGATTGCATTTCACCAAGATTCCCGGTGGCGGGTTCCCATGGACAGGATCGATGGCACGGACAGGTAACCTTTTATGGGGAAAACAACAGGTTGCCGTTTATGGGAGCGTTGTCTGCCTTCCGGGCCAAAATCGACGCCGGCAACGCGGCTGACGTCGCTCGATAGGTACCCTCCTGTGGGAATCGATGAAGGTAGCAAGTTATGGGAAGAAAACGCGACTGTGCTGCAGAGCACCACGAATTTGCCCAACGATCTCGATTCTGCGCATTTGCTTCCCATGGATGGTTACCTTCCCGGGGGCAAATCTCGTGCCGGGTTTCCGTGTCCGGGTACCAAAGGTAGCGGCTTGTGGGAGGCATTTTTGTCGAAAGGTAGATGGATATGGGGTTCCGCACAGATTGTCCGATTGTGAATTTCCCTTTCGTATCTGCAGGTTAGCCGCGATAGTGCAAGTAAAGCAGCAACCGGGGCGTTGCCCGTCGACGCGAAAAGGTATAAAGTCCGCTCTCAACAAGGTCACCTTATCCGGACATTACGATGCCGCGCAAGCCCGCAAGCAAAGGCTCAGACAAACAGGTTTCGCTGTTTCAGACACCCGAGCCTCCCGACTTGCTGCGCAAGGCGGTCCAGGCGATTCATATCGCGCCCAAGTCCGGAAAGATCGGTCTGCAGCAACGCAAGATGTTCAGCTCGCTGATCAAGAACGCGCTCCGGCAGGAGGCGTTCGAGCCGGGCCGGACGAGTTTCTCGATCTCGATCGCGTCGCTTTCGCACGAGAGCGGGTTGAACAGCAACAACACGAAGTACGTGAAGGACACGGTCAACTCGCTGATCAGTACCGTCGTCAACTGGGACTACCTGGCCGCGGATCGCTCGACGGTCTGGAAAGCGTCGGGCCTGCTCGCCGGCGCGGAGCTCGAGCAATCGGTGCTGAAGTACAGCTTCTCCGACCAGATTCGCAGCGAGTTGCTCAACCCCGAGATCTACGCACTGATCGATATGCGGATCGCCCGCGAGTTCCGGCGGTCACACTCGCTCGCGTTGTGGGAAAACACCGTGCGCTACGAGGGGATCGGCATCACCGCGAAGATCCCGCTGCCGAAATTTCGTGACCTCATTCTCGGTCAGGACAAGGCGTCGCAGTCGTACAAGGAATACAAGCTGTTCAAGAGCAAGGTCCTGGTGCCGTGCATTCAGGAGGTGAACGAAGTATCGGATCACACGCTCGAGTTGATCGAACACAAGTCCGGCCGGAGCGTGGAAGCCGTCCAGTTCAAGGTGACGCGCAAGCAGAGCGCCGATACGGTGGAGGAAGGCGACGTCAAGAACGAAGCGCTGGTCGAGGAGGTCGCCAAGTTCGGCATTCCGCGTTCGGAAGCGCGGCGACTGATCACGCAATACGGTGTGCAGCGCATCAAGGCGGCGATTGCCTATACGCTCAATCGGACTACGAAGAAGAATGCGGCGCCGGTCGACAATGTCGCCGCGTATTTCCGCAAGGCGCTGACGCACGGCTACACGCTGGCCGACGGACAGGGAACGGAGGCGGCCGCACCGGCGAAGGAGTCCGCGCAGAGCAAGCAGGAGCAGATTCGCGACAAATATCTGGCGGCGAAGGTCGACGAAGCCGGCGCGTATTTCCGTGAACTGGAGATCGACGACCAGACCAAGCTGATCGATCGTTACAACGAGACGGTGGCAGGCTCGAAGGACCTGACGCTGTCGCCGAAGAAGAAGGCAAGCAAGCTCGCGCAGACCAGCTTCTTCCGATGGCTGGCGCTGGATACGTGGGGCGAACCGACCTCGGACGACTTGCTGGAATTCCTGCTGAAAAGCAGTCTCGCAGGTAACTGAACGAGGCCTCGCAGCCGGGTGTGTATTGCGCGTCGGACATTGTCGTCCGGCTTCGCGATGCAACGCGGATGCGAGGCCTTCTGCTTTTGGCGCGTTACTGTTGCGTGGCCGCTGCCAGTTCGGCAACGTACGCGTCGATGACGGTCTTGAGCTTGTCGGCGAGTGCCTCCTGGTGCGATGCGTCGACGCCCTTGAGTTGCAGGTCCAGACGTCCGTCCGGATAGGTCTTCAACTGGCCGATCGCTCGCGATTCGAGCGCGAAGTCGTGACGAACGCTGTAACGCGTGCGTCCCGCTTTCTTGCTGCCGTCGCTCTGTGCACGCAGGAAATTCTCGAGATCACGAACCGATTTTTTCCGGTCGATCACGGCCGTCAGCAGCCGGTCGGCCGTCGGCTCGCCCAGGCGTTCGAAGATCAGCTTCAGGAAGTACGCCGCCTGCAGACCGACCACGTCGTTCGCGCTGGCCATCCGTTCCAGGAGTGTGTTCGGGAGCGCGTTGAGCGACAGCGTCTTGCTGATCGACGCCTTGTCCTTGCCGATTTTTTCCGCCAGCGTGTTCTGGTCGGAAAAGACCTTCTCGTCGAGGAGACGCTTCCACGCGACCGCATCGTCGAAGATCGTCTGGCGTTCGTGGTCGTGGTTCGCGCGATACGCGATCGTATAGAGCTGCTCGGGCGTGTGGTCGGTGCGGAACGTGGCGTTGATGGATTCATCGCCGTTGATGCTCGTCGCGCGGAGCCGGCGTTGCCCGTCGATCACCACGAGCTTGCCAGGAAACTCCGGGAGCCGCGTCACCTTGATCGGCTCGATCTGCCCTTCCCGTTTCAGCGTCAGGGCGAGCTCGTGCAGGCTCGACTCCGAATAGAACACGCGCGGGTTGAACGGGTTCGGGATGCAATCCTTGACCAACACCTTCTGCGGCGCGCCAAGATCCGGTGTGCCGGCGGGCGTGGCCGCGGCCGGGGCGCTGGCGGGTGCCGTGTCGACGACCGCATTCGGTGCGGCCGCTGGCTCCGGCAGCCGCGTTTCGAGGGCCGCATTTTCCTGCGCGAGTCCGCGCAGCAGGCCGGCTGCGAGATGCAGGTTGCCGGTCGGCTTCTTGTCTTTCGAGGTGTCCTTAGCCATGGGCGGCTCCGGTAGCGCGCGTCGACGCGATGTAGTGGGCCATTTCCGTGACCAGCTTTTCGATTTCCGCACGGGCTTCTTTCAGGCCCTTCAGGTATCGATTGTGATGATGGATCGTGGTGCCGAGCGCAAACGTCTGACGGTAGACCTCGCGTTGCGCGATCTGGCTGTCGAGCAGATGCTCCCCTATTTCTTCAGCCCTTAGAATCTTTAAAATTTCTTCACGCATTTTAGTTTTTCCATTAACACTATTCAGCATTAATGCGGAAGAAAGATTAGGGTTACGGACGGATCGCATCGACTCGATCATGCGGATCATCGCGACGGTGCTGTAGAGATCGGCCGGCGACGGCGACAGCGGCACGAGGCAGAAGTCGGCGACTTCGAGTACGGATGCAATGCGCGGATCTTCGAGGTTGCCGGGACAGTCGACGACGATCACGTCGAAGTTCGCGTCCTGCTTCTTGATCTCGCCGCCGATGCCGCGACCGGCAGGGGCCAGTGAGAGGACCGTCATCGGCAGCGTGTTCTCGCCGCTCGTCACCCACCGGACGGATGTGCCTTGAGGGTCGGCATCGATCAGGGCGACCTTGTTGCCGCCGGCCTCGAACGCAGCCGCGATATTGACGGAGATGGTTGTCTTCCCAGTCCCACCTTTTTGATTACTGACGGCGATCTTGAAAGCCATAAAATTTCTCCACGGAGTTTTGCGTAATATATGCAGTTATTATCAAAATGTCCAGAAAAGCCTTCGACGCAATGTATGTCTTTGTGATCGATGTGGTTGTCACGTGACAAGTGGGCCAAATGGCTAACGAGTCAGTCATAGCTGGTGTTCGAGTAAAAATAAAATTGGCGATTACGTTCGAAAAATGACGTACAAAGCTTGAGAGAAAATTCGGTGGACTTCAACGTCGATGCCAGAGTTAGCGCATTGAGATTAGTCGCTCGATCTCCCTTTGTTCCCGACGGAAATCATTGAGATTCCAGTAACTTGATTACACGGATGCCGTCGGTAGAGCCGGTTGTCACGTGACAAATCGCAAGGATTTGATCTTTCTCGGCACCATCCGGCACCAGCAAATCTTTGATTCGATCGCGCTTACGGATATGGCGAGATCATCGCAATGCCCGATATCCGTCTTTGGCCTAGCACGACTGCCGTCAGGGAGACGAGTTGTCACGTGACAATCGATACGGAGCGAAAGGCGATGTCGGCACTGAGTCGCCTGTCAGCGGAAGTTTTGGTCGAACTCCGTTGATCGTGAACAGGTAGATCGATAAAGAAGGAATTCGCCACTGTTGGATCGTCATGAAATACCGCTTCCGAGCGGGTTGAGCCGTGAGTTGTCACGTGACAACTGGAGAGTTGTATTGGGGAGCTCGAGTGTCGAGGTGGACATGCACTGCATGTCGGTTGGGACGTACCTTTGCCGAAGCGTTTGAGTCATCAATTGGCCTAGATCCGCTGCGTTCATCGTTGGCTAGCCACATTCAAGTCCCAGAGGAGACGTGCTGGTGGGCTTGATGAACGACACCCCATAATGTGTATTGTGGGGTGCCTTGATATGACCCCATTTATTCGGGGCGCTCGGCCCCAACTTCTCCGCGTACGTTGGCCGGCAGGGGAGGGCATTGCGTCGTCACGCGTACTCAGCATGATGGCCAGCGCAGTCAGGCGCTTCTACGCGACAGCGGTGTGTGAGGCCCCGATTGGCGACAAATTCCTGTACTGAAGGCCATGAGACAACTCAAACTGGCCGGATCGTGAAACATTTTCTAGAAATGCGGCGTTCGTGGAAATCGTTGTCTAGCAATGGGTTGTGCCATATTCTTCATGTTGTTTCACGCAAAATCGAAGAGATTACCCCTGTAAATAGGGGCGTATGGTCATTTCGCGACCCGCACGTGGAAGTTCGCGTGAAAGCACTCAGGATTGTCGTTTTTGATACGTAATATGTGGTATTTGAAACGAATTGTGCTTGGCTAGACGTCGGAGACAAATCGAACTGCTGCAGATCACGTACATCACGGCGCGTTGTCGAGTCTCTGATTGGATGTGCCGCGCAAGTGATCAGCACGAGTTGTCACGTGACAACGCGCGCTCCGGCTACACCATTCGTTGGATTGCAGCGTGCCGCGAGAATCCCGGCACCAGAGAGTTTGTGGCCGAGCGTCAGGAAGGCAATAAGGCGACTCGGTCGCTGAAAGTGGGCGAAGTCCTCATCAGTTCATGAGGTCCGTATGAGGCGGCTTGCATGTGGCCGATTGATGCTTGCGAGTTCGGGTACACGTCCGACGTCGCGAGGCGCCCACCCACCGCTCGATACTCAATAAGACATTCCCTGCCGGCCGCCGAGCAATCAATCCTGAATTGGCAAGAAGCGCGCATCCCGCGGCATTCGTCTGACTCACTCGGATCGATCGCTCACGCGTGAAGCCGATCCACCCAATGTGCGGTGATCACCAAAATCGGCATCCCCTATCTCCGGGGCCGTCCCTGCGATCAATAAGTCGCTGCGACCGACAGAACGACGTCCGCCCCGCTCCGCAGGCTATCGATATCTCTCCGCGGTGAATTGCCGAACAACCGGCTGTATTCGCGGTTGAACTGGGTCGGGCTCGCATATCCGACCCTGAACGATGCCGACGTGGCGTCGAGCCGCTCGGACAGCATCAACCGACGTGCTTCATTGAGCCGCATCCATTTCTGGTACTGCAGCGGACTCATGCCAGTGAGCTGACGGAAGTGGTGGTGGAAGGTCGAACTGCTCATCTGAACCTGCGCCGCCAGATCGTCGACTCGCAGCGACTCGTCGTAGTGGGTTCGCAACCACTGGATCGCCCGCGACACCCGGTTGCACTGACTGCCAGCGGACGCGATCTGACGGAGACGGCCACCCTGGTCGCTCGTCAGCAGCCGGTAGTAGATTTCCCGCTCGACATACGGCGCGAGAACCGCAATGGCGTTCGGGTCATCCAGCAATGCCAGCAACCGGTTCACGGCGTCGTAGAGCGGTTCGGTCATATCGCCGACGACGAGGCCGCGGCCTGCGGGAGCTTCCTCGTGATCCGGCGCGACCTGCGTCATCAGTTCGGCCATGACGCGAAAATCAAGCTTGAGCCCAATGCCGAGAAACGGTCTTTCACGGCTGGCCTCGATGACCTGGGTCGATCCGGGCAAGTCGAGCGACGTGATCAGAAAGCGGTTGGCGTCGCAGAGATACACATCCCCGCTCTGAATGATCCGCTTCGTGCCTTGAACGACGAGACCGAAGCTCGGCTCGACCATGCAGTCCATCGGTTGCGTTGTCGCCTCCCTTCGATGGAGGCTCAGGTTAGGAATGGCCGTGGTGAGATGGTCGACGCCTTCTGTCCACCTCGCGACGCGCTCTGCGAGCGTCTGCCGCAGGTCGTTCTCTCGGCTATGGCTGGTTGAGCGGGGGGCTGCAAGGTTGAGCGCAGCGATGGCGGCGTCTGATTGGCCGGGTGCCGGATGCATGACTTCTCTACTCAGGTAATCGGATGTACAGGCAGCCAGCCGACGTGGGGTACGCCGGCAACGCGCCTTCCGGAGTCGCGGCATGGCCGCGCTCCCGGGAAAAATGCGCAACGACCGGTGGGCCTACTTCGTCGCTTGCGACGCGCAAAGCGACCAGCGGCGCGATTTCGTGGCAACGGACGTCGCGCGCTCGTCCACTGTGCGCCACCACCGCTCGCCCCGGTGCGGCTCGTCGAGCGCGAGGCGCTCGCCCATCCTGGGCGTCGACAGGTCGACGCCACGCACGAGCGCCAGCGCCGTGACGCGCTCGAACGGCTCCTGCCAGCGGTGCATCGCGAGATCGAACGTACCGTTGTGGATCGGAACCAGCCAGCGTCCGCGCAGATCGATGTGCGCCTGCACGGTCTCTTCCGGCTGCATGTGCACGTACGGCCATTGCGTGTTGTATGCGCCTGTTTCGATCAGCGTGACGTCGAACGGCCCGAGGCGCTCGCCAATCGTCCGGAAACCGTCGAAGTAGCCCGTGTCGCCGCTGAAAAACACGCGCAAGTCGTCGTCGACGATGACCCAGGATGCCCACAGCGTGCTGTTGCCGTCGAACAGGCTGCGCCCGGAAAAGTGCTGGGCAGGTGTCGCGGTCAGCGTCAGGCCGGCCACGTCGACACTCTGCCACCAGTCGAGCTGACGGACTTTCTTCGCGTCGATGCCCCATTCGATCAGGCGGTCGCCGACGCCCAGCGTTGTCACGAACACATCGGTGGTTGCCGCGAGCGCGAGTACGGTGTCGCGGTCAAGATGATCGTAGTGATCGTGCGACAGGATTACGCCGCGCAGCGGCGGAAGATCTTCAAGTGCGATCGGAGGCGCATGGAAACGCTTGGGGCCGATGCGTCGAAACGGCGACGCGCGCTCGGCAAACACGGGATCGGTCAGCCAGAATTCGCCGCGCAGCTTGAGCAGCAGCGTCGAGTGGCCAAGCCGGTACAGGCTGCGATCGGGGGCCGCATCGAGTTCCGCGCGGGTCAGCGAATCGACGGGCAGCACGCCTGCGGGGACGGTATTGCGTGGCTTGTTGAACAGCATGTTCCAGGCGATCCCGAGCGTCTTGCCCAATCCCTCGGCAGGACGCGGCGCGACATTGCTGAAGCGCTCGCCGTTGTGTTGCGGCGAGCCGTCAGACAGCGCGCGGCCGCGTCGGGCGGCCGCAAAACCCAGGATGCGATGAATCAAAACGAGTGGCGATGCCATGTCGGTTCGTCCGGAGAATAAAGTACACTAAACAGTGTAGTTTATTTTTGGGATAAGTAAACTGCCCGGTGTAAAATTTCTGAATGGACACCAGCACTCCCCCTCAGCGCCTGACCGATCGAAAGCGCGCGGCCATCGTCGACGCGGCCATCGAGGAATTTCTCGCATCGGGTTACGACGCGACCAGCATGGACCGCATCGCTGCGCGCGCGGACGTGTCGAAGCGCACGGTCTACAACCATTTCCCGGGCAAGGAAACGTTGTTCGCCGCGATCCTGCAACAATTGTGGGATGCGACCCGAACCGGCGGTTCGCCGACCTATCGCGCCGACGTACCGCTGCGCGAGCAATTGCTCGCGTTGCTGGATCGCAAGATGCGCCTGCTCAGCGACGAGGCCTTTCTCGCGCTCGCACGCGTCGCGATCGGTGCGGCCATCCATTCGCCGGAACGTGCGCGCGACATGGTCGAGCGTCTCGGCGAGCGCGAGGAAGACATGACGGTCTGGGTGCGAACGGCCGCGGCGGCCGGACGCCTGGCCGTCACCGATCCGGTGTTTGCCGCGCATCAGCTGCACGGTGTCGTGAAGGTATTCGCGTTCTGGCCGCAGATAACGATGGGCCAGCCGCCGCTGGAGGCGCCAGAGCAACAAAAAGTCGCGGAATCCGCTGCCGACATGTTTCTCGCGTATTACGCGCGACCGGAAGACCGCGACGCATCACGCGCTGCACCGGACTGATCGTGCATCCGGTCGAACCCGCGCGGATCGAAACCGGCGCGATGCGCATGATCGACGCGCGTCAGGCACCGACGAGCCGGCAAACCGGCAAATCCGCGGAAGCAAACGCGGAACCGCCCCGCACGAAGGCGGGCCATCCAGTAGAAACCGGCGATGCGGCCGGCGCACCTGAAACCGAACGCGAGTGACGACGAATGAAGACGCTGTTGATCGTCTATCACACGATGACCGGAGGCACGCAACAGATGGCCGAAGCGGCTGCCGGCGCGGCGCGCGAGCAACCCGGCGTCGACGTCAGGCTGCAGCGCGCGGACGCGACCAGCGCAGACGACGTGCTCGCTGCCGACGCCTACCTGTTCGCCACGCCGGAGAATCTCGCGGCAATGTCCGGGTTGATGAAGGATTTCTTCGACCGCTGCTACTACGCGGCGCTCGATCGCGTGAACGGCCGCCCGTATGCGGTGATGATCTGCGCGGGAAGCGACGGACAGAACGCGTTGCGCCAGATCGACCGGATCGCGACCGGATGGCGGTTGAAGAACGTGGCGCCGGGCCTGATCGTCTGTACGCACGCGCAGACACCGGAGCGCATCCTCGCGGCGAAGACGATCGACGGCGACGACCTCGCGCGCTGCGCCGAACTGGGCGCCGGTCTTGCAGCGGGACTTGCGCTGGGCGTTTTCTGATCGCCGTTTCCATGACAGCGATGCTCGGCCGGCGCGAGGCCGGGTCGCCGCTCGTGTGTGCACGCAGCGCATGCATGCTCGCGCGGCACCGATCCTGCGGGCACAGGGCTGGCCGAAGGCCGGGCCCTTAGCTGCCTTTTGCCGTCGCCGAAGGCCGATGGTATTCGGGCCAAAGACGTTTCACGAGACCGCGCGATGCGCCATAGGCATGGCAGCTGTCGATCTTGAGCGGTTTTCCTTCGCTGTCGCGTTCCTCGAGCGATGACTTCCGCATGCCGACCATCGTCTGGTAGGCCGTGGTGGCGATCGGGCCGAGCAATTCCTTCAGGTGCGTACACGTATCGCAGGACGGCAGGCGCTTGCGAACCTCGCTGTTCCAGCCGGCACCGATGCTCAGTCCGACGAGCGCCTGCAGCGAGTCGCCGCCGCCCGGGCACTGCGCATACGGATGCGACCGGAGGAACGTCGATACGGCGCGGACGACCATGTCGGCGTCGAAGACCAGCGTCACGCCGAGGTCGTGGATCGGCGACAGCGCAGCGACCGTCCGCGTGCCGCCAGGCGGCGTGAAATCGAAGGTCTTGCGATCCGCGAGGCAGGCCGTCACTTCGAACTGGCCGTCGCTGCGCCGATAGCCGCGCATGTCGATTTGCCGATGGTGAATCTCCTCGCGCGTGATGCCGTCGTGCGGGATGTCGGGTGGGGGAACCATGTCTCTGCTCCGTTTCGTACAACCGGTTCTTTTTGCAGGCAAGCGGGATGTCGACGGCTGGCCTGGCCAGGTGCGCGGCGAAACGGCCGCAGCAGGTTGCCGACGACATCGATCCGGCCATACTACGCACTTTTCGGCATCCTCGTACGCCACGGGATCGGTGCGGACGCAACGAGTCGTGTACGGGCACCGAGGTCATCGAAGGAGGGAACCGCACGTCGCGACACTTGCGCCGCTACATCGCCGCGCGCCTCGCATTGCCGTGATCGGTGGATGGCACGCGGCCGACGGTGTTTTCCGGGATGCCGGGTCGTCCGGGGCCCGGGACGACCCAAGGTGGCACGATCGCGTTCGACATCCCAAGGCGGAATACCGCGCGTGTGGCGTCGATCGGTGCGGCCGGGCCGATCGACGTGCGCAAGATGGCCCCGATTTCCGCCGAAGTGGATGAACGGCGTGACTTCCGGAAACGTATCCATATAATGCGCAACACGACCGCACGGACGCATTTCCGGTGCCCCGAATCGGGCCAATGCAGACCAGCGAGTCAACCGGCCGTCGCGCGTACCGGTATACTTCCACTCCTGCCTTGTCCGGCATCGTGGCCGGGTGCCTGAAAACAGAGTGGCGTGCGCGATGCGGCCCCGTAGTGTTCCGCATCGGCGGCAGACGGGTCGCCCGCATGGCGGCGAAGCTTTTACGCCGCGCGGCATGGCCGCACGAACCACACCTTATATTCCTGGTGGATTGAATTTATGGGTTTTGAACAACTTGCCGAATTGCGGGCGCAGCTCGCAGCGAAGGCCAAGCAGGAGCGCAACGCGAAGCG
>NZ_CAJNKE010000057.1 GCF_905232215.1 Burkholderia sp. LMG 13014
GACGCCGCACGTCGCGTCGCAGTATGTCGGCGGCAAGATCTTCCAGGGCCTGCTCGTGTTCGATCCGCAGCTGAAGGCGGTGCCCGTGCTCGCGCGCAGCTGGAACGGTTCCGCGGACGGGCTGCGCTACACGTTCGACCTGCAGCCCGGCGTGCGCTGGCACGACGGGCAGCCGTTCGGCGCGCAGGACGTGGTCGTCACGCTGAAGGAGATCGCACCGCAGGCGCTGCCGCGCACGAAGGTGACGTTCGACAAGTACATCGCGTCGATCGACGCGAGCGGCCCGCTGCAGGTGACGATCCGCCTGAAGACACCGTACGCGGGGCTGATCAACCTGCTCGGCAGCGGCTTGCTGCCGATCCTGCCGGCGCACCTGTACCAGGGCAAGGACCCGCGCGCCAATCCGGCGAACCAGCAGCCGGTCGGCACCGGGCCGTTCGTGTTTCGCGAATGGAAGCGCGGTGCGTACATCCGGCTCGCGCGCAATCCGGACTACTGGAAGAAAGGGCTGCCGTATCTCGACGGGATCGTATTCAATATCGTGCCCGACTCGGCTGCGCGCTCGATCGCGTTCGAGCGCGGGCAGGTTCATGCGTTGCGCGCGGGCGACGTCGACTATGCGGACCTCGCACGGCTGTCGAAACTGCCGGGCGTCGAGCTGACGACGCAGGGATGGGAGCTGTTCACCGGCATGGCGTTTCTCGAACTGAACCAGCGCAAGCCGCCGTTCGACAACGTGCTCGTGCGGCAGGCGGTGCTGCAGGCACTCGATCGCCAGTTCATCGTCGACCGGATCTTTTTCGGCTACGGGAAAGTGGCGAACGGGCCGTTCGTATCGTCGTCGCCGTTCTACGATCCGGACGTGCCGCGCTTCCCGCACGACCCGGAGCGGGCGCGCGCGCTGATCCGGCAGTCCGGCGTGGACGTCGGCAAGTATCCGCTCGTGTTGCTCAACGGCGAGAAGGGCGGCGCATGGGAGCGCGTGGCCGAATACACGCAGCAGGCGCTCGGCCAGGCCGGGTTTCGCGTGCGCGTGCAGACGACCGACGCGGCCGGCTGGTATGCGCGCGTCGCGAACTGGGATTTCGACCTGAGCTACAACTTCCTGTTCCAGAACGCGGACCCCGATTTCGGCGTCGCGCCGCTGTACCGGATCGATGGCATTTCGAAGGGCTCGCCGTTCGGCAACGTCGAGGGCTATCGCAACCCGAAGGCCGACGCGCTGTGGGATGACGCCGCGCAAGCGATCGACCCGGCCGCGCGTCGCAGGCTCTATGCGCAGATCCAGGCCACGCTCGCGAACGACGCGGCGATCGCGAACATCTTCGAGATGGTCAACCCGACGGTGTACCGGCGCAATGTCCACAACCTGCTGCGCACGGCCACCAGCGTGAACGACAGCCTCGAGGACACCTGGATCGGGTGATGCGATGAAAACGGTGCTGCGTGTGTCGTCGACGATGCTCAGGGGTGTGGCGGTCGTGCTGGGCGTCCTGATCGTCAACTTCTTCCTGGTCCGGCTCGCGCCCGGCGATCCCGCGCTGGCGCTCGCCGGCGATGCAGGCTCCGGCGACGCCGCGTATGTCGAGCGGCTGCGCATGCAGCTCGGGTTGAGCCGGCCGCTCGTCGAGCAGTTCGCGCTGTATCTGCGCGGGCTCGCGCACGTCGACTTCGGCTTCTCGTACCGGAACCAGTTGCCCGTGCTGCAGCTCGTCGTCGAGCGGCTGCCCGCGACGCTGCTGCTGATGGCGGCCGCGTTTGCCGTGTCGGTCGCGGTCGGCGTGACGGCGGGCGCCGTCGCCGCCTGGTGCGAGTCGCGCGACGGCGCATGGGCGCGCCGCGTGTCGCGCGCGATCGGCGCACTGTCGGTGATCGTCTACGCGACGCCGCTGTTCTGGTTGTCGCTGATGAGCGTGATCGCGTTCTCGGTCGTGCTCGGCTGGCTGCCGTCGTTCGGCATGGAAAGCGTCGGCGCGGGCTACACCGGATGGCGCCACGTGCTCGACGTGGCCGCGCATCTCGCGCTGCCGGCGGGCACGCTCGGGCTCGTCTACGCGGCGATCTACGTGCAGCTGACGCGGGCGGCGATGCTCGAGGTGATCGAGCGCGACTTCGTCCGGACCGCACGCGCGAAGGGCGCGTCCGAGCCGCGCGTGATGATTCGCCACGTCCTGCGCAACGCGCTGCTGCCCGTCGTCACGCTTGGCGGCCTGCAGCTCGGGCAGCTCGCCGGCGGCGCGCTCGTCACCGAGATCGTGTTCGCATGGCCGGGGCTCGGCGGGCTGATGTACGACGCGCTGCTGCAGCGCGACTATCCGGTGCTGCTCGGGTTGCTGGCCGTCGTCGCGGCGCTGGTCGTCGTGTTCAATGCGTTGACGGACCTGTTGTACGGGCTCGTCGATCCGCGCCTCCAGTTGCCGGAGGCGCGATGACGAGCCGCTTCCTGCGCAGGTTCGCGCACACGCCAGGGGCGCCTGCCGGCATGCTGTTGCTCGCGGTGGCCGCGCTCGTCGCGCTGACCGCGCCGCTGTGGCTGCCTTCGCCGTGGAGCATGGGTGCCGAGCCGTTGATGCGGCCGCTGCTGCGCGCGAGCCATCCGCTCGGCACCGACATGCTCGGGCGCGACGTGCTGGTCGGGATCCTGTGGAGCACGCGCGTGTCGCTGTTCGTCGGCCTGGCGGCGACGGTCGCGACGTTCGCGCTCGGCGTATCGATCGGCGCGCTTGCCGGCTGGTGCGGCGGGTGGGTCGACCGCGTGCTGATGGGTATCACGACGCTGTTCCAGACCGTGCCGCAATTCGCGGTGGCCGTCACGATCGCGGCCGTGCTCGGCGCGTCGCTCGAGTCGACCATCGTCGCGATCGCCGCCGTGTCGTGGCCCGCGATCGCGCGGCTCGTGCGCGGCGAGTTCCTCGGGCTGGCGCACCGGGAGTTCGTCCTGGCGGCCCGGCTTGCCGGCGAGTCGCCGGGGGCGCTCGTGTGGCGCCAGATCCTGCCGCACGTGTGGCCGCCGCTCGCGGTGCTGGCCGCGCTGATGGTCGCGACGGCGATCCTGACCGAGTCGGCACTGTCGTTCCTCGGGCTCGGCGATCCGTCGCAGATGAGCTGGGGATTCATGATCGGCGCGGCCCGCAACGTGATTCGCGACGCATGGTGGCTGAGCATCTGGCCCGGCCTCGCGATCGTCGCGACCGCGCTGGCGGTCAATCGCGTCGGCGAGGGGGTGCGTCATGCGTCGGCCGTCGCGGAGCGCGCGCGATGAATGGCGCGCCGCTGCTGTCGGTCGAGCGGCTGACGCTCGCGTTGCCGCCCGGTGCGGAGCGTCGCGACGCGGTGAGCGACGTGTCGCTGACGGTCGCTTCGGGAGAAGTGCTGTGCGTGGTCGGCGCGTCCGGATCGGGCAAATCGCTGCTCGCGGCGTCGCTCGCGGGCCTGTTGCCGCGCGGCGTCCGGCATGCCGGCGGACGGATCGTGCTGCGCGGCCGGGACCTGTCTCGATGCACCGACGCGGCGTGGCGCGCGGTGCGCGGCCGCGAGGTGTCGACGATCTTCCAGGACCCGCAGGCCGCGCTGAATCCGCTGATGACGGTCGGCGCGCAGATCGACGAGGTGCTGCGCGTGCATCGCGTGCTGACCGGCCGTGGCGAGGCCGCGGCCCGCGCCGCGCGCGTGACCGCGTTGTTGCAGGACGTCGGGTTGCCGGACCCGGAGCGGTTGCGGCACAGCTATCCCGATGCGCTGTCCGGCGGGCAGCGGCAGCGCGTGATGATCGCGATGGCGTTGGGGCTCGAACCGGCGCTGCTGATCGCGGACGAACCGACGACCGCACTCGACGTGACGACACAGGCGCGCGTGCTCGCACTGATCGCACGGGCGGCCCGCGCGACCCGCGCCGGCGTGCTGCTGATCACGCACGACTTTGGCGTGGTCGCGCAAATCGCGGATCGCGTCGCGGTGCTGCGCGACGGGGAACTGGTCGAGAGCGGCCGGGCGGCCGACGTGCTGCGCGCGCCGCGTCACCCCTATACGCAGGCGCTGCTCGCGGCCGTGCCGCAAGGCCGGGTCACACCGCGCGTCGTCATCCGCAGCGGCGTGCCGTTGCTCGACGTGCACGGCCTCCACAAGCGCTATGCGGCGCGCCGTGCGCTGCCGTTCGTGCCCGCACGCGGCCGGCGCGGCGTCGATGCGCTGGTCGATGTCGGCTTCACGCTGCATGCGGGCGAAACGCTCGGCATCGTCGGCGAATCGGGCTCCGGCAAGTCGACGCTCGCGCGCGCGCTGCTGCGGCTCGCGCGTGTGGATTCGGGCCGCATCGTGCTGCGCGGGGAACACGATCTCGCGCGCCTGACGGAAAGGGCGCTGCGCCCGCTGCGGCGCGAGATCCAGATGGTGTTCCAGGACCCGTACGCATCGCTGAACACGCGCCAGACGATCGCGCGGATCGTCGCAACGGGCCCGCTCGCGCATGGTGTCGAACCGGCTGCCGCCTATCGGCTCGCGGCTGAGCTGATGACGCTGGTCGGCCTGCCGCCGGAAGCGCTCGACCGCTATCCGCACCAGTTTTCCGGTGGCCAGCGGCAACGCATCAGCCTCGCACGCGCGCTGGCGCTCGATCCGTCGATTCTCGTTGCCGACGAGATGGTGTCGGGCCTCGACGTGTCCGTGCAGGCGCAGGTGCTCGAGTTGCTCGCGGCGGTACAGCGCCGGCGCGCGATGGCGATCGTGTTCGTCACGCATGACTTGCGCGTGGCCGCGCAGATCTGCGACCGGATCGCGGTGATGCGGGCGGGGCAGGTGGTGGAGCTCGGCGACACCGCCCAGGTTTTCGGCCGGCCGCGCCATCCTTACACGCGCGAGCTGATCGATGCGATGCCGGTATTGCCGCCACGTGCGGCCGCGGCGGAACGCGCACGGCACGCACAACCCATCGACGAGGAGCATCCATGAGTTCCGTTTCGACCCACGCGGCCGGTTCGGCCGTCGTGACCGGCACGCCGGTCGAGGTGCGTGCCACGCGCACGCTGAGCGTCGCGCATCGCGCGGCCCCGCCGGGCTCGCCGCATGCGGGCACCGTCGTGTTCTTCGCGCACGGCGGGGGCGGCAACAAGAACCAGTGGCGTCGCCAGTGGCGGACGTTCGGCGATGCCGGCTACGGGCTCGTCGCCTGGGATTTCCTCGGCCACGGCGACAGCCCGCGGCCGCATGCGGGTGGCGGCGCGTACCACGGCGAAGAAACGTTACGCGACTATCTCGCGCTGTTCCACCGCTACAAGGGCACGCACAACGTGCTGGTCGCCCATTCGCTGGGCACCGGCAGCACGCTCGCGCTGCTCGAACGGCTGGCCGGCCTCGGGCGACTGCACGAGGTGAGTGGCGCCCTGTTGCTTGGCACGCAGCTCGCGCGCCCCGTGTCGCGGCAGTCGCCGTTACCGGGCTGGTTGCTCGAATGGATCAAGCCGGTGTTTGCACGGCGCTTCCGGCGGCTTGCGTGGCATCCGGATGCGGATCCGGCGCTCGTCGCGTACGAGTCGCGTATCGCACGCGGCAACCGGATGACGACGTTCCAGGCCGTTTTGCGCGATGCGCCGTGGCCCGATGCCGCGCGGCTGGCCGCGCTCGACTTGCCGGTGACGGTGCTGGCCGGCGATGCCGACGGCCTGACGCCGCCGGCGGGCGGGCATGCGCTGGCCGACGCGTTGCCGGACGCGACGTTCGACGTTCTCCACGCGTGCGGCCATCAGCTGATGCTGGAGCAGCCCGACGCGGTGAATGTCGCGTTGCTTGCATTGCTCGAACGCATCGCGCACCCGGCCGCGTCGGCATGAGCGACGGCGAGCGGGAGGATGCGCGGGGTAAGCAGGATTCGGCTGGCATGCCGGCATCCCGCCGTTGCCCGCATGGTTCATGCGTATCGGCTGGTGGCGCGGCCATCAGCAGATTTTCACCATTTTCGCTCCCGACGGCGGGACAGGTCGCGCGGGACGTTACGCCGATCTGCGGCGCCTGCGGGACATGACCCCGCCGGTTCCGGGACGGGGCGACGGTTCGTGAGGAGGCAGTCGATGTCTGAAGTCGCAACTTCGTTGGATCAGCGTGATCGTTTTGTCTACGTGTCTGCAAAGGATCCGCTTGCCCGGCCGCTGTTCGACGAGCTGGCGTACGAATACAGCAGCCGTTACGCCGCTTATATTCCGGAAGAAGAGCTTGGCAAGGAGCTGGTGCGCTATCCGGCCGAGGCGTTTGCACCGCCACAGGGTGCGTTCCTGCTGCTGTTGAGGCACGAGCAGGCGATCGCGGGCGGTGCCTTCATGCGCCATCACTCGCCGGGTACCGCGGAGTTCAAGCGCATCTGGGTCAGCAGGATTCACCGGCGTCAGGGATTGGCGCGGCGGGTCCTTGCCGAACTCGAAGCGCAGGCTGCCCGACAAGGGTACACGCGCATCCATCTGGGGACCGGGCCACGACAACCCGAAGCGGTCGGGCTGTATCGGTCCTCCGGCTATACGCTGCTGTCGTCGCACGATTTCGGCGAGGACGCGCCTCCTGGCGTGCTGTTCGAAAAACATCTGCTTCCGGTGCAAGCCGTGCATCCGGGCAATCGTGAATGACTCGACGCTTCGGGAAGCGATGCACGTGCCGGTGCGCGATGATCGTGCGGCGCCCGTGACTCGGGAGCGATCATCCGGCCGCACCGGGCGACGTGGTCGAGCGTGTCGTGTGCATCGTTCGTCGGACGCAGAAGCGGGCGCCGGCGCGAACAGCGCGCCGGGCGTTTGCGTGGCGATGGGCTTCGCCGCGCGCCCCGATCCGATGATGGTCACACCTGCGGCGCCGGCGTATCGATGCCGATACGGCTGCCGGCTGGCGGCGCATTTTCAGCAGCAGGTGCCGACTGGATACGAAGGCGAGCGCGGCCATTCCCCGTTTCATCTTTTCGGGACGTTATCTATCGCATGCCAATCAGTTTCAAGTGAGAGGCAGTTACCTCGGCGTTACTTGGTATTTTTGTTGTTTACGATATGTAATCCTGATTATATTTTTTGTGTGAATAACGATTTCGAAAATGCTTGGTTTTCGCGTGAATGATTGTCGCGCACCATGACATGAATCGATACACCGATGTACACGTGTCGAACGAAACATTCATATGGGAAAAATTGAGGCAGATGAATCAATGCATCTGACGTATCAGTGACTGATGAAGTAATCTACACCTCCCCGCTCGACCCGATTGCCAAGCCGTTGTTTGATGAATTGTCGATCGAGTATTCCACGCGCTACCAGGATTTTCACGCCATGCCGCCGCAAGTCGTGCGGGATGAACTCCTGACGCACCCGGTGGAATTGTTTGCGCCGCCCGAAGGCGCTTTTATCCTGATTCGACGGGAGCGTGAAGTCGTCGGCGGTGGCGCCTATCAGCGCTACGACGAAACGACGGCCGAGCTCAAGCGCATCTGGGTGCATTCCAGTGTGCGTCGTCAAGGTCTGGCACGCCGTATCGTGGCAGAGCTCGAGTCGCGCGCGTTGCGGCACGGGTATCGCAGGGTCTACCTCACGACCGGGTTTCGTCAACCGGAAGCCGCGAGCCTCTATCTCGGCGCAGGCTACGCGCCGCTATACGATCAGGCGATCGCGACGGAGGTGCATTGGCGGTTGCCTTTTGCGAAGGATCTGCTCGCACCGGGGCGTACCGATTCGCTGCGGGATCTGAAACCGGATGGCCCGTTGGGCAGGCCGTTCTGAACCAAACGAATGAACACTTCAATGGGGTATCGAAAGATGAATCGTCGTCGCGGGATCTTCTCGGCCTTGTCTTGCGCGTTTGCCGCGATGGTATTGGGGTGGGGCGGCATGGCGCAGTCGGCGACGTCGTTCAACCTGAGCCCGGATCAGCATGACCGCCCTCGGGCCACGCCGGCCGCGGAAGCGATCAAGCTGATTCCGGGGAACTTCCGGTTCGTCGAAAAGGGCGTGCTGACGGTCGGGATCGCGGTGGCGGCACCGCCGATCAGCGCGTTCGCGACGGATGCGAAGACCATCGTCGGGGCCGATCCGGATCTTGCGCAACTGGTTGCGGACGAACTCGGCCTGAAGCTCAGGCTCGTGCCGCTCGCGTGGGCGGACTGGCCGCTCGCCGTGGCGTCCGGAAAGGTGGACGCCGTGCTGTCGAACGTGACCGTGACCGAGGTGCGCAAGCAGAAATTCGACTTCTCGACCTATCGTCGCGACGTGCTGGGCTTCTACGTCGAGCAGGGCAGTTCGATCAGGCAGATTCGCGAACCGAAGGATATCGCCGGACTGCGCATCATCGGCGACTCGGGGACCAACCAGGAGAAGATCCTGCTGGCGTGGGACAAGGAGAACGTCGCGCATGGCTTGAAGCCGATTCACGTGCTGTATTACGACGATCCTTCGGTGCGGATGCTGGCACTCGTATCAGGGCGCGTCGATGCGATTTTCAGCGTCAATGCCGGCCTGGCCTACCAGGAGAGCCAGGGCGCGAAGATACGACTGGTCGGCGCGGTCAGCGGCGGATGGCCGCGCACGGCCGAAGTGGCGGTCACTACCCGCAAGGGAAGTGGTCTCGCGGATCCGGTGACTTACGCGATCAATGACCTGATTCGGAACGGCAAGTATCGACAGGTGCTGGAGCGCTGGAATCTGGGCAGCGAGGCGATCGAAAGAGCCGCGACGAATCCCCCGGGGCTGCCGGATCTCTGAAGCGGCGTGACGGGCTGAAGGTCGTCCATCACACGGCATCGTTTCATGACAATGATACGTATTCCTGATGATGTGTCTGTCGCACGGGCAGCATGTCATCGACAATGAGCGGAGAAATCATGCAGCACATTCGGGGCGAAGGGGTTTCGCTGAAGACGCGCAGAACGGTGATGTCGGTTGCGGTTGCGGCAGGCGTATTTCATGGTGCGGCCTGGGCGCAGGAAGGCGTGAAGGACGACGGGGCCGCAGCGGTCGCGGTGCCTGCAAGCAGTGCGACCGCGCCGGTGCCGACGGCTGCGTCGGTGCCGGAGAGCCCGGTGAAGGTTCAGGACCGGGTGGTGATCACGGGTTCGCGTACCGAGACCCGTGCCAGCAAAAGCCTGACGCCGATCGACGTGATCGGGGGCGATCAGTTGCGCGCGACCGGGCAGGCCAACCTGCGCGATGCGCTGGTGAAACTGTCGCCGTCGATCACGAAAACCACGTACTCGGGCGATACCGGCGTACTGACCGACACGCTGTCGCTGCATGGCCTCTCTCCCGACCACGTGCTCGTGCTGGTGAACGGCAAGCGCCGCCATACGACTGCGAACATCACGCTCGATCCGGGCCTGAACCAGGGTTCGACCGGCGTGGACATCGATACCATTCCGGTCGGCTTGATCGACCATATCGAAGTGCTGCGGGACGGCGCATCCGCGCAGTATGGTTCCGATGCCATTGCCGGTGTGATCAACATCATTCTGAAGCGCAACGCGCGCGGCGGCGAACTTGACTCGACCAACGGGCAGACTTATTCGGGTGACGGTTTCAAGACGAGTGAGTCCGCCACCATCGGCCTGAATCTCGGCGACAAGGGTTTCCTGGACCTGAGTGCCGGATTCGACCGGCAGAATCATACGATCCGTACCGGGCCTGACGATTACTTCGGGCGGTTTCCTCAAGGGCAGGGCTACTACAACCCGATCCTGGGCGACCCGGCGAGCTCGCGCGAAACGGTCGGCTTCAACGCAGGCTACTACCTCGGCGACGATGTCGAGCTGTACGGCTTCGGTACCTATGCGCACCGCAACGGCGATGCGTACCAGAACTACCGCCCGCCATCGGTTCTGCCGCAGGTCTACCCGAACGGGTTCGTACCGGTTGAAACGATCAACGAGAACGATTACTCGATCACGGCCGGGGTCAAGGGAAAGAACCTGTTCGGCTGGGCGTGGGACCTGAGCACGACCTACGGTGGCGATTACAACGTGTTCGGGATGCGCAATTCCGCCAACACGGGGTTGTACGCCGCACAGGGATCCACGCCGACCACCTTCCATCTGTCGTCCGTCGGCAATACCCAGCTGACGAACAACCTCGATTTGTCGCGGGCGTTCAACGTGCCGCTGCTGCCTGCGCCGCTGAACGTCGCGGTGGGCGTCGAGCAGCGTCGCGAAACCTACACGATCCGCGGCGGCGACCAGGCGTCGTGGCTCTACGGCGGTTCGGCCGCGTTGCCGGGCCTGGCTCCGGTGAGCGCGAGCGACATCTCGCGGAACGTGATCGGCACGTATGTCGATCTGTCGACTTACCTGACGCCGAAATGGCAGGTGGCGCTCGCCGGTCGCTACGAGCACTACAACGACGTCGGCGATACGACCAACGGCAAGGTTTCCACGCGCTACCAGTTCTCGCCGGCGGTGGCGGTGCGCGGCAGCGTGAGTTCCGGTTTTCGTGCGCCGTCGCTGGCGCAGGAATCCTATACCAGCGTGACGACGTCGCCCGCGTCCGTCGGCGGCATCCTGGCGACGACATCGCCAGGCGCACGCCTGATCGGCGCCCAGGCACTGAAGCCTGAAGAGTCGACCAGCTACAACTTCGGGCTGGTGCTCAATCCGGTGCGCGATCTGCAACTGACGATCGATGCCTACCAGATCAATATCCGGAACCGGATCGTGCTCGGCGGCACGGCATCGGGCGCTTCCGCCATTGCCGCGCTCGAGGGCGCGGGCCTGACGGTGCCGGGATCGGTGCCGGCGTCGGCGGTCAGTGCGAGCTACTTCACCAACGGCGCCAACACGCGGACGCGGGGGATCGACCTGGCGGGTACGTATCACACGAGTTTCGGACGGTATGGCCAGGTCGACTGGGATTTCGGGGTGAACCTGAACACGACCTCCGTTACCCATATCGCCAATGGGTCGAACGGCAAGCCCTCGCTGAACGGGCAGCAGATCGCCTCGCTTTCCACGACGACGCCGAAAAACAAGATCATCGTCGGGGGCACCTGGCATCTCGACAAGTGGGCAATCACGCTGCACGAGACACGCTATGGCAAGACTTCCGGCGAAGCGACGTACATCGTCGGGCCGAACGCGTTCTCGACCTCGCAATTCGTTCATTTCGAGGACGCCGCGCGGTACATCACGGATGTCGAGGTGCGCTATGACGTGACCAAGTCATTCCAGATCGCGGCCGGTGCACAGAACCTGTTCGACGTGCGTCCGACCAAGCTGCCGTATGAAGCGCAGCTGGAAGGCGCGCAGTACAGCGGCGGCAGCACGATCGGTGTCAATGGCGGTTTCTATTATCTTCGGGCCCGCTATCTGTTCTGATCCACGGTCGATATGCATAGCAGAAATGACCGTAACGAGCGGATGACGCGTTCTCCATAATGGAAATCTGCTCGGCATTCTCAGCTGCAATGCTCACCGCTTGAAGACCTCATGAAGTGGGTGAGATTGCGTTCTTGCAAGGTTGAGTTCCATGTCCTATTCCCTGTCGATTCTCGATAAGAGCCCGATTGCAGAAGGATCGAGTGCGCATGACGCGTTGAATTTCACGATCGCGCTTGCCAGGCGCGCCGATGCGCTCGGCTACAAGCGCTACTGGATCGCGGAGCACCATGGCGCCGCGGGTCTCGCCAGTTCGGCGCCCGAGATTGTCGTGTCGCATTTGCTCGCGCATACCACGCGGATTCGAGTGGGTTCGGGCGGCGTGATGCTCCAGCACTACAGTCCGTACAAAGTGGCCGAATCGTTCCGGGTGCTGGCTTCGCTCGCGCCGGGGCGGATCGACCTGGGGGTCGGCAAGGCGCCCGGTGGCCTGCCGCTTTCGACGCGCGCGCTGCAATGGTTTCACGACACGACGAGGAAGCCGGATTTCGCCGCGCAACTCGCCGAACTGGATGCGTTCCTCGGCGCGGGCGT
Organism: Burkholderia sp. LMG 13014; assembly: GCF_905232215.1. Lineage (GTDB taxonomy): Bacteria > Pseudomonadota > Gammaproteobacteria > Burkholderiales > Burkholderiaceae > Burkholderia. The sequence continues at coordinate 11,913 of NZ_CAJNKE010000057.1, forward strand.
GCCTGCGGATCATCCGCTGGCCGGTGCGGTTGCCGGGCCGAACCCGCCGGAGCCGCCGCAGCGCATTCTGCTGGGCGGCAACCCGGAGAGCGCCGAGCTGGCCGCGCGCCACGGCTGGCAGTTTTGCCATGCAGGCCACTTCAACGGTGACGTCGCCAATCTCGAGCGGTCGATCGATGTCTATCGCAAGGCGACCGGCCACGCGCCGCTGCTTGCACTGTTCGCGGTGGCCGCGCACTCGTCCGAGGAGGCGAAGCGCCAGGTCGGGACGCTGAAAATCTTCAAGCTTCGATTCGGGAACGGGCAGGGCGTCAATCTGCCGAGCCGCGAAGCGGCGACCGATTTCGCGCGGCAGATCGGCGTCACCGATTTCCGGATCGACGAACTGCATCCCCGGGTCATTGCCGGGACGCCGGAAGAGGTGCGTCGGGAGCTGGATGCGCTGCACGAGCGCTTCGGGATCGACGAATTCGTCATCGACAACCCGGTGGCGGACTACGCGAAGCGCCTGGCATCGATCGAGGCGCTGGCCGGCGTCGAGCAGCAGGTCGCGGCCTGACGGCTGCCGATCGTCCTTTCATGATGTCGGCTTGCCGCGCTTCGCAAGCCGCCATGCAACCGCAGAGACTGCGTGACGGATCGACCAGAGATGCGTAAAGGCAGTGTGATGAACGATATTTCCAGGATGGCCGGCAGCGCGCATTTCGTGCCGGACAATACGTCGCTGGCAGCGCCGGACTACGCGCACGACCGGATCGTGCCGGCCCGGTATCCGGCGCGAACGGCAGGCACGATTGCCACGATCGCGCTGATCGTGTTCGTCCTGCATTCGGTGCTTGGCAACCCGCACTGGGGCTGGCCCGTGTTTGCCCGGTGGTTCTTCTCGGAGGCCGTTCTGGCGGGGCTGGGGCAGACGCTGCTGCTGACGGCGCTCGGTGCGGTGCTGGGCTTCGCGCTGGCCATTCCGCTTGCGCTCGCGCGACTCTCGCGTTCGCCGCTGCTGTCGTCTTGCTCGTGGGCATACATCTGGCTGTTCCGCTCGATCCCGACGATCGTGCTGCTGCTGTTGCTGAACAATCTCGGCTATCTGTACGACACGGTCAGGCTGGGCATCCCGTTCACGCACGTCGTATTCCTGCAGGGCCCGACCACGGATCTGATCACGCCGTTCATGGCGGCCGTGCTGGGGCTGACGCTGGCCCAGGCCGCGTTCGCCGCGGAGGCGATTCGCGGCGGGATTCTGGCGGTCGATCCCGGGCAACGCGAGGCCGCGGCCGCGCTCGGCATGCCGCGCTCGCGGCAGACCTGGCGCATCGTGCTGCCGCAGGCGATGCGGGCGATCCTGCCCGCCGCGTTCAACGATGTGATCGGTCTCGCGAAGGGGACGGCGGTTGTCTATATCCTCGCAATGCCGGACCTGTTCTATACGGTTCAGATCATCTACCACCGCAATCTGGAAGTGATTCCGATGTTGATGGTCGCGACCGTCTGGTATTTGGTGATCCTCACCGTCCTGTCGGCGATCCAGGTTCATATCGAACGCTACTACGCTCGCGGTGCAACCCGAGACCGTGGTGCCGCGCCATTCCTGTCCGGCTTCCTGCGTCAAGGCCGCCTTGCCCGCACCGCGCCGGGGCGACGGTCAGGAGGGACGATCGACCGCCGGAGCCACGACGGCGCATCGCATGCGGAGGAAACCGGGTGGGCGCAGCAGCGTGTCGGCGCGGCCGTCGGGATTCATCGCGTGTCGAAGCGTTTCGGGATGCTCAAGGTGCTCGACAACGTGTCGCTATCCATTCCGTCGGGCAGCGTCACCGTCATTCTCGGGCAGTCGGGTTCGGGCAAGTCGACCCTGTTGCGCACCATCAACCATCTCGAGCGGGTGGACGACGGCTTCATCGATATCGACGGTGAACTGGTCGGCTATCGGCGCGACGGGCGCACGCTTTACGAACTCAAGGAAAAGGACATCCTGCGCCGGCGTGCCGAGGTGGGGATGGTGTTCCAGAGCTTCAACCTGTTCCCGCATTTGACCGTTCTCGAGAACGTCGTCGAGGCGCCGGTCGCCGCCGGTTTGCCGCGCGCCCAGGCCGAAGACGAGGCACGTGCGCTGCTGGCCCGCGTCGGCCTCGCGGACAAGGTCGACGCATGGCCGCGTCAGCTGTCCGGCGGGCAGCAGCAGCGCGTGGCGATTGCACGTGCGCTGGCCCTCAAGCCCAAGGTGTTGCTGTTCGACGAACCGACTTCCGCGCTCGACCCGGAGCTCGTCAACGAAGTGCTCGACGTGATTCGTCAGCTTGCCCGCTCCGGAACCACGCTGATCGTCGTGACGCACGAGATCGGTTTCGCGCGGGAGGTGGCCGATACGGTCGTGTTCATGGACGGCGGGCGCATCGTGGAGTCGGGGCCGCCGTCGGCGGTGCTCGCGGCGCCGTCGCATCCGCGGACGCGCGAGTTCCTGTCCAAAGTGCTGTCGTAGTCGTGCACCAGGGCCAATGACGAAGGATACGAAAGTGAGCAACGTACGCATTGATCATATTGCCTTCCTGACACCGGGAAATTACCCCGACGAAGACGCGGCAGCGGGATTCGAGCGGACGCTCGACCTGTTCCGCACCGGCGAGGCGCTCGGTTACGACAGCGCGTGGGTACGGCAACGCCATCTCGAGCGCGCCGTATCGTCGGCCGCCACGTTTCTCGCGGCGGCGAGCCAGCGCACGACGCGGATCGGATTGGGCGCGGCGGTCATCCAGATGGGATACGAGAATCCATTCCGGCTGGCCGAGGACCTCGCAACCGTCGATGTGCTCTCGCACGGGCGGCTCCACGTCGGGCTCAGCGCAGGCGCGCCGAATCACGGGGCGCTGCTGGGCGAACGCCTGTTCGACACCGATCCCGACCTGGTCGACTTCTCGCACGCGCGGGTGACCCGGCTGCGCCGCAATCTTGCCGGCGACTGGCTCGGCGACGAGGAGACGTTCGTGGAATCGGCCGCGGGCCGGGTCCGGCCGCGCGTGGGCCCCTTTGCGCCCGGCTTGACGGGGCGGCTCTGGTACGGGGGCGGGTCCAGGCGGTCGATCGAATGGGCCGCGAGGAACGGATTCAACCTGCTGATCGGCAATGTGACCACGGGCGAGGGCACCGACAGCTATCTCGACGCCCAGTTGCAGCAACTGGCGCTGTATCGCGACCATTGGCAGGAAGCCCAGGCGCCGCGTATCGCGCTGGGGCGTGTCATCGTACCGACCGACGGAGCAAGCGCGAAGGAGCGCGAACGCTATGTCGCGTTTGCGGCCGCGCGTCATGCCCGCACGCTGGCGCCACAGGGCGAGCGGCGCACGCTGTTCGCGCCGGATCTCGTCGGCACCTCGGACGAGATCGTCGCGCGGCTGCTGGCCGATCCGGTGCTCGGACAGGTGCGGGAACTGCGCATCGAATTGCCTTACGACCTGCCGTTCGAGAATTATCGGCAGATTCTCGATGATTTCGTGACGCGTATCGCACCGGCACTCGGCTGGCGTCCTGCCGACCGGCGCGAACAGGTTGCGGCCTGACTGGCGGCGCGTATGCGGTCCGGCGGATGCGAACACCGCGCCGGACGCCTGACCCAATTGGCCCTGGATTGAACATGACAACCGCTTCTCCATCCCGGCTCGCGGCAATCGGCCGTCCGCGCGAGTTCGGCAAAAAAAAGACCCACCCGGTGCGTCGCTTCAGCGGCATCGCGATTGCCATCGCGTTGCACCTCGTCCTGATATGGGCGCTCGTGAACGGCCTGGCGACCCGGGTCGTCCAGATCGTCCAGCAACCGATCGAGGCGCGCATCATCGTGCCGGTGAAACCGCCTCCTCCTCCTCCGCCGAAACCGGTCGAAAAGGTCGTGTCGAAGCCACGGGTGACGGCGCCGCCGCCGCCGTTCGTGCCGCCGCCCGAGGTGCATGTGCAGGCGCCGCCGCCGGCCACCATCACGCATCAGGACACGCCGGTCCCGACCGCACCGGTGCACGAAGCCCCACCCGCGCCCGTGCCGGTACCGGTTGCCAAGTCGGTGAACCACGAGATTGGCGTGGTCTGCCCGAATTCGGACGAGGTTCGCGCGTCGATCGTCTATCCGCAGGAGGCGCAGGACAACAACATCACGGGTGACGTGACCGTCGAATTCACCGTCGACCCGGATGGCCGCGTCACGAACCTGCGGGTCGCGCAGCCGGCGGATCCGGTGCTCAATCGTGCCGCGCTCAACGCGGTCAAGCGCTTTAACTGCATTGCCCAGGGGCAATCCGTGCGCGTGCGGGTACCGTTTTCCTTCAACCTGAACTGAGGCGGGCCCGGCGAGGCGGCGGGCGCCACCCACTTGTCGAATCGATCCAACATGCATATGGAGTCCTTATGAAAAAGCATTTTCGTGCCGCACTGGCGGCAAGCCTGATGATCGCCGCTGGCGCGGGAGGCGTGCTGGTTTCCCCGCAAACCGTGCTTGCACAGGAGAAGGCCGCGACACAGGTACAGACAGCATCCGGTGCATCGCCGATCGTGGCGGCACCCGCTGCTGCAAATGGATCGGAACGCCCGCTGCCGCCGCCCGAACCCGCAACGTCGGCGACCGTCGAGAACCCTTACGGCCTGGGCGCCCTGTGGTCGAACGGCGACTTCGTCGCCCGCTTCGTCCTGGCGCTGCTCGTGGTCATGTCGCTCGGCAGCTGGTACGTCATGGTGACCAAGTTCATCGAGCAGGCGCGTGCGAACAGCCGCGCGAAGTCGGCCGACGAGCAGGTCTGGAACGCGCCGACGCTGGCCGAGGGCACGGCCCAGCTCGACGATGCGTCGCCGTTTCGCTTCATCGCCGAGAACGCGATCGAGGCGGGGGAGCACCACGACACGGCGCTGCTCGATTCGGTCGACCGCAATACCTGGATCGAGTTGAACATCGAGCGTTCGATTACCAACGTCTCGAACCGCCTGCAGGACGGCCTGGCGTTTCTGGGTACGGTGGGTTCCACCGCGCCGTTTGTCGGGCTGTTCGGTACGGTGTGGGGGATCTATCACGCGTTGACGGCCATCGGCATCGCGGGCCAGGCGTCGATCGACAAGGTCGCGGGGCCGGTGGGCGAGGCGCTGATCATGACCGCGATCGGTCTGGCGGTGGCCGTGCCGGCGGTGCTCGGCTACAACTTCCTCGTGCGCCGCAACAAGTCCGTGATGGAACGTGTGCGCAACTTCGGCGCGCAACTGCACACGGTATTGCTCGCGGGCGGCAGACGGACCGCGGGCCGTATTGCGCCGCAAGCGGCCCAGGCGCCGCAGGCGCTTGCCGTGCAACCCTGAGCGGAGTCGGCCATGGCAATCAGCGTTGGCGGTGACGACAACGACGAGGTGACCTCGGCGATCAACACGACGCCGCTCGTGGACGTGATGCTGGTGTTGCTGATCATCTTCCTCATCACGATCCCGGTGGTGACGCACACGATTCAGGTGCAGCTGCCGGCGGAGCGGGTCCAGCCGCTGCAGACGCAGCCGAAGAGCATCGAGATCGCGGTGAACCGGCAGGGCGACCTCTTCTGGGGCACCGAGCATGTGGACCTTCATACGCTGGTGTCGCGCCTGAAAGAGATTTCGTCGCAGACGCCGCAACCGGACGTGCACGTGCGCGGCGACCAGGCGACGCCGTACCAGTACATCGGCCAGGTCGTCACGGCATGCGAGCGGGCCGGTGTCGTCAAGGTCGCCTTCATCACGGAGCCGCCCGCACGCGGGGGTTAAGGAGTTCGAACGATGGGTATGAACGCAGGCTCCCCAGGGAGCAAGGACGAGCCGGACGTGATGGTGGACATCAACACCACGCCGCTGATCGACGTCATGCTGGTGCTGCTGATCATGTTGATCATCACGATCCCGATCCAGATGCATTCGGTGAAGATGAACCTGCCGGTGGGGAACCCGCCGCCGCCGCCGCATCCGCCCCAGGTGGTACAGATCGACATCGGCGCGGACGGATCGGTCAACTGGAACGGCGCACCCGTGAACGGGCCGGCAGGGCTCGCGGCGAGGTTCCGTGAAGTCGTGGCCGAAGCCGACCAGGACGAGATCCGGTTGCGTCCGGACAAGGCGGCGCCTTACCGTGCGGTAGCCGAGGTGCTGGCGTCGGCCCAACGCGAAGGCGCGACGAAGATCGGCCTGATCGGCAACGAGCAGTTTACGCAGTGAGCCGTCGAGAGACCGTCCCCCAACCGAGTCACTACTTTTCATTCGACATGAGCGACGCAAGCACATTGACGCACAACGGGCGTTCCAGGCAAATTCACCTCGGCGCGACGATCCACGGGCCGGGCGGTCACTACGCCGGGTGGCGCCATCCCGACGCGGTGATCGACGCGAGCATCAACCCCGACTTCGCCAAGGACGTGGCCCGTCAGGCCGAGGCCGGCAAGTTCGATTTCGTGTTCGTGGCCGACGGCCTGCACATCAACGCGAAGTCGATTCCGCACTTCCTGAACCGGTTCGAGCCGCTCACGCTGCTGGCGGCGCTGTCGGCCGTGACCGAACGGGTGGGGTTGGTCGGGACCTTGTCGACGTCCTACAGCGAGCCGTTTACCGTGGCTAGGCAGTTTGCGAGCCTCGACCACCTGAGCCGCGGGCGCGCGGGGTGGAACGTGGTGACGTCACCGCTCGAAGGGTCTGCCCGAAACTTCTCGCGCACGGAACATCCGGAGCACGATGAACGCTACCGGATCGCCGACGAGTATCTCGACGTCACGAAAGGCCTCTGGGATTCGTGGGAGGAAGACGCATTCGTGCGCGATCGCGCGAGTGGGGTCTTCTTCGATCCGGAAAAGCTCCATACGCTCGATCACAAGGGAAAGTATTTCTCGGTCGAGGGGCCGTTGAACGTCGGACGTACGCCGCAGGCTCGTCCGATCCTGTTTCAGGCCGGTGCGTCCGACGCGGGCAAGCAGCTCGCGGCGAAGCATGCGGATGCCGTGTTTACGCACCATGACACGCTGGCACAAGCGCAGGCGTTCTATGCGGATCTCAAGGGTCAGGTAACCGGGCAGGGCCGCGATCCCGACGACCTGAAGATATTCCAGGGAATCGGCGTGATCGTGGGCACGTCGGCCGACGATGCGGAACGGCAGTATCAGGACAGCCTGAAGCTGATCACGATCGACAGTGCGCTCAACCATCTCGGCCGGTTCTTCGAGCATCACGATTTCGGCCAGTACCCGCTCGACGATCCCTTTCCGGAACTCGGCGACCTCGGCAGCAACAGCTTCCGCAGCGGGACGGACGAAATCAAGCGCCACGCGCGCGAGCGCGGCCTGACCTTGCGCCAGGTCGCACTCGAATCGGCTGCGCCGCGCCCGCGATTCATCGGCACGCCGGCGCACATCGCGGATGGCTTGCAGGAATGGTTCGAGGCGCGCGGGGCGGACGGTTTCATTGTCGGCGGCGGCACGCCCACGGCATTTGCCGAATTCGTCGAGCAGGTCGTGCCGATCCTCCGGCAACGCGGCCTGTTCCGCGCGGACTACCACGGCACGACCTTGCGCGACCATCTCGGGGTGTCCTATCCGCTCAACCGATACGCCGTGTCATGACCCGGCTGCCGACATCGAAGCGATCCGTGCACCGATCCGGTGAATGACGGCATCCGGACGATCGCAAACCCCGCGCGAAATCGTCGATGCCCGGCGCCCGGGAGCCGGCGACGGCCGCGTAGATGCCGGCGGCGCAGCGATGCCGGCCGAAGCCGGCCGCAGCGCGATTGCTCGAGGGTTCTCCACAGGGTTATGCACGGAAATTGTGGATAACTCGCGGGGGCGTGAAGGGCCGCCGTCGATCCCTGAAGCGAACGCGCACGTCGCAATGCGACATCACGCACCGCGAATTGCTTTGCTGAAAAGATCGTTTCGTGGCTGTCGCGGAACGGAATAGCATCAAGACCCCTCTCCATTGGCCACCACATGCGAGGCCAATCATTGCGACCGTACCGGCCCGATCATGACGACACTGAACGACTATCTCGAACAGAAGCGCGACGCCTGGCTCGCGAAAAAGGACGCCGCCCGCGGCAATCCGGACTTCAAGGCGACGCCGCTGAAAGCGAACGTGCGCGCGCTGGGCCGCAGCGGCGTGCGGGAGATCCGCATTCGCGATTTCCAGGTGATCAGCGACAGTCCGCCTGATTTCGCGGGCTACAACCTCGGGCCGGCGTCGCCGGAGTTGCAGCTCGGCGTGCTGGGCAGTTGCCTGACGCACATCACGCTGATTCAGGCCGCGGAGCGCGGCCTGAAGATCGACTCCGTCGAAGTCGAGGTGACCGGCGACCAGCATCCGCTCGCGCAGCAACCGGGTTTCGAGCATGTGCCGGTGTTCCCGCACAATCTGCGCTATACGCTCGATATCGTGTCGCCCGAACCGCCGGAGTCGATTCGGGCACTCCATGAGGCGGTCGAGGCCGTGTGCCCGATCTTCAACCTGCTGAGACTGCCGCAGACCATCGATGGTGAATTGCGACATACGCACGGTTGAAGTGCACCGGCGCGTTGCGGCACTTAACGTCGCTGCGGCGTGAGCGGGCACGCGCGACACCCGCGCACCCTGTTGGGGCCTCGATGTGACGGAGATGCTTGTCGCACTGGCACGACGCGGCGGATGCGTCGCCCCGGCGCCGAACGCGTGCCGGATCGGGGTCGAGAGACGCCGGTGACGAATCAGCCGGCGAGGATTCCGGCTTCGGAGGTTGGATAACCACGCGGCTGGCGCTTCGCGTCGTCGGCACGATCCTGAAAATGCTGGAACGCATCCAGCAGCCGCGCGCGCAGCACGGCCAGCGTCGGGTCGCGCCGATCGCGCGGCCGGGCGACCTCGACGTGGATCGCGTCGTCGATGCGGCCCGGGTTGGGCGCGAGCATCAGCACGCGATCGCCCAGATACAGTGCTTCGTCCAGATCGTGCGTGACGACGATCGCGGCCATCCGGTGCCGCTCGACGACGTCGAGCAGCAGCGTCTGCAACCGCATCCGGGTCATCGCATCGACCGCGCTGAACGGTTCGTCGAGCAGCAGCAGGTCCGGCTCGCCGAACA
>NZ_CAJNKE010000058.1 GCF_905232215.1 Burkholderia sp. LMG 13014
GGGTTGAGTGCCACCACACACGGGATCGGCTTCTTCATTTCAACAATACTTGAAATATTGAAATGATGGCGCTATCCTTCGCACCATGGACTCCAATCTCGTCGTGCGCGCCCTGGGCGCGCTTGCTCATGAAGCGCGCCTGGCCATCTTTCGCGCGCTGGTCGTGGCCGGGCCCGAAGGGCTGCCGGCCGGCGCGATCGCGCAGCAGATCGGGCTGTCGCCGTCGAGCCTGTCGTTTCATCTGAAGGATTTGTCGCACGCCGACCTGGTCACTGCGCGCCAGGAAGGCCGGTTCATCTATTACGCGGCGAATTTCGAATCGATGAGCGGGCTCATCGGGTTCCTGACCGAGAACTGCTGCGCCGGCGCTGCCTGTGGCGTACCGGCGGCGCCCGATTGCTGCGGAGGCGACGCATGACCGGCCCGGACGTTGCACAACCGCAAGCCGTGGCGACGCAGCCCGCCATCGGCTTCTTCGAGCGCTACCTGACCGTGTGGGTGGCGCTGTGCATCGTGCTCGGCATCGCGCTGGGCCTGGCGCTGCCGGAACTCTTTCAGCACATCGGCCGCATGGAATACGCACAGGTCAACCTGCCCGTCGGGCTGTTGATCTGGGTGATGATCGTGCCGATGCTCGTCAAGGTCGACTTCGGCGCGTTGCATGAGGTTCGGCAGCACGTGCGGGGAATCGGCGTCACGCTCGTCGTGAACTGGCTCGTCAAGCCGTTTTCGATGGCGTTGCTCGGCTGGCTGTTCATCCGGCAGCTGTTCGCGCCGCTGTTGCCCGCCGACCAGATCGACAGCTACATCGCCGGCCTGATCCTGCTGGCCGCCGCGCCATGCACGGCGATGGTGTTTGTATGGAGCCGGCTGACGGGCGGCGATCCGCTGTTCACGCTGTCGCAGGTCGCGCTCAACGACAGCATCATGGTGATCGCGTTCGCGCCGCTGGTCGGCCTGTTGCTGGGGATGTCCGCCATTACGGTGCCGTGGGCGACGCTGCTCACGTCGGTCGTGCTCTACATCGTCATTCCGGTGATCGTCGCGCAAGTGTGGCGCCGGCTGTTGCTCGCCAGGGGGCAGGCGGCGTTCGACCGCGCGATGGCGAAGATCGGCCCGTGGTCCATCGCCGCGCTGCTGGCCACGCTGGTGCTGCTGTTCGCATTCCAGGGCGAGGCGATCCTGAAGCAGCCGCTCGTGATCGCGCTGCTCGCGGTGCCGATCCTGATCCAGGTGTTCTTCAACGCGGCGCTCGCGTACGGGCTCAATCGCGTCGTCGGCGAGAAACACAGCATCGCTTGCCCTTCGGCGTTGATCGGCGCGTCCAATTTCTTCGAGCTTGCCGTCGCGGCCGCCATCAGCCTGTTCGGCTTCCACTCCGGCGCGGCGCTTGCAACCGTCGTCGGCGTGCTGATCGAAGTGCCGGTCATGCTGCTCGTCGTGCGTGTCGTCAACCGGTCGAAGGGCTGGTACGAGTGCGCGTGAAACCATTCAGGAATCCGGAAATGACCGACATCACGATCTATCACAACCCCGATTGCGGCACGTCGCGCAATACGCTGGCCCTGATTCGCAACTCGGGCGTCGAGCCTCGCGTCGTGCTTTATCTGGAAACGCCGCCGAGCCAGGATGAATTGCGCGCGCTGATCGCGGCGATGGGCATCCCCGTGCGCGACGTGATGCGTCGCAAGGGGACACCTTATGAAGCGCTCGATCTCGACAATCCGAAATGGAGCGACGACGACCTGATCGGCTTCATGGTCGCCCAACCGATCCTGATCAATCGCCCGATCGTCGTGACGCCACTCGGCACGCGGCTGTGCCGCCCGTCCGAGCAGGTGCTCGATATCCTGCCCGATCCGCAGCAAGGGCCGTTTGCGAAGGAAGACGGCGAAATCGTGATCGATGCGGAGGGCAAGCGTGTCTGACAGCCTGAACGATCTGCCGCAACTCGATGCCACGCTTTTCAGCGTACCGGAAGCGAGCCGGCTGCAGCCCGCGCAACCGTCGACGCATCCGCCTCGAATCGTGCTTCTCTACGGGTCGTTGCGCACGCGCTCGTTCAGCCGGCTGCTGGTCGAGGAGGCGGCGCGGCTGCTGACGGCCATGGGCGCCGAAGCAAGGATTTTCAATCCGGCCGGCTTGCCGCTGCCCGACGATGCGCCGGAGCACCACCCGAAAGTGGCGGAGCTGCGCGAGCTCGTGCAATGGTCGGAGGGCATGGTGTGGTGCTCGCCCGAGCGGCACGGCGCGATGACCGGCGTGATGAAATCGCAGATCGACTGGATTCCGTTGTCGGTCGGCGCGATACGGCCGACGCAGGGCAAGACGCTGGCGGTCATGCAGGTCAGCGGCGGATCGCAATCGTTCAATGCGGTCAACCAGATGCGGGTGCTCGGGCGCTGGATGCGCATGCTGACCATTCCGAACCAGTCGTCCGTTGCGAAGGCGTTCATGGAATTCGGCGACGACGACCGGATGAAACCGTCCGCGTATTTCGATCGGGTCGTCGACGTCATGGAGGAGCTGGTCAAGTTCACGCTGCTGACGCGCGACGTCGGCGTGTATCTGACGGACCGCTACAGCGAGCGCAAGGAAAGCGCCGAACAACTGTCGCAGCGTGTGAACCAGACGCGCATCTGAATCGCCCGGGGGCGGGCGGCGCGGTGGTGCATCGTTCGCGCCGGGCAGCGGCGTCGTGCCCGGCGCGTCCGTTGAGCAAGATCAGCGCGCCAGCGTGAGGAACAGATACCCCGCATAACCCGCCCCGTTCGCCAGCAACGCCCAGATCGCGAGCCCGCGCGTGCGCACATTGAAGCGCAGCCACGCCGCCGCCGTGAGCGTGATGATCACGCCGGTCAGCACTTCGGGGCGCGGCTCCCACGGCGTCAGCATGATGCCGATCGCCGGCAGCAGCGTGCCCTGGAACACCATCGCGCCGGTGATGTTGCCGAACGCGAGCGTGTCCTTCTTGCGGCGGATCCACAGCACGCTGTTGACCTTCTCCGGCAATTCCGTCGCGATCGGCACGATGATCAGCGACAGCAGCAGTGCCGATACGCCGAGCACGTGCGACATGCCTTCCACGCCGTGAATGAAGCCCTTCGCCCCGCCGACCAGCAGCGCGAGGCCGATGAGCAACTGCAGCGCGATCGTCGCGAGGTTGGTCGGCAGGCCCGTGCGTGACAGGAACATCTTGTGTGGCGCTTCGGTGCCGTGCCCGGCATCGACGAGCTGGTTCGACGCACGGAACGTCATCACGACGTACATCACGTAGATGCCGACCAGCATCGCCGCGAGCAGCACGCGCACGGCCCAGTTGTGATGCGGGACGAACATCGCGGCGGTGGCCAGCGAGAACGCGGCGAGGAAGTAGTTCAGGTCGCGCACGAAGCCCGTGCGTTCGGGCGCGATCGTGCCGCGCAGTCCGCGCGAGCGGATCACGGCGAGCGTCATCAGGAAGGTGGTGAGCGTCGCGAGCATCAGCGGTGCGCCGAGAATCGCGCCGACACCGATCTCCTCGTTCACGGCCTGGTTCGCCGTGCCGCCGGCCAGTGCGAGCAGCGGCACCATCGTTTCGGGCAGCGCGGTGCCGACGGCCGCGAACAGCGACCCGGTGACGCCTTCGGAAATCTTCAGGCGTTCGCCGAGATGTTCGAGCGCATTGGTGAAGACCTCGGCGGCGATGAGGATGACGACCAGCATGAACGCCAGTTCGATGAACATGAAGGTCATGCGGCACCTCCGCGGGCATGCGCGCGGACGGCGGCGAAACGCGGGGAAAAGGCGGTGGGGAACATGGGGACTCCGTGGTCGGACGCTGACGAACCATGGCGCATCCGACGACGTCCGACCAGGAACGACGCGATGCGCCCATGGTCTCGCCAAGCCGATCAGGCTGAACGCGCCACGGCCGCAGGCCGAGTGTGTTGACGCGTTCGCTTTCCGGGACGGAAAGCAGGCTACTCCCCAAAGACGAAGGGCAGTCTAGCCGAGCAGATTTCTTTCGACAAGCCTTCATCTCAAAAAAATATACCCCTCTCCCCTATAGGGGAAGCCCTCCGGATATATACTCCCCCTCCCTATGCAGGAGTCCGTCATCGATGAGTCATACCGTTCGTGAAAAACAGAAGTTGCTGAACCGAGTGCGCCGTATCAAGGGCCAGGTCGAGGCGATCGAGCGCGCGCTCGGGGAAGAGCGCGGCTGCAACGAGGTGCTGCAATTGATCACGAGCTGTCGCGGCGCGATGAACGGGCTGCTGGCCGTCGTGCTGGAGGACCACATTCGCGAGCACATGGTCGATGCACACGGGCCGGATGAGCACGAAGGCAGCGCGACCGAGCAGTTGATCGACGTGGTGCACAGCTATTTCAAGTAATCGGGGCGGAACATGAGCAATTTCACGGATGAAGCGTTCGGCGCGGGGCACGACCATATCTTCCTCGGCGCCGCGCACGAGCAGAACGAACGGAAGACATGGATGGTCATCGGCCTGTGCGCGGCGATGATGGTGGCCGAGATCGTCGGCGGCACGATGTTCGGATCGCTGGCGCTCGTCGCCGACGGGCTGCACATGTCGACGCATGCAGGCGCGATGCTGATCGCCGCGCTGGCCTACACCTATGCGCGCAGGCATGCCGACGATCCGCGCTTCGTGTTCGGCACCGGCAAGCTGGGCGACCTGGCCGGGTTCACGAGCGCGATCGTGCTCGCGATGATCGCGATCCTGATCGGTTACGAGGCCGTCGCGCGTTTGCTGGCGCCCGTTCCCATCCACTTCGGTGAAGCGATTCCGATTGCCGTGCTGGGGCTCGCGGTGAACCTCGCCAGCGTGTGGCTGCTGAGCGGCGGCCATCACGGGCATGATCACGGCCACCATCACGGGCATGGCCATGGGCACGGACATGGGCACGCACACGACGATCACGCGGACGAAGCCATGAGGGTCTTCTCGACAGCCGGCGTGTTCGACGTATCGGTGTTCGAAGACGGCGTGCCGCCGGTGTTCCGGATTGCGCCCGCAACCGGCGAGTCGAGCCTCGACGGGGTGTCCGTCTCGATCACGACAATCCGTCCCGACCAGTCGCGACAGCATTTCACGATGGTCGCGCGCAACGGCTTCCTGGAATCGCGCGAGACCATTCCCGAGCCGCATGCGTTCGATGCGATCGTGACGCTGAACGGCATCGAGCACGCGCTGACGTTCGTCGAACACGATCATCACGAAGGCGCGCACGCTGCCGCCACCCGCGATCACAACATCCGGTCGGCCTACGTTCACGTGATTGCCGATGCCGCAGTGTCGGTGCTGGCGATCATCGGGCTGCTGCTCGCACGTGCATTCGGCTGGGTCTGGATGGACCCTGTCGCGGGCATCATCGGCGCGCTCGTCATTGCGAACTGGTCGTACGGGCTGATGCGCGATACGGGCGGCATCCTGCTCGACGTCAACGTCGATCGCAAGCTGGCGGAGCGCGTGCGCCATGCGATCGAGGTGCTGGGCGACAAGGTCAACGACCTTCACGTGTGGCGCGTCGGCCCGGGCCACATGAGCGCGATCGTGTCGGTCGAGACCGCCGACGCGGCGCGTGACGCGCGCTTCTACCATGCATTGGTTGAAGGTTTCGACGGCGTTTCCCACGTGACCGTCGAAGTGATGGCGCCGGCGAAGGCGGCCTGACCGTGGCGGTGAAATCGCCGTGTATCGAGCTGTGCGCGTTCGATGGCCGCACCGGATTCTGCGTGGGCTGCCTGCGCACGCGCGACGAGGCGCGGGACTGGAAGAAGATGACCGACCATCGCCGGCACCAGATACTGAACGACCGCAATCGTCGTCAAGCGAAGATCCGGCGCGAGCCGGGGGAGTGAAGGGCGCGCGGGGCAGGGGCCCGACAACTCGCGCGTGCGGTATGTCCTGCTGCGGGCGGTAGTATGACCGGCGTCCCGTGCCACGATTCGACGATCGAGAGCGACCCATGCAGACCGGATCATCGACCCGCATTCTCCGTCAGATTCCACGCAGCGTCTGGGTGCTGGGCTGCGTCAGCCTGCTGATGGACGTGTCGTCGGAAATCATCCACAGCCTGTTGCCGATGTTCCTGATGGCAGGGCTCGGCGCGAGCGCGACCGCGATCGGCGTCATCGAGGGGATCGCCGAGGCCACTGCGCCGGTCGTCAAGGTGTTCTCCGGCACGCTGAGCGACTACCTGCGCAATCGCAAATGGCTGGCGGTCGCCGGATACGGGCTCGGCGCGCTCAGCAAGCCGCTGTTCGCGATCGCGCCGACTATCGGTCTCGTCGTGACGGCGCGGATCGTCGACCGGATCGGCAAGGGGATTCGCGGCGCGCCGCGCGATGCGCTGGTGGCCGATGTCACGCCGGTTCACCTGCGCGGCGCCGCCTATGGGCTGCGGCAGTCGCTCGATACGGTGGGCGCGTTCCTCGGGCCGCTGCTGGCCGTCATCATCATGCTGGTGTGGCACGACGACTTCCGCCTCGCATTCTGGCTGGCCGTGGTCCCCGGCGTGCTGGCCGTGGCGCTGCTCGCGTTCGGTATCGACGAGCCGGCGCGTGCGCCGGGCGAGCCGCGCGTCAACCCGATCCGTCGCGATGTCGTCGCGCAACTCGGCGCCCGCTACTGGTGGGTCGTCGCCGTGGGCGCCGTGTTCGCGTTGGCCCGCTTCAGCGAGGCATTTCTGGTACTGCGCGCGATGGGTAGCGGCGTACCCGTCGCGCTCGTGCCGCTCGTGATGGTGGCGATGAACGTCGTGTACGCGTTGTCGGCCTATCCGTTCGGCAAGCTCGCCGACACGACGAGCCACACGAAGCTGATGGCGGCCGGGCTCGTGCTGTTGATTGCGGCCGATCTCGTGCTCGCACACGGCACGCACTGGGGAACCGTACTCGTCGGCGTCGCGCTGTGGGGGCTCCATATGGGGATGACGCAGGGACTGCTCGCGACGATGGTCGCGCATGCCGCGCCGGCCGAGTTGAGAGGCACGGCATTCGGCGTGTTCAACCTGGTCGGCGGTGTCGTGACGCTCGTGTCGAGTGTCGTCGCTGGCATCCTGTGGGATCGGGTGGGCGCAGCGGCGACGTTCTACGCAGGGGCCGTGTTCAGCACGGCGACCATCGTGCTGCTCGTCTGCATTCGAACGTCGTTCGGCGCCACGCAGGATCGTTAGCCGGAGCGCAGCGAGCGGTCTAGCTGTCCGTGCTGCGCGGAAAATAAAGCGCAAACGTCGTGCGTCCGTCGCGGCTCGCGACCTCGACCTTGCCGCGATGCAGCTCCATGATCGACTTCACGATCGCGAGCCCGAGCCCCGCGTTGCGCGCCGCGCCGTGCCGCGACGAATCGATGCGGTAGAAGCGTTCGAAGATCCGTTCGACCTGTTCGGGCGGAATCGCGGCGCCGCGATTCGTGACTTCGACGACCGCGTAGCTGCCTTGCGCCGAAACGGCCAGCTCGATCGTCGACGCGGCTTCCGCATGTTCGAGCGCGTTCGACGCGAGGTTGCTGACGGCGCGCCGGAACAGCGTCGCATCCGCGACGACCGGCGCTTCGCCGCGTACATCGATGCGCACGCCGGCTTCGTCGGCCAGCGCCTGGAAATACGACGCGAGCCGGCGCAGCTCGCTGCCCGCGTCGAGTTCGGCGGTCTTCAGGTGCTGTCGCGCATTGTCGGTGCGTGCGAGAAACAGCATGTTCTCGATCATCCGCTGCAGCCGTTCGCATTCCTCGATGTTCGAATCGATCAGCGCTTCGTATTCCTCGGTCGTGCGCGCGCGCGACAGCGTGACCTGCGACGAGCTGATCACGTTGGCGAGCGGCGTGCGCATGTCGTGCGCGAGATCGGACGAGAACTGCGACAGCCGCACGAACGCGCGTTCGAGGCGGTCAAGCATCCGGTTGACCGACGTCGCGAGTTCACGCAGTTCGACCGGGCCGCCGCGCGCGTCGAGCCGCGCGTTCAGGTTGTGTGCCTCGATGCGCGACGTCTGCCGGCCGAGGCTCTCGACCGGGCGCAGGCCGCGCGATGCGACCGCGTAGCCGAGCGCGCCGACCAGCAGCGCGCCCACGGCCGCCGCGAGCCAGATGTCGATGCGATAGCTTTCGAGCAGCGAGTGGCGATCGGTCGCCGTGCGCACAAGCGCGACCTGGATCGCATCGCCCGATGGCAGCGTGGCGCGTGCATACACGCAACGCGACGTGCCGATGCCGGGCGGCGAACAGGTGAACGGCCCGCTGGCTCTGCCGGCGGGGTGCGGCGCCGAGATGACCGACGCCAGCGTATTGCCGGCTTCGTCGGAATGCTCGACGATCGCGCGGTTCTGCGCATCGTAGATACCGAGATACACGCCTGGGTGCGACAGCAGCACCTCGTGGAACACGGCCGGATCGGCACGCAGCGCGGCGATCGATCCGCTCGCGCGCGCGAGCTGCAGGAACTGGTTGAGCTTGCCGGAGATCTCGATGTCGTCGCGCCGCGTCAGCTCGGCGGACAGCGAGCGATAGAGGTACGCGCCGGTCAGCGCGAACACGAGCGCGGCGACGACCGCGAACGCGAGTGTCAGGCGCCGCAGCAGCGAATACGAGGCCGGGCTCGCGGTCACGAGCGATCCTCGAGCACGTAGCCCATTCCGCGGATCGTGTGGATCAGCTTCTTCTCATGGGCGTTGTCGATCTTCGTGCGCAGGCGCTTGATCGCTGCATCGACGACGTTCGTGTCGCTGTCGAAATTCATGTCCCAGATCTGCGACGTGATGAAGGTGCGCGTCAGCACTTCACCCTCGCGCTCGGCGAGCAACTGCAGCAGCGCGAATTCCTGCGCGGTCAGGTCGATGCGGGTGTCGGCGCGCCGCACGCGGCGGCGGATCAGGTCGACTTCGAGATCGGCGACATGCAGGATGTCGCGCACGTTGCGCGGCGCGCGCCGCAGCAGCGAGCGGATGCGCGCGAGGAACTCGGCATACGCGAACGGTTTGAGCAGGTAGTCGTCGGCGCCCAGTTCGAGCCCGGCGACCTTGTCCTCGATCGCCTCGCGCGCCGTGAGCAGCAGCACGGGTGTCTGCTTCTGCGCACGCAGCCGCTTGAGCACCTCGAAGCCATCCATTTCCGGCAGCATCACATCGAGCACGACGAGATCGAAATCCTCGTGCAGCGCGAGGAACAGCCCGTCCTTGCCGTTTTCCGCGACGTCGACCGTGTAGCTCGCCTCCATCAGCCCTTTCCGGAGGTACGACGCCATCTTGGGTTCGTCTTCGACTATCAGTATCCGCATGGTGAGGCAGGCTGTCCGTGATTCATCCGAGATTCCAGCCGGTCAGTGTAACGCGTGAGCTTACGGCGCCGCGCGTGCGCGAAGGATGACCACCGGATGACGGAATTGTCATGAAACGCCCGTCATGTTTCGGCCATGTCGTCGTCACCGCGGCGGCGATAAGCTGCGGCCGTCTTGTCCCCGGAGCGCGCCGTCGCGGCGCCGCACCGGCCCATCCGGTCGTTGCCTGCCTGATTCCGCATCCATGTCGTACTGGCGCAAATTCGTCCTCGTCGTGCTGCTGGCGCTGAGCCTGCCGATCCAGTCGTTCGCGACCGTGTCGATGGCATGCGCGGGCGCGGGTGCGGTCGTTGCCATGCCGCACGTGGAAGGAGGGGCAAGCGCTGACGATTGGGCAGCGCCGCACGCGATGCCGGGCGCAAACGGTGGCCAGCATAAGCATCAGCACGAGCACGACGATCATGCGCGCCATGCCCAGCCGTGCTCCGCGTGCGCGTCCTGCTGCCTCGGCACCGGCATGGCGGATCTCTCCGCGGTGTCCGTTGCGTCGGGTATTGGTATCGCGCTCGTCTCTTTCGCGCCGACGCCGGTCGTCGTGTCGTTCCTGACCGGCGGCATCGACCGGCCGCCGCGCCGGCTTCTCGTCTAGCCCCTGCCCGCGGCTCCGACCGGCCGCGTTCTGCAAACCGCTCCGGCGGCGGCACCCAGTCCGCCGGACGACTCACGACGAGACTCATTCATGCGATTGATTACTGCGGCGCTGCTTGGCGCGGCGGCCCTCGTGCCGTCGCTCGCGCCTGCGCAAACCCCGCTGCCCGATCCGGCGGATGCCGCCGCGGCGGTGCCGGATGTCACCGTGACGTCCGCATTCGACGGCTACCGGCCGTATCGGGACGACGAAGGCCCGGGCTGGAAACAACTGAACCGGGACGTGATGGAACGGCCCGCGAAAGGACGTGCGACGGGCGGTGCGGCCGGAAACGGCACTGCGCATTCGAAGCACGGAGGCGCCGCGCCATGACGATGCTTGCGATATCGCCGAGGATCGGCGCGGCCGCTGCCGTGCTGGCGTTCCTCGCGGGCTGCACGACCTTTTCGAAGGACGGCGGGTTCGACGCGGTGTCGTCCGCCGCGTCGGAGCGCATCGGAAAAGACGCGATCGTGGTCAGGACCGACGCCGACCGCGAAGCCGTCGACAAGCGCACGAAGGAACTGCTTGCCAAGCCGCTGTCGATGGACGACGCGGTGCAGGTCGCGCTGCTGAACAACCGTGGCCTGCAGGCGTCATACGCGGAACTGGGGCTGTCGGAGGCCGATCTCGTGCAGGCCGGCCGGCTGCCGAACCCGCGCTTCGCGTTCAGCCGCACGCGTGCCGGCGACGGCGAGCTGACGCTCGGCCGCACGTTCTCCGCGAACGTGTTCGCGCTGCTGACCATGCCGCTCGCGACGAACATCGAACGCCGTCGCTTCGAGCAGACCAAGCTCGAAACGGCCGACGCGATGCTGAAGGCGGCAGCCGACGCACGCCGCGCATACGTCGAGGCCGTTGCCGCCGAGCAGGCCGCGAACTACGCGCAACAGGTGCGCGAGGCCGCGAGCGCGGCCGCCGAACTCGCGCTGCGCATGCGGCAGGCCGGCAACTTCAGCCGCCTCGATTACGCACGCGAACAGGCGTTCCATGCCGATGCGGTTGCGCAGCACGCGAAGGCGCGCCAGCAGGCGGTGGCCGCGCGCGAGAAGCTCACACGCGCGATGGGCCCGTGGGGCGAGCGCACGCAGTACACGCTGCCCGAGCGCTTGCCCGACCTGCCGAAAGCGCGGCCGAACCTGCCCGATCTCGAACGGTTCGCGATGAGCAACCGCTTCGACATCCAGGCCGCGAAGCTGCAGACGCAGGGCGTCGCGTCGTCGCTTGGCCTTAGCAAAGCGACACGCTTCGTCAATGCGGTCGATCTCGGCTACGTGAACAACTACGAGACCGGCAAGGGACACGAGCACGGCTACGAGATCAGCGTCGAGATTCCGCTGTTCGACTGGGGCGGCGCGAAGGTTGCGCGGGCCGAGGCCGTCTACATGCAGTCGGCGAACCGGCTCGCGAAGACGGCGATCGATGCGCGCTCCGACGTGCGCGAATCGTATGCGGCATACGTGACGAGCTACGACGTCGCGACCCACTATCGCGACGAAGTCGTGCCCCTGCGCAAGACGATCTCCGACGAGCTGCTGCTGCGCTACAACGGGATGCTCGCGAGCGTGTTCGAGCTGCTGACGGATGCGCGTGAACAGGTCGGCGCGGTCAACGGCTACATCGATGCGCTGAAGGACTACTGGCTCGCCGAAACCGATCTGCAGATGGCCGTCGGGGGCCGGCTGCCGTCGCCGGGCGCCACGCCGCGCGCGACGCAATCCAGCCAGCCCGAAGCCACTTCAAACGCCGACGCTGCGCCGCAGCCGGCTTCTTCATCCGCGGCGCAACCGGCGCCCGCGACGCAACCGCATCCGGAAGGTCATTGACATGGTGTCCCGTCGACAATTTCTCAGCGGCTCGGGTGCCGCGCTGCTGGGCGCCGCAATGGTCAGCAAGGCCGGCGCCGCATCGCTGCCCGAAGCGCCCACGATGGCGAAAGCCGCTACGCAGCCGCCGCTCGTGCCGCCGAACGGCCGTCCGTACACGCCCGTCGCGACGCTGAACGGCTGGACGCTGCCGTGGCGGATGAAGAACGGCTGGAAGGAATTCCACCTGACGGCCGAGCCCGTCGTGCGTGAGATGGCGCCCGGCATGAACGCGAACCTGTGGGGCTACAACGGCCAGTCGCCGGGCCCGACGATCGAGGCGGTCGAAGGCGACAAGGTGCGCATCTTCGTGACCAACCGGCTGCCCGAGCACACGACGATCCACTGGCACGGGCTGCGGCTGCCGAACGGGATGGACGGCGTCGGCGGCCTCACGCAGCCGCATATCCCGCCCGGCAAGACCTTCGTCTACGAGTTCCAGCTGGAAGCGCACGGCACCTTCATGTATCACCCGCACGCCGATGAGATGGTGCAGATGGCGATGGGAATGATGGGCATGTTCATCGTGCACCCGAAGGATCGCGGCACGATGCCGGTCGATCGCGATTTCGTGTTCCTGCTGGCTGCCTACGACATCGATCCGGGCAGCTACACGCCGCGCGTGAACGAGATGACGGACTTCAACATGTGGACGTTCAACTCGCGTGTGTTCCCGGGCATCGATCCGCTGCCGGTGCGCGCGGGCGACCGCGTGCGGATTCGTTTCGGCAACCTGACGATGACGAACCATCCGATCCATCTGCACGGCTACAGCTTCGAAGTCGCGGGCACCGACGGCGGCTGGATTCCGCCGGCCGCGCGCTGGCCGGAAGTGACGGCCGATGTCGCGGTGGGCCAGATGCGCGCGATCGAGTTCACTGCCGATCGTCCGGGCGACTGGGCGTTCCATTGCCACAAGTCGCATCACACGATGAATGCGATGGGCCACCAGGTACCGAACCTGATCGGCGTGCCGCAGCAGGATCTCGCGAAGCGCATCGGCAAGCTCGTGCCCGACTACATGGCGATGGGCAGCACGGGCGGCGCGATGGGCGGCATGGAGATGCCGCTGCCCGACAACACGCTGCCGATGATGACGGGCACGGGCCCGTTCGGGCCGCTGGAGATGGGCGGCATGTTCACGGTCTGCAAGGTGCGGCAGGGGCTCGGCCGCAACGACTATCGCGATCCGGGCTGGTTCAGGCATCCGAAGGGCACCGTCGCATACGAGTACACCGGCGAACTGCCGGACGGCTGAGCAGCAGCATGCGGCGGCTGCGCGCAGGCGGGCCGCCGGTTTCATTTCATTCACTGGGGAGTCGACACGATGAAGAAGGGACTGGTTTCAATGGCAATGGGGTGTGCGCTGGCGTTTTCCGCGGCGTCTTACGCGGCCGGCGACATGGCGGGCATGGACATGAGCGGTGGTGCGAAGCAGGAAGCCACGGCGCAACAGGGGATGTCGCACGGCGAGATTCGCAAGGTCGACACGGCCACCGGCAAGCTGACGATCAAGCACGGCCCGCTGGACAACCTCGGGATGGACGCGATGACGATGGTGTTCAAGGTGAAGGACCCGGCGATGCTGTCGCAGGTGAAGGCGGGCGACAAGATCGACTTCGTTGCCGAGGACGTGGACGGTGCGCTGACCGTCGTCGAGCTGAAGAAGCCGTGACGCGGAGCGTGACCATGAAGATCCCGAACCTCGCGCGGCTGGCCGCGTTTGCCGTGGCCGGCGCGATCGTCGCGGCCGCACCGGTTGCGGCGTCGGCGCACGGCAAGCTGGAAAGCGCCGCACCGGCCACGGGCAGCACGGTCGATACGGCGCCCGACACGTTGCGGCTCACCTTCAACGAAGACCTCGAACCGGCGTTCAGCTCGGTGAAGGTAGCGGATGCGAACGGCAATGCCGTCACGCAGGAAAAAGCGAAGGTCGATGCGGCGAACCCGCGTGTGATGACGCTCGCGATGCCGAAGCTCGCGCCCGGCGCGTACACGGTGCAGTGGGCGGCGATGACGGCCGACGCGCATCGCACGAAGGGCACCTATACGTTCAGGGTGAAGGGATGAACGACGGCCTTGTCGGCCTCCTGCGGCTCGTGTCGGTGGCGATCCAGAACGCCGGGTTCGCCGTCGTCGTCGGTGCGCTGCTCGGCAGCCACTGGCTCGCGCGCGGCGCGTCGGCGTGGCAGCACGGCATCGGGCGGCGGCTCGTCGCGACGCTGCGCATCGCGTCCGTCGTATCGCTCGCCGCGAGCATCACCGCGTTCTGGGCGCATTGCGCGCTGATGAGCGAGGTGTCGTTGCTCGAAGCGGGGCCGTCCGTCCGCGCGATGCTCGCGGGTACGGGATTCGGTCATGCGTGGCTGGCCGGTGCGGTGTTCATGCTCGTCGTCGTGGTGCTGTCGTTCGTCAGGCGCGCGAACGATACGCGCTTGCCGTTCGCGATGTGGGCCGCGCTCGCCTGCGTCGCGCTCGCACGCAGCAATGGCGGGCATCCGGTGGATGCGGGATGGTTCAGCGTGCCGGTGTGGATCGACTGGCTGCATCTGCTGGCGATCAGCGCATGGGTCGGGCTCGTGTTCGTGACGGCGTTCGACGTGATGCCACGTTTGACCGGCATGCCCGCGAGCGAACGCACGACCGGCGCATCGTTCGTGCAATCGCTGTCCGATGCGTCGACCTACGCATTGATCGTGCTGTTCGCGACCGGCGCGTACAACGGCTGGCGCGGCGTCGATACGCCCGCCAACCTGCTCGCGTCGACGTACGGGCAGATCCTGCTGCTGAAGCTTGCGCTCGTGCTGATCGCGGCGGCGCTCGGTGGACACAACCGATTCTTCGGGATGCCGAAGTTGATGGCTGTGCTGAAGGACCCGGCAGCCTCGATGCCGGCCAGTGCGTTGCAACGGTTCGGCACAGTGTTGCGGGTCGAGGCAGTGGTGCTCGGCGGCGTACTGATGGTCGCGGCCGTGCTCGTGTCGAGCGCATTGCCGGGCACGGTGTAGCGCGACGGCGCGGCGCTGCGACGCCGTGGTGGAGAAGGCACGCGGGGCAATCGTCACGACCACGGCGTGTTTTCATCAGACGATTTCCCCGCTTTTTCAGGCGTAAACGCGCGCTCGACGGCGATCGCAGCGCGATAACGACAATTACATCAGCCTGTCTTTCGATTACCAAAAACTGTCATTGAGCGCCGCTAAGCTTTCGCCACCCTCACAACCGGGATTCCCCGTCATGCGCTCGACAATCCGTCTCATCACTCCGCTATTGCTGCTCCCGACGCTCGCCGCGCCGGTTTTCGCCGCCACTGCCGCGCCCGTCAGCCCGAACTGCGGCGGCAGCACGACGCCGATCGCCGATATTCAGGGGCCGGGCGCGCCGTCGCCGCTCGCTGGCCAGAACGTATCGATCGAAGCCGTCGTCACCGCCGATTTCGGCGGCACGGACGGCTTCGGCGGCTTCTTCGTCCAGCAGGCCGATGCGCAGCGCCGCAACCAGCCGGGCGTGTCCGAAGGGCTGTTCGTCTACGCACCGAAAGTGCGTGCGAAAGCCGGCGACCTCGTGCACGTGACGGGCAAGGTCGAGGAGAAGTACGGCCAGACGCAGCTCACGCAGTCGGGCGCGATCGCGGTGTGCGCGAACAACCAGACCGTCACGCCCGCGACGCTCACGCTGCCGGTCGACAGCCCGAACACGTTCGCCGCGTATGAAGGGATGCTGGTGCGCCTGCCGCAGACGCTGAACGTTACCGACAACTACGAGCTCGGCCGCTACGGCAGCGTGATGCTCAGCAACGGCCGCCTGCGCACGCCGACGAGCGTCGTGCCGCCCGCGCAGGCGCAGACGCAGATCGATGCGAACGCACGCAACCGCCTGATCCTCGACGACGGCTCGAACAAGCAGAACCCCGCGACCGTGCCGTACCCGGCGCCGGGCCTGTCGGCCGCGAATACGCTGCGTGCGGGCTACACGGTGCGCGACATCGAAGGCGTGCTCGAAGTGCGTTACGGCGCCTGGCGCGTGCAGCCGCTGCCGGGTGCCGCCGTGCCGGCATTCGAAGCGCGCACGAACCCGCGCACCAACGCCCCGGCGCGCGATCCGAAATCGAACCTGCGCGTCGCGTCGTTCAACGTCCTCAACTACTTCAACGGCAACGGTCTCGGCGGCGGCTTCGACGATCCGAACAACCGCGGCGCGAAGAACTTCCAGGAATTCCAGCGCCAGGAAGCGAAGATCGTCAGCGCGCTGAAGGCGATCGACGCCGACGTGATCGGCCTGATGGAAGTCCAGAACAACGGCTACGGCGAACTGAGCGCAGTGCGCCAGCTCGCGGCGAAGCTCGGCAGCAACTGGCGCGTCGTCGATCCGGGCGTGTCGCGCCTCGGCGGCGATGCGATCACGGTCGCGATGATCTACGACAGCCGCAAGGTCGAACCGGTCGGCCGCACGGCCACGCTCGCGATCGACGACAAGAACCGCCAGCCGCTCGCGCAGTCGTTCCGGCTGATCGGCGGCAACAAGCAATCGCTGACGGTCGCGGTCAACCACCTGAAGTCGAAGAACTGTCCGGACGCCGCGAACGACGATCTCGACCAGGGCGACGGCCAGGGCTGCTGGAACCCGACGCGCACGCGCGCGGCGGCGAAGGTCGCCGACTGGCTTGCCGGCAACCCGACGGGCGTCGCGGGCCAGGGTGTGCTGCTGATCGGCGACTTCAACAGCTACACGTATGAAGACCCGATCCGCGCGCTCGAAACGCGCGGCTATCGCAACCTCGTCGCGCGCTTGATCGGCGCGAATGCGTACAGCTACGTGTACAACGGCGAAGCAGGCTATCTCGATCACGCGCTCGCGACGCTGCCGCTCGCCTCGCACGTGAAGGCCGTGCACGAATGGCACATCAACGCGGACGAGCCGCTCGCGCTGCAATACACGCTCGCGTACAAATCGGCGGAGCAACAGAAGACGTTCTACTCGCCGGATGCGTATCGCTCGTCGGATCACGATCCGGTGCTGATCGATATCGCCATGCCGGGCGGCGGGAAGTGATGGCGGATTGAACGCGAATTGACCGTGGTCGAGGCGCGGCGTGCGGCGAGGCTGCACGCCGCGCTTCATTTTCACCGCACAAACCGGCTGGACCACGGGTAAATAATTCCGCTGAAATTTTCGTAAATTAGCAAAATCGGTATTTTATGGATGGCGTGATACGGATAAGCGCGTCAATTGAAGAATGGTTGAAGTGATTCGAATCATCGAATGACGATCTATGCGTGATGTCGTGCTGAATTAATCGATCGAAGATAATTAAAATGAAAGAATAATTCTGTCGATATGAAGGCTTTCGAGGCGCTGCATCAGCGCCAGTAAAGGGAGCCTGGTTGTGCGAGAAAAGCGGCAGATTCGGCGGATTATTGCCGGCAGAGCGCGCAATGCACAAATAATCCCGCTTTCTTTCAATTGCCAGACACTGTCCGCCGTTAGCATCATTGCGGGATTTTTAATATCCGAATGATCTTTGACAACGCGGCGCAGCACCGCCTATTTTTGTGTTGTCGTAAATTTTGGTCATATAAAAGTTGTCCAGACTGCAGGGGGCGTCCGAGCACCATTCTCGCCAGCAGTTTGCTGTGTCTGTATCAAGTTCAGTCTCTTAGAAGTCCAATCCCCAACCGCCGACTGCCGACCGTGCAACGCGAGTGGCGGGTCGGTCTGCGCGTTTCGCAGGCGTTGGCGGCCTTTGTGAAGCGGTATCCGTACCAAAGGACAGAGATGAAACCAGACAGGAGCTGTACCGGCAGCCGCCGTGGCCGTCACGGCCGGTTGGCCGGGCTAGGTGCATTGACCGTCTTGACCTTGGCGCTCGCGGCCTGCGGCGGCGACGATTCGTCGTCCGTCGGTGCGTCGAGCCTCGCGCAGACCACCGCGAGCCAGCAGGCCAGCGCGCAACAAGCGGCCGGCCAGACGCCGGCCAACCAGCCTTACGTCGACCCGGTCGCGTATTCGATGAATGCGACCGACGGCCTTGCCCCCGGGCAGGTGTCCGAGAAAACGGCCGTCATGCATTACCAGTGGAAAAACGGCGGCACGACCGTCAACTACACGACGACCACCGGCCACCTGACCGCGCAGGACGCGAACGGCAATGCGGAAGCGTCGATGTCGTATGTCGCGTACACCGCGCCGAGCACGACCGGCAAGCCGCGCCCCGTCACGTTCGTCTACAACGGCGGCCCCGGCTCGTCGTCGATCTGGCTGCGGCTCGGCTCGTTCGCGCCGACCCGCGTCGCCACGCCCGATCCGCTGTTCGGCAGCAACTGGCCGAACTATCCGCTCGTCGACAACGCCGAAAGCCTGATCGACACCACCGACCTCGTGTTCATCGACCCGCCCGGCACCGGGCTGTCGGAAGCCGTGTTGCCGAACACCAACCAGAAGTACTGGGGTTCCGATGCGGACGTGAACATCATGCGCGACTTCATCCAGCGCTACCTGAACGTCAACAGCCGCAGCACGTCGCCGATCTACCTGTACGGCGAATCGTACGGCACGCCGCGTACCGACATGCTCGCGCTGGCGCTCGAATCGGCCGGCGTGCACCTGACGGGCATCGTGCTGCAGTCGGCGATCCTGAACTACTTCGCGGATGCGGTGGAAGCCGTGGCGATCACGCAGTCGACGGAGGGGCTGCTGCTCGAAACCGACACCGTGGCCGGCTACCTGCCGGGCTATGCGGCGGTCGCGGCGTACTTCAACCAGGTTTCGCCGGCACCGGTGAACCCGGGTCTGTACGCACTGCAGACGGAACTGTTCACGACGCTGATCTACAACCAGCTGCAGAAGTATTCGCAGTCGTGGGTGTTGAGCCAGCTCGGCATTCCGGATGCGCTCGGCACGCCGGTGTTCCCGAGCGATGCGACGCTGAAGCTGTGGTCGATCCCGTCGAGCCTCACGCAACAGGCGCTGAGCGGCTACTTCAACGCGAATCCGTTCGGCACGAGCCTCTTGCCTGGCACGACGATCGGCCGGTATGACGGGCGCGTGTCGTTGCCGAACTCCGATCCGCGCCTGCAGAACGACGGCGACCCGTCCGACATCCTGATTTCGCAGCCGTTCACGAACGCGCTCGCGACGCAGATGCCGGATTACCTCGGCTACACCGCGCCGAACGCGACGTACCTGCCGCTGAACGACAACATCATCGGCGTCTGGGACTTCACGCACGACGGCCAGCCGATGCCCGACACGATCCCCGATCTGCTCGGTGCGCTGCAGCTCAACCCGAAGCTTCGCGTGCTCGCGGAGAATGGCTTCCACGATCTCGCGACGCCGTTCTTCAACACCGAGAAGCAACTCGCGCGGCTGCAGACGGTGAAGGGCTTCAATCCGAAGCTGCAGGTGAACTTCTTCCAGGGCGGCCACATGATCTACCTGGACGACGTCGCCCGTCCGCAGATGAAGCGGGATCTGAAGACGTTCTACAAGGGCGCGCGGATTCCGACGGCGCTGACGCTGCACACGCTGCCGCCGCCGTGGCCGGATGAAAACCCGCCGAGCGTACCGACCGGCAGCGTCCCGGGCGCAACGGCCGCGACGACGCTGGCGGCGGCGCCTTGAGCGCCCCCGAGCGACGGACTCCTTGTCAAAGGAACCCTCTATTCATCCATTGAATGCGAGTGATCATGTCCCTAATCAATTTGATGCGGCGTATGTCTCCGTTGATCGTCCTCGGTGCCGTGATGAGCAGTGCCTACGCGTTGCCGCCGCAGGCGGTGGCGCCGGTGAAGCTGCCGCACGGCGGGCACGGTGTCGACGGTCCGTTCTTTCCTGCCACGAAAGTGGCGCCGGTGTTGCCGTCGACCGGCGCGACACTGCAGCAGCAGGCGCAGCAACGTGTCGATGCGCGGCTCGGTGCCAATACGGTGCTGAGCAACGGCGCGGCCGTGACGAAGGCGCAGGCGCAGAGCAGCGGTCTCGGCTTCGTGTCGAAGCACTTCGACGAGATCGATGCGAAGCACACCGGCCGCGTGACGATGAGCGATGTGCGGCAGTTCATCCAGCAGCGGCAGGTGCAGGCGCAGCAGGAACAGCAGGACGAGTGACGTAGCAGGCAGGGCGGCGGCCGGGGCGGATTCCTTCGCACCGGCCGCCGGAAGGTGAACGACTGAGTGAACGACAGGCGCTAGAGGGCCTGGCGTGCGTAGCGCTTCGCGGTGGCCGACGGCAGTTCGCCGAACATCGCGCGATAGTCCTGCGCAAAACTGCTCAGGTGCCAGAAGCCCCATTTGGTGGCCGCGGACGTCACGGAGTCGCCGAGCCGAAGCTCGCGGCGCACGTGATTCAGCCGCACGGCCCGCAGGTACGCGATCGGGTTCAGGTTCAACGTATCCTGGAACGCGTATTGCGCGGTGCGCCGGCTGACGCCGAGTTCCACGCACAGTTCGGCGATCGACAGCGGGCAGGTCGATGCGTCCTGCAACCGCTCCCGCACCGCATTGACCAGCGACCAGTATTTCGTCGGGCGCACGATCTGTGCGCCGGCGTCCGGCGTCGCGACAGTCATCACTTCCGAGATCGCGTACAGCACGGTGCGTTCGAGCAGTTCGATCCGCTCCTGCGTCGTCACGTCGTCGACGCGCGTGCTTTTTGCCGCGGCGGCGAGCGTCTGGCGCAGCAGGTCGCGCAGATGGTCGGCCACGCCGGTCGCCATCGGGATCACCGGCGCATGGGTTTGCGCGCGCAGCGACGCGGCAACCGTGCGCAGCGCCTGCGTCGACAGTTTCTCGGGCTCGATCTCGACATTCACGAGCAGATGGCGGTCGGGCGAATAGAACTCGAATTCCGGCTGGCTCGAGAACACGTGCAGGCTGTCGCGTCCGCTCTTCTCGCCGCACAGGCGCGCGTGGCCTTCCAGTTCCAGCGGCACGGCCACGGCGATCCGCTCCGACGGCACCGCGCCTTGTTGCAGGATCACCTTGTCGAGATCCTCGACCAGCAGCTTGATGCCGCCCAGCGACATGATCGACGACGAGCCGTGAAACAGCCCGCCCGAGATCTGTGTGTAGTTCATGTTCCAGCCGTCGAACGAGCGTGCCTGTTCCTCCACGTCGGTGAACGCGCAGAACGCA
>NZ_CAJNKE010000059.1 GCF_905232215.1 Burkholderia sp. LMG 13014
TGAGCAGGCCATGACGGGCGAGCAGCGTGCGCATCGTGTTGCGCGTCACGCCCAGCAGCGCGGCCGTGCGGACCTGGCTGAACCGGCAATGCTCGAACGCCTCGCCCACGATCAGCTCCTCGATGTCGCGCAGCAGGCTTTCCCCGGGCGAGCGGAACAGTCGTCGCACGCCCGCACGGATGTCGTCCTGCGGCAGTGTCGACGCTGCGGCATCCGCACGCGCAAAGCCCGCGAGCGCCTCCGAGAACTTCAGGTGCTCCGGCCGGATCAGGTTGCCGTTCGACACGAGCAGCGCGAGATGCATGACGTTCTCCAGCTCGCGGATATTGCCGGGCCACGGGTAAGCCTGCAGTGCCTGGACCGTGCCCTCGGACAGCATCGGCTGCGGCCGCTTCAGCTGCACGCAATAACGCCCGCGGAAATGCTCCGCGAGCGGCAGGATATCCTGCGGCCGCTCGCGCAGCGGCGGCAGCCGCACGCGTGCGAGATTGATCCGGTAGAACAGATCCATCCGGAAGTTGCCGGCCAGCACCGCCTGCTCGAGATCGACGTTGGTCGCGGCCACGACGCGCACGTCGACTTGCCGCGCGCGGGTCGCGCCGACCCGCGTCACCTCGCCCTCCTGCAGCACGCGCAGCAGTTTCGCCTGCAGCGGCAGCGCGAGATCGCCGATCTCGTCGAGAAAGATCGTGCCGCCGTGCGCTTCCTCGAAATAGCCGGCACGGCGCCCCTGCGCACCCGTGAACGCGCCGGCTTCGTGACCGAACATTTCGCTTTCCGCAAGCTGCTGGCTGATCGCGCCGCAGTTGACCGCGATGAACGCACCGCTGCGACCGCTCACCGAATGGATGTGCCGCGCCACCAGCTCCTTGCCGGTGCCCGTCTCGCCGAGAATCAGCACGGGTGCCGGGCTTGGCCCGATCTGCTCCACGAAACGCAGCACCGCACGGGACGCCGGGTCCGCGAATACGAGCGCCTTCGCGCGCACCGAAAGGGGGCGATGCTCGCTTTCCGGAAGCGAAATGAGCGAAGGGGAATCTGTGCGGTTGTCCATGATCCGAGCGCCAGCGGACCAGTTATCGATTTGGGCGTCCGCACGAGTGTTTGATCTTAGTCAACCTGCGCCGCATGGAAACTATCGATTGCCGAAAATCTTCCCCGGCCCCTGCTTATAAACAAATCATCGGCGCAAACCCGGCCCGGTTGCATACTGGCCAGCGGTTTCAACGCATGCTCCGGATGTGCGTCTCCGTTGACCGGCTGATCCGTATGCGTCGGACGCATCGTCTGACGCCCGCCATTCATCGCCGCGTTGCCGCGGCATCCGCGCACGACGGTCCGCATTCGGGCGCAAACGCCCGTGCATCACGCGACCGCCTCGTCACGCAAACGGAACTGCGCGACCGCCGCGCTCAGCCGCGCGCCCTGTTCGTCGAGCGACAGCGCCGCGGCCGCGGCTTCCTCGACCAGCGCGGCATTGCGCTGCATCGTCTGCTCCATCTGGATGACCGTGGCGTTCACCTGCTCGATGCCCGACGATTGCTCCTCGAACGCGTTGCTGGTTTCGCTCATGATCGTATTGACGCGCTCGACCGCGGCAACGAGTTCGGCCATCGCCGAGCCGGCCAGTGCGACGAGACCGCTGCCGTCTTCCACACGCTGCGCGGAATGGCCGATCAGCTCGCGGATTTCCTTCGCCGCCGACGCGCAGCGCTGCGCGAGCCCGCGCACCTCGGTCGCGACGACCGCGAAGCCGCGCCCCTGCTCGCCTGCGCACGCGGCTTCGACGGCAGCGTTCAATGCAAGGATGTTGGTCTGGAACGCGATGCTCTCGATCACGCCGACGATCCCGGAGATCCGCGCGGAACTGTGCGAAATCGCCGACATCGTCTCGACGACGCGCTGCATCGCCTCCCCTCCGCGCGACGCAATGCCCGCCGCGCCTTCGACGTAGGTGCGCGCATCGCGCGCGTTGTCCGCGTTCTGGCGCACGGCCGCCGTCAGTTGCTCGACGCTCGCCGCCGCCTGTTGCAGCGAGACGGCCTGCTGCTCGGTACGCTCGGACAGGTCGACGTTGCCGCTCGCGATCGTGCGGACGTCGCCGACGATCGTCTCCGTACTCGCGCGCACCTGGTGGACGGTGCCGACCAGGCCGTCCTGCATCCGCTTCAGCGCATGCAGCAGATAGGCCATCTCGTTCTCGCCGGGCACGACGACCGTGCCGGTCAGGTCGCCTTTCGAGATTTTTTCGAACTGGTCGACCGCGAGCTTGATCGGTTCGATGATTGCCTTCGCGAGCATGCGCTGCGCAACGAAGCCGACGACGAGTGCGAAGACCGCGACCGCCGCCATCCCCCACACGATCCGGTGGAAATGAACCCCGGCCGAATCGTAGCGCGCCTTTTCGCGGGCAACCTGGAACGACTCGAGCGCATCGATCGCCTCCTGGTAGGCCGCGAACAGCGCGGCCGGCGCGGCGCGCTGCGTATCGAGGAAGCCGAACGCGTCGTCGCCGTCGAGTTGCGACAGCGCCTTCAGGAACACGCTGTCGAGCAAGGCCCGACGGCGAGTCTGCAGCGTGTCGAACAGCGCCTGCTCGTCGGGGTTGCGCGCGTGCAGGCGTGTGTAGGCGTCCAGTTCGTCGTTGCTCTGCTTGAGAAGCGTGTGAAGTTTCGCCCCCTCTTCCTTGCCCG
The DNA here is from genome assembly GCF_905232215.1 of Burkholderia sp. LMG 13014. Taxonomy (GTDB): domain Bacteria; phylum Pseudomonadota; class Gammaproteobacteria; order Burkholderiales; family Burkholderiaceae; genus Burkholderia. The sequence goes on from NZ_CAJNKE010000059.1 coordinate 2,694, forward strand.
ACTGGCCGGCGCTGATGATCTGCGCGACGTCGCTCATGCGTTCGCGCAGGACGAGCATCCGCTCCGAGCTGGTCTTCAGGTGCAGCAGCGACGCGGTGTCATCGCGGTACATCGCTTCGAGCGAACCGTTGCCCATATAGAGGGCCGCGATGCATGCGCCGACCACCAGCACGAGCAGCACGGTATAGCCGGCGATGGTCGCGACGAGACCACCACGGATAGTGAGTTGTTTTCGCATGACGTTCCCTTGCGCCGGCCAGATGCGGCCAGCGGCGGATGTGGATTCCGGATCACGAAAGACGCGCGCCGCGTCGCAACACGCGACGCATCGGCTGCGAACGGGTTAACGGCGGGGGAAACGGGAGGGTTTTATCTGCACGCGACGCGAATCTTGACGATTGCGACAGGGGATGGGGGGAGTCGTGCCAGCAAGCGACTGTCTGCGGTCGGCCCGGCTTGAACGGGCTTCGGCAGTCGGGCAGTCGGGCGGTTGTGCGGTTGTGCGGTTGTGCGGTTGTGCGGTTGTGCGGTTGTGCGGTTGTGCGGTTGTGCGGTTGTGCTGTCGTGCTGTCGTGCTGTCGTGCTGTCGTGCACTCATGCACTCATGCAGTCATGCGGGTACGCGGCGTGCTTTCACGTCGCCGAACTGAAATTCGTCGCACACGCTGGACACGTAGTTGACCGAATTGTTGATGCGCCACGTCCCGCTGGCATTGTCGTAGTCGGCCGGATGTGTGGTGAGACTATCGATCGTGAAACACGAGTCTGTGTTCACACCGACGGCACGAATTGCTCGATTGTCCGCCCGCCTGCCCAATGGAGTGCCCCTTGAGTTGGCGTGCACCGCACGAGATGCGTCGCGCGTGAACGCGGTGATTGCCGCCGTCGGTGCGTGCCAAAGTTCCGCTTCGATGGTGACCTGCGGGTCTGCTTGCCCGCAGTCGGCCGGCCAACCCTGTTGGATGTCGGCAGGTTTGGCAGGCCGTTGGTAGCCGCACAGCGGTTCCCCGCGACACAAGAGGCGTGCCCCAAGGCAATGCCCCGAAGCACACCGGGCAACAGCCCTCAAGCATTCGACGCAGCACGGGCGGAATGCACATGCAGCGCGCGGCGCCCCAGCGCCAGCACGGCCAGCGCCCCCACGCAGACCAGTGCCAGCAGCAGCATGACCCCACGGTAGCCGGCGACAAAGCCGCCACCGTGCTCCGCGGCGAGCCGGTACAGCACGGTCGCGGCGGCCAGTCCAACCGAGCCACCCACGTTGTGCACGGTCGTCGCCATGCCCAGCGCGGTGCCGGCCAGGTTTTCGGGCAGTGCCGACAGCGCCGCCGTCATCGACGGCCCCAGCACGCAGCCCCAGCCGATACCCATGCAGGCGAACGCAGCCAGCACCCACGGCCAGCCCGTCGTCGCGGTAAAGGCCGACTGCATCAGGGCCGATAGCAGCAGCGCGGCAAAGCCGGCCATCATCACCGGCCCGGTGCCGAACCGGTCGCAGCCGCGGCCGGCCCATGGCGCGATCAGCGCCATCACGGCCGTCGTGGGCAACAGCAGCCAGCCCGTCGCGGCGCTGTCCTGACCGCGCAACTCGCCCAGGTACAACGGCATCAGGAAGAAAGCGGCGCAGTAGAAGAAGGCCAGCGCCGCCGTCGCACAGGCCGCAACCGCAAAGCGCGGCTGCGCGAACAGCGCCAGCCGCAGCAGCGGCACCGGCGCACGCCGCTCGACCCACGCCAGCACACCGGCCAGCGCGCTGCCGAGCGCCAGCAGCCCCAAGGTCGCGGGCGATGCCCAGCCCCAGTCGGCACCATGAATCAACGCGGTCAGCCAGGACGGCAACACCGCCAGCAGCAACGCGATGCCGAGCCAGTCGAAGCGTCGTCGCACCGGCATCGCAAGGCCAGCCTGCAACCGCCCCACGCACAACGCAAAGCTGATCACGATCAGCGGCACGTTGACCAGGAAGATCGAGCGCCAGCCCAGCGCATCCACCAGCACGCCACCCAGGACCGGCCCGATGGCCAGGCCCAGACCATTGACGCTGAACAGGAGGCCCAGCGCCTTGCCGCGCTCCTGCTCGGGAAACATCTCCGCCACCAGCGCCGCCGACGCCGTGTACAGCCCGGCGCAGGCCATGCCTTGCATCGCCCGCCATGCCACCAGCGCAGTCAGGTCCGAGGCCAGCCCGGCGCCCAGCGAGGTGACGCCGAACAACGCCATGCTGATGTACATCGCCCGGCGGCGGCCATGACGGTCGGCCAGTTGCCCCACGGCGATGGTGCAACTGGACAAGGCCATGACGAAGGCGGTGATGACCCATTGCACCTGGTCGATTTCAGCGTGGAAAGCCGACTGGATGGCGGGGATCGCGGTATTGACGATGGTGAAGTCGATGCAGCCCAGGAAGCTGGCGATGGCAATGCCAGCCAGGGCCAGCCAGCGCTGCCGGCTTGACGAGCGAGACATGGAAAAGCACTCCTGAAAGCGCACGGCCAGACGGCGCGTGCAGATAGGCAGGACATGCTAATCAATAAAGCAGGGATTGAATTGATACACTCAATACCAGGATTAAATACTCGAACTATCAAATAGCCATGCAGCTTTCCGATCGTTTCCAGGGCATCCTCGCCTTCATCCAGGCCGTGGAGTGCGGCAGTTTCAGTGTGGCCTCGCGCCAGATGGGCATGTCGCCCTCCAGTGTCGGCAAGGCCGTTGCGCGTCTGGAGCAGCGCCTGGGCGTGCGACTGTTCGTGCGCACCACGCGGCGCATGTCGCTGACCGATGAGGGCGTCGCCTTCCACGAAAGCTGCCTGCGCGCGCTGGCCGAGCTGGATCAGGCCGAGTCGGTGCTGACCGAGCGGCGCCTGCTGCCCTCGGGCCGGGTGCGGATCGCGCTGCCGACGCTGTATGGGCGCGAGCGTGTCCTGCCAATTCTCATGAGGCTGGCCGAGCACTACCCGGCACTCGACCTCGATGTGCAATTCTCCAGCCGGGCCGCCGATCTGGTTGAGGAAAACATCGACCTCGCGGTACGCATCGGCCAGCTCGACGACAGCGCATCGCACGTCGCTCGCCCGCTGGGCGAACAGACGCTGTGGCTGTGCGCCGCCCCGGATTACCTGGCGCGGCGCGGCACGCCCCGCACCCTGGACGACCTGCGTGATCACGACTGCATCGCCCGCTTGCGCAACGGCATGGAAGAAGTCTGGCAGTTTGGCGGCGAGGCGGGCCAAGTGGCCCAAGTGGGCCAGGCACGCCACCTGCCGCGCCAGGCGCGCCTGCGCCTGAGCGACTTGGCGGCGGTGAAGGATGCCGCGCTGGCAGGCCGGGGGCTGGCGCAGTTGCCCGGCTGGTTTGCCGAGCGCGACATCCGGGCGGGACGGCTTGCCGTCGTCCTGCCCGATGCGCAGCCGGCGCCGCTGCCCATTCATGTGCTGTGGTCCAGAACCACGCGCATGACCGCGCGCCTGCGCGTCACCATCGACGCGCTGGCGGCACACGCGTCGCAGAAAGCGGCGCCCGGTTGATCGCGGGCGCTGCCCAGGCTGTTACCACGACGTCGATGTCGAGGGCAGGAAGATCGAACCATGCGAGGCGGACAGAAATGACACGTGCCGTCGGGTCGGCAGTCACCCCACCTGGCTAATGCAATGGCCGCTCGAGCTTGATGTTGTATCGCTTCACTTTTGCATACAGCGCCGGCTTCGATATTTCGAGGATGGCCGCACAGCGCGTGACATTGAACCGACACGCGGCAAGCGCTTCACTGATGGCGTGTCGCTCGACGTCCTTCAGCGACTGGACCACCTGATCGCCTCGTCTGCCCTGCGTGTCCGGCCGCTCGGGCGTCGACGCCGGTTCAGCGCCACTGCCGGCGACCCGGGATGGACGCAATAGCGCCGACACGTCGTCGATGGTGCCTTCCTCGCTGAGGTTCACCGTTCGTTCGACGAGGTTCTCCAGTTCGCGCACGTTGCCGGGCCATGCGTATGCGTTCATCTGGTCAAGCGCCTTCTGGCTGAAACCGAAAATCTTCTTGTTGAGCAGCGCCGCGTACTTGCTCAGGAAAAAATTCGCTGTCGCCGTGATGTCCGCCTTGCGCGATCTCAACGGAGGGATCGCGATCTCGATGACGTTGCAGCGATAGTACAGATCCTCTCTGAACTCCTTCGCGGCCACCATGGCCTCGAGATCCCGGTTGCTCGCGCAGATGATTCTCACATCGATCGGGATTCCCTTGGTATCGCCGAGCCTTGTCACTTCCCGCTCCTGAAGCACGCGAAGGAGCTTGGCCTGAACATCGATGGGCAGCTCGGATATTTCATCAAGAAACACGGTGCCGCCATCCGCGGATTCGAATTTGCCCGGGCGCCCTTCCTTGGTCGCCCCGGTGAAACTGCCCGGTGCGTGCCCAAACAACTCGCTTTCGATCAGGTCATGCGGAAGCGCAGCACAGTTGATCGCGATAAAGGGCTCGGCCTGACGCGCGCTCGCGTTATGAATCGCCTGCGCGAAAACCTCTTTGCCCACCCCGCTTTCGCCGCTGAGCAGCAGGTTCGCCGCACCGCGTGCGGCTTTGCGGGCGGCGCTGACTGCATCCAGAAGGCTGTCGCTCTGCCCGACGATGCTCTCGAACGTATAACGTGCGTAGTTGCCTGCATATTTACCGGCAATGCTGCGCACGCGCTTGATCTCGCGGAAGGTGTTGACGACGGACACCACCTGACCGCAGCTGTTCTTGACCGGGATTGCCGTGTCGATCAGATGCAGATGGCGCGCAGGCGAGTCGATGATGAGCTCGCGGTCCACGTATCCCACGCCCGTCGTGAATATCGGGGCGATGATGGGCTCAAAGTCGATCAGCTCGCCGAGCGGCCGACCAATGCTCGTCACCGGATCAATCCCGAGAATGCGTCCTGCCACGGTGCTCGCATGTCGAACGACGCCACCTTGACCGAGCACCATCAGGCCGTCGCCAATGTGGTCGATGATGGCTCTCTGCTCCTCCACCAGCGTCTGGTGCGCGACGAGATCGAAGTAACTTCTCAGTGAAACGCTCAAGGTGATTCTGAGTAACGCGAGCAGATCGTGCAGTGGCCGGGCGTCACTCGCGCGGGGTTTCAACACGAAGAGATAGACCGTCGAAGACCCGATCGAAACACGGGTGGCGACGCAGTGAAGATCGGCCGCGCCGGCAGAAGGCACGTCGACCGTTACCGTATCGCTTTCCTGAAGTGAATCGCGGGCAACGCTCAGCAAGCGCTCGAGATCCAGCGCGCCGACATCGACCTGGCACACGCCCGGCAACGCTTCCGCATGGTCGTCCGCCGGCTCGAGCGGGATCGCTTCGTCGCTCAAGGTAAGGACATAAGCGCCGAACCGATGCGCCGCGACGCATCTTGCATCGAGCCAGCAAGCCGTATCGATCGCTGACCGCAGGTCGCGCAATCGATCGGCAGCGCGGAGATTTCGCTCATTCATTAGCGTTCGCAGAACGGTGGCAGGCCCGGCCAGCTTACCAGCGGCATAAACTTTCATGTTGATCCCCGTACCGCCCCCATGACCGATGCGCACGCCGCCGCCGGTCGACGCCGCGAGCGCGCACCCCGGCTTTCCTGATACGAACGCTTTCGCGTTCACGCGGCTGGCCCCGGCGTGCGCTGACAAGCCCCTTACCTGTCCTGCCCGCTGACGACAGCGATACAGGATCGCCCCAGGCTCCGGGAACCGAGGACGTCCCGGGCCATCACTGCGATCAGCGGCGCGACGCCGCCTTTTTCTCGATTGCCGCACGGTCGACGATCGCGCGCGCATGCGTGCCGCTTCCAACCTGGCCTTTCGAATCGCGCGCGATGATGTCGAATACGTACAGGCTCCCTTCCTGCCCCCGGAAGCTGGCCGTGGCGCTCACTTCCGCGCCTACCGGGGTGGGTGCCGAGTGCGTCAGCTGCGTCGTGACGCCGACCGACAGCTGATCGCCGTCGAGTTCGCCTCGCATGATTTCCGCGCATGCGCGCTCCATGAGCCCGAGCATCGCGGGCGTCGACATCACATCCGGGTACTGTTCATCCGAGTCGTTGCCGAACGCAGAGGCCAGGTCTTGTACACCAACGAGGCGGGTCAGGGTCGCCGTTGCTCCAGAGCTGATCATGTAATCTCCTTTTTTGGTCAAGCCAACGCAGCAATACCCATGCCAGGCTGATTGGCAGGTGGACGGTTCCGCCCGGCGGGTTTCGCAGGGCCGTGCTGGAAGGCCCGACACGAATCATTCCGTTAAAAAAATTAACGTCCGTCTCGGTTTCTTATGCTTTTGGCAGTCGATTTGCCGATCTGACGCGTGCCCAGTCCGGAGTAACCATCCGCACTGCGGTTACCGGGTCGCAGGGCTGGATGAAGCGCGCGCGATTGCGCGGGTGATTGCCCGGCATCCGGAACCCGGAAAAAGGGGCCGTCTTTCGACGGCCCAAACGTTACAAAGGCACCGACAGGAGACCGACTTCGATATGTCGATACTTCGATTCGCTACTTGGCGGAGACAGGGGTCAGATTGCCGCCCAACAGCTTGTACACGGTCACCGGGGCATCGATCCAGTCGCCCTGATCGTCGAACTTCACCGGCCCGAGCATGCTCGTGAACGATTGTTGGCGCATCACCTTCGAATACGCTTCGGGTGACGTCGAGTTCGCCTTTTGCATCGCGTCCGCTACGACCAGCGTTGCAGCGTAGAAGGCTGGCGCATAGGTATCCACGTTGGCGCCAAACGCGCTTTTGAATGTGCTCTGGAAACGCTTGCCGTCGGGCAGGCTGTCGAGCGGCGCGCCGCCCTGCGCACAAAACATCCTGTTGTCGAGCACGTTGTTCGACAGCTTGCTGAACTCCGGTGAACAGATGCCGTCGCCGCCCACCAGCACCGCATTGATGCCGAGATCCACCATCTGGCGTGCCAGCATCGCCGCTTGCGCGTAGTAGCCGCCGTAGAACACCACCTGCGGATTCCGCGCCTTGATGTGCGTCAGGATGCCCTTGAAGTCCGTCGTCTTGTCCGTGCTGTATTCACGGGCCACGACGGTCATTCCGTCCTTCTCCGCCGTCTTGACGAACACGTCCGCGACCCCGGCGCCATAGGCCGTCCGATCGTCGACCACGGCCGCGCGCTTGAGCTTCAGTACGTTGGCTGCATAGTCCGCCATGCGGCCGCCCATGACATTGTCATTGGTCGCGAGGCGGTAGACGTAGGCAAATCCCAGCTTCGTCAGTTGCGGATTGGACGATGCACCCGTGATCATCACGACGTGCGCATCGTTGTAGATGCGCGCAGCGGGAATGCTGACGCCCGAGTTGTAGTGCCCGATAACCGCGGCCACGCCGTCGTCGACGAGCTTTTGCGCGACGTTGACGCCGACTTTCGGATCGCCCTGATCGTCGACGGACACCAGCTGAAACTTCACCGGCTGCCCCCCGATGACAAGCTTGCGGGCATTCAGTTCGTTGATGGCCAGCTGTACGCCGCGCTCATCATCCTTCCCGCTTTGTGCCGAACTTCCGGTAAGGGGGCCCGCCGCGCCGATCTTGACGACGGTATCGGCACGCGCATCCGACGCAATGCCCGTGGCGTTCACACCGACGGCGGCGACTGCAAACATCAAGGCAAGGCGGTTCATTTCGATTCCCCTGAAGCATTGGACGGCAGCTGTTCCAGGACATCCCGAACAGGCGACAACGTGTCGAACTCGAAATCGGGGCGTGGCTGCCAGGGGCCGAGCGTGTCACCGGTGCGGTTGACCCATGCCACGTGCATGCCAAGCGGCTTTGCGCCATCGACATCCGCCCAGCTGGCGAGCGAGCAGTGCAACACGTTCGGCGCATCCAGCCCGAGGCGGTCCAGTGCCAGGCTGAATATCACCTGGGAAGGCTTGTAGGCCTTGGCCATTTCGGCGGTGGTGACATGCTCGAAGTAGCGCACCAGCTGACTGCGCCGCCAGAGGTCGCTGTCCATGTTGGTGATGGGCATCAGTGGATAGCGGGACCCAGCCCAGTCGAGAAACGCGACGGCATCCTCATGCGGCGGCGAGGACTCGACCAGATGCGTGAGCAGCACGTCCGTGAGCTTTTCAACGTCGTGACCGTCGATCGCCTTCGGAAAGAGGCTATCGATGCAAGCGGTCAACGCTTCCTGTGCGACCGCCCGGTAGCTCCGGTACGCGCCCCCTCGATAGGTCTGCACGTTGCGCATATCCCAGTCGAGGTACACATCGAACACGGAACGGGGCGAGTCGACCCCGAGGATACGCATGACTTCGGCGATCCCTGCCATGCCCCCCTTGTCGACATCCACCAGCGTGCCGAAATAGTCGAACGTCAATGCTTGAATATTCATGGTCATTTCCTCGTGGCAAATGCCTGGACGCGTCTGGCGGCCTCGGGTGTCGCAAACGCTGCAACGGTTGCGGCCTGTTCGAGCTCGAGACTGCGGCCCAGATCAGTGGAAAGCTCCGTCGTCAGCAGGCGTTTCAGCCTCGATACCGAAAATGCCGAGCGTTCGGAAACACGCGTCGCAAGTTCCCGTGCGGTTTCAAGGACCTTGTCCCGTTCGACGACCCGATTGACGAGGCCGAGCGCAACCAGCTGCTGGGCCGACTGACGCTCGCCCAGCAGCCAAAGCTCCATGGCGCGCTGATGGCCGACGCTTTGAGGCAGGAGTTGCGTCACCCCGCCCGTGACGAACTGCCCCCACGCCATTTCCGGAAAAAAGCACACCAGATCGTCCGAAGCCACGACCAGATCGCAATTGAGCAGCCACTCGAACCCGCCACCGACGGCAAAGCCGTGCACGGCGCCGATCACGGGCTTGCCATTGAACATCAGATCGCGCGTGATCTGCTGGATGCGTTCGACGTGGCTGCGGATACTCGCATCGCTTTCCGTCTGCTTGCCAAATTCCTTGAGATCGTCGCCGGCACAGAATGCCCGACCTTCGCCCGTGAAGACGATGACCTTGCACCCTTCATCGGCGTTGACCTCGACCAATGCCTGATGGAGGTCGTCCAGCAAATCGCCGCTGATCGCATTCAAGCGCTCGGGGCGATCAAGAACGACCGTCGACACGGCGCCCGACTTCTCGACTCTTGCGTAGCGCATCACGCCTCCTTTTCGACCCAACGCGTTTTACCTTCCGTCCGCGGGAAATGTTCGAACGGCACCATCGTGATTTCCGCCGTCGAACCGACCTTCGTGCGAATCGCCGCCTCGACCTGCTCCCTGGCCTTTGCCCAACTGTCGGCCGGCAAACCCTGCGCCGCTTCCACCGCCATCGTGATCCGGTCATACGGGCCGTCGCCCTTCAGGATGATCCTGAAGATGCCCGATGCCCATTGCGGAACCGATTCGACGGCAACGCGGACGGCACTCGGGAACACATTGATGCCGCGTACGTTGAACATGTCGTCGGTCCGGCCGGTGACCCGGAATCGCCACGCCGTCCGGCCGTCCGGCCCCCGGTCGACGCCGGTCACGGTCACGACGTCGCGCGTCCGGTATCGAACGAGTGGCTGACATTCCTTCTGCAGGTGCGTACAGACGAGTTCCCCCACGGTCCCCTCTGCAATCGGGAGGCGCTGAAGCGTCGCGGGATCGAGGATCTCCGCAAACACCACGTCACTCGCGTGATACAACAAATCGTGGGTCCAGTCGGTTTGACCACCCAGGATGCTCAGCACCTCCGACAGCCCGAAATTGGCATTACGCACCTTGAAGCCCCACTTCTCTTCCATCGCGTTTCGCAGGTCCGGATTGTCGAGCCCCGCCTCTCCACCAAACAGCCCCAACGTCAGTTTCAGATCGCGGGGACGCAGGCCGCCCGATTCACGCAGAATCTGTTCGATGAGCCCCGGATACGAAGGGGTGCACGAAATCGCATTGATGCCGAGATTGACGATCGAATCGATCAGCACACGCGTGTTGCCGACACCGAATGGCACGACCGTCGCACCGGTCGCTTCGAGGATCGTGTGATCCGTAAAGCCGCCCGTCCACATGCAGTAGTTCAGGCAGTGAACCACCCGGTCCGTCGGGCGCAAACCGGCCGCCCACATCGAACGCGCACCGACGTGTGCAATCCGGCGGGCGTCGGAAGCGCTGTTCGCAAGAATCAGCGGACGGCCGGTCGTCCCGGACGTGCGATGCAGGCGGGCAACGCTCGTCTCGCCGCACGCGACGTAGTCACCGAACGGGGATACCGCCTCCTGACTGACCCGAAGCTCGTCCTTCTCGGTAAAGGGCAGGTCTTGAAGCATGTCCAATGTCACTTCCCGATCGATCCAGCGCGACAGCTTCGTGCGATAGAAGGACGACATGGAACGGACGTAGTCCCACTGGGTGGACCACAGTTTGTCCTGATGCTGGCGCACCTGGTCAAGCGGCAAGGTTTCGAATGCCTCGTCAAACAGCGCATTGCCTGGATTTCTCGTCGACTCCACTTTCATGTCTTCCCTTCCTTTAGCACTTCGAATTGATATCGTTTCAGTTGGAAATCAGAGGTTGCGACGTCAATCGGATTAAAACCCGATTGCAGAACGCTCGACTATCGAACGTGCATGACTGCCGCTTGCAACCGGGCCCGCTGCATCGGCTACGACGACATCGAACCAGTACAGCTCACCGTCGAACATCCGAAATGTTGCCGTTGCGAAAACCTCGGCTTGCGACGGCGTGGGAGCCAAATGCCTGAAGTGCATCACGTTGCCGATCGAACACTGGTCGCCCCGGATATCCTCACGCATGGCCTTGACGCATGCTGCTTCCACCACACCCACGAGGGCAGAGGTTGACAGCACCTCCGGATGAAATTCATCTGCGCGACGGCGACCGTGTTCAACCAGCCCCTGTCTCCCCAAAATCATCGCTATCGCTGTACGTTTCGCTGGCATCGGATCGCACGTCTCCCGGTTCATCTGCATCCAGATAACGCAAGGGCCATGCCAGCCTGACGTTTTGCCGGAAAGCCGCGCCGCCAGGGACTGGCCGCCGGCACAACAGGCCGTCGTCAACAATCTGAACGTCATTATTTTTAACGGTCGTCAGGGAATGTGCCTGACCGCTATCGCATTGGATATCTCCGTGCGGCCGTGAGAACCGGCCGCTGATCCGACGTCGCATCCCGACAGACCGGCGGGTCGCCCACAGCGTCCGACGTTTGCTCAGCGCTTCCGGTTTTCAGTCGATGGCAGACATGCGTGGCACAAAGCCTGTGCTGACCTGCGCGACGCTGTAGCCAGCGCCCACCAGCCGAATCCGCGCGCCAGTTCAGAACGTTTGATGTAAAGTACGCGGCTCTGACGCGCCTTTTTCAATTGACGCGCGCCGGATTTCTCGAGAGAAGAAAACACACGTATGGAACAGATAAGTTGGGACGATTTTCAGAAGGTTCTCATGGTGGCCGGCACCATTACACGCGCCGAACCTTTTCCTGAAGCCCGCAAGCCCGCTTATAAAATCTGGGTGGATTTCGGTCCATATGGGGAACGCAAGACCAGCGCGCAGATCACCTCCCTGTACACGCCGGAAGCGCTCGTCGGACGGCAGATCGTCGGAGTCCTGAACTTCCCTGAAAAACAGGTCGGCCCCATCAAGTCGCAATTTCTGCTGAGCGGATTTCACACGGACGACGGCGTCGTGATCACCACGCTCGAGCGACCGGTTCCGAACGGGTCCCGTCTCGCGTAACGGACCCGGCACGCTTTGAAGCCGCGCCGCATGATCGATGCCCGCTACGCGAAAGCAGCGGGCATGCCTGCATTCGAGTCGGCCTCGTTGCGCCTCGCTGCCAACTGATACGACTGTCTCGCGCTTCGAGCCGTGCAACCCATACCGGGCATTGCGCGCTGACGCGCGCCGAAGGCGACTGTCCCGTTACCGCGGCGTATTGCGCCTGGGTCACCGGATAGCGGCCGATCGCAAAGCGCTGCAGATCGACGCACCAGGTGCGGCCGATCCGGTCGTCCCTCATTGCAATGTTGCCGGCGGGAACCTGCACCATCGGCAAATCGAGCGTTTCACGCAGATATTCCATGTTCGCCACTCTGCCGCACCGTTACGAAGACAGCCTGACGGCACCGGCTTCGTCATACGCCACGATGTTCAACCCTTCCGTCGCTGCCGGCGCGACGAAGTACCGCGTGATCCGGTCGAATTCGGCGTCCGACGCCTGGAACGGATGGTCGCCTCGCGCATTGCGTGCGCGCAGCCGCGCCTTGCAGACCGCATCGCTGACGTCGAGGTAATGCAGTCGATGGTCGCAGCCAACGGCCTGCGAAATGGCGAGTCCCCAGGCGCGCGCGGCGACGGTATTGAACGGCACGTCGAGCACCACCGATACGCCGGCCTGCAGCACCGCGCGGGCCTGATCGGCAATCACGTTGCCGACGCGCGTGGCGCACCGGACGTAGTCGTCGATCGACAGGATCTCGCCCGGATAGAGCTGCGCGAGCCACGCGTCTTCGCTGATCGAAACGACCGGCCCGGCACTGGCGAGCCGCGCGACGAGCGTCGATTTTCCGGCCGCGATCTTGCCGCATACCATGTGGAGCAACACGGCATCGTTCGATGCCGTCGCGTGAAGTGACTTCCGTGTCTGCATGTCCAGGCTCTCCATCGAATGCCCAGAAAGCAAAAACCCGCCTTCCGGGCGGGTTGTGACGACATCCATTCAGTCGATCGCTACCCCGCCGGCAACATGGCGGCGCAAATAATCGAGCGGGTTTGCGAATGGGTCATGCGCATCAGAATAACCAACTACCCGATCGTGAGCAAGCGGGTGGAAAACAAAGCACTTCAACCTGCGCGCTTAAAACTGATACGCTAGCCGGAAAAACAAACAAGGCGTTCCCGGGCATCCTCGCCCGCCGCCATTCAGATAACAAACAGAGAAAAGGGCATTCCGAAATGAAACGTGGTTTTGTATTTGCCGCCCTGCTGGCGATGTCGTCGTTGGCCCCACAGGTCGCACTGGCGCAGGAAAAGGCCGCGCCGCCTGTCTATACGTGGCTCTCCGAGCGGTTCCCCGATAACGTTCGTTACGATTCCCCCATATTGACCATCAGCGATTCGGGGTTATCGGCGGCTCAAGGCATCGTCAACGCGCAATTGACGTTGGTGCAGTCACCGCAAGGCAACGATTCCGTACTGGGGCTGGCCGTCGCCTTCCATACGATGGAGAAGTGCAATTTCAATACCGTGCGCGACTACGGGACATTCGGCACCCACTACAAGCAGCCCAAGATCCCGGTCGCGATTCCGACGCTGAACGGCGGCGGCTACAGCGACACCGAGAACTGGAGCCCGGTGGCCGATGGCGGCAAGAGCTGGCCCGTGAACGGCGGCGTCTTCATCATGCTGAACCGCATCGACCTGAAGCCCTACGACATCAGCGGGACCGACCTGGTGCTCAACCTCTCGGACTACGATGTGGCCGACAAGGGCTTCCGGATCCGGATTCCGGCTGCGTATCTGTCGCGCTTTCTCGCCAGCATTCCGAATGACCGCCGGCTGATACCGGCGGCGATGTTGAACCGTCCGTCGGTCTTCGGCGTGCATTTTGTCGAATTGAGCGAACAGGAGCAGACGGGGCTGAAACTCCCCGGCAGCGCGCTGCAGATCCTCGCTGTGCTGCCCGACACGGTCGCCGATCACGCCGGCCTGAAGAATTACGATGTGCTGCTGCGGTTCGGCGATCACCCGCTGAAGCAGATGGACGACCTGCGAGACGCCGTGCTTGCGACCCCCAAGGGCACGGCAGTGCCGCTGACGGTCTGGCGCGATGCCAGGGAGGTCAAGCTGCAGGCGCAGTTCTGAGATCGCCGCCGGATCGTGGCGCCAGGCCGGCCGGGCGCCACGACGCATGCATCACGCGGGCCCGTCGCGCCCTTTCGGAAACACGCCACGGCTCATCGCATCGAGTTGTCGGCCGATCTCTGCGCGCAAGTCGGCGGATACCTCGATGCTGTCGAGCAACTGCGAAATCCACCGCCCGTCGGCGGCGAGCCGGCAGATCATCAGTGTCGCGGCCTGCTCGAGCGGCACGGGATCAGATGATGGACGTGCTCGCCGTCGCCGAACCGCCGTACTCAACCGATGACACGGCGCCGACGATGACCAATGCTCTGCGCTTTTTCCGCTGCTTCATGCTTCCCCGGCGTTCATTATTCGAACAACAATTATCAGAAAATATTTGTTGAACCCGTCTGGAAAGTGCTCAAGAAATTTTCGCACAAGACGTTCGTGGTCAACCGCGAAACGGGAGTGACAAATGAAAAACCGGAGATTCGATTTTTTTCGGGACCGGATGCCGCAGCGAAGTTCGACGGTACGGATGGACACTATCTGACGAATAACGCGTTCTTCTATCTTTTGGCTCAACCGTCCAAGTAAGGTATGTTTATGGCCAAGAGCGGTGGCTGCCGCCAGGAGAGCTCCATGAAGCAGTTGAAGCTGGTCAAGTTGGCCAAGTCGCTGACTGAAAACGATATCTCGAACTTCGAGAACCAATTCGGCATCCGAATGCCAGACGATCTCCGGAAGCATTATTTGAAAGCGAACGGCGGATTTCCGGACTGTTTCAAGATGTGCTACATCCAGAAGGGGGTCGACCCTTGCAATGCAAACGGTGTGACGTTCAATGGGTTCTATCCAATTAAGTATCCGTCAACGGCTGATGGATCGACGCTGGAAGAAAACTATATTGATTACACGGATACGCAAGCACTGTTCGACAAGCACCAGTACATTCCATTTGCATTCGATGTGAGTGGATATCCGCATCTCATGAAGCTTGATGACCACGCGATCTACCTTCTCAATCGAGACGTTGTTGACGATGAAGGACGTGAAGTCATAGAGTTTGTTGCGCCATCCCTGCAGGATTTTATCGATGGTTTGATTTCTGGTGACGAGTTCGAAGATCTGATCAGTGATTGCTAATGTTGCCGCTGGCAATCCACGGAATAGCGATGCGCTCTACGGGGTTTGAGAATTGCCGTAGAAAAATTGACGATGCCGATATTGACGCGGCCGCAAAGGAGTGGGGGCAGTGGTTGCCTGTGGCTTTTCGTTCGCACTATCGCGAACGCCGCAGATGACTGGCGCGAAATCCGCACGCAGGCCGCACGCATCGCCGATTCCGACGACGCTGCCGCGCGGCGCTGGTTCTCGTCGCTGATGGACGAGCGCCGGGTTCGCTGGTGTCAGTCGACCGACCGACGGCTCGTCAGCGTCGACCACCCACACATCGCGACCGAACCGAGCGTCGGCAGCGAGATTCGATTCGCGAAGCAGGCGGCGGAGCGACAGCACACGCCGCAACCGGACGGGATTCAGCGAGCGCGCCGAACCTCGTAACGCAATGCGCTGCATCGCTCCCCGATCAAGGCCTGCCCCCTAGTGGCTGATCATCCAGGGCCGCTTGCCGACGAAGGACTTGGCGCTGCCGGCCGACGAGGCCCGGGCCTGCGCGCCACCGCAACCGCATCCCGGCCCATGGCGGTGCCCCTGCGAGACCATCGGTGCATGGGCGCTGCGTTCGTTTCCGGCATGCGCGTTGCGCTGCGTCGCCGGCATCAGCGCCAGCATGGTGGCGGCCACGACGCGTAGCGCCGCGGCACCGCAGGCCGGACACGCGATCGGCGCATCGCGCTCGGCGATGCGCCGCACTGAAGTGAAGTCGCCGCAGGCGGGACAGGCATAGTCATAGATCGGCATCGGCAAGGCTCCGGATCAGGGGTTGGGCGCGCCGGCCGGGCCGGCGCGCGGCGAACTGGGCAGCGAGCTCAGTGCAGGTCGTGAGAGATCAGCACGTCGGCATCGCCCTTGACGTGTACGACCGGGCCGTTCGCATCGGGCCGAATGTCGAAGTCGAAGATCTGCGTGGGTATCCACAGCGTCGCGCAGGAGTTCGGGACGTCGACCACGCCGCTGATATGCCCCTGCACCGGCGCCGTGCCGAGAATGGCATAGGCCTGCGCGCGCGAATAGCCGAACTTGGTCAGGTATTCGATTGCGTTCAGACACGCCTGGCGATAGGCCACGTTGACGTCGAGATAGTGCTGCTTGCCGCTCTCGTCCACCGAGATACCTTCGAAAATCAGGTAGTCGTTGTAGTTGGGCGTAATCGGGCTCGGCTTGAAGATCGGGTTGCGGATGCCGTATTTGGCCATGCCGTCCTTGATCACGTTCACGCGCATGTGAACCCAGCCGGCCATCTCGATCGCGCCGCAGAAGGTGATTTCTCCATCGCCCTGGCTGAAGTGCAGATCGCCGACCGACAGGCCCGCGCCGTCGACATAGACCGGGAAGTAGACACGCGATCCGCGCGACAGATCCTTGATGTCGCAATTGCCGCCGTGCTCGCGCGGCGGCACCGTGCGCGCGCCCTCGGCCGCGGCCTTCTCGCGTGCGTCGCCCCGCAGCTGGCCCATGTGCGCCGTCGGGCGGAACGGCGGATTGGCCAGCGGCGGCACGCGCTGCGGATCGGTCGCGATCAGGCCCAGCTCACGCTCGTTCCAGGTGCGCAGCAGATTCGGGTCGGGCATGCAGCCGATCAGGCCGGGGTGGATCAGGCCGGCGAACTGCACGCCGGGCACGTGACGCGACGACGTATAGACGCCGTGGAAATCCCAGATCGATTTCTGTGCGTGGGGAAAATGGTCGGTCAGGAAGCCGCCGCCGTTCTGCTTCGAGAAAAAGCCGTTGAAACCCCACTGGCTCTCCGCCTTGGCGCCAATGTCCAGCAGGTCGACCACCAGCAGATCGCCGGGCTTGACGCCGCGCACGCCAACCGGCCCGGACAGGAAGTGGACGATCGACAGGTCGATGTCGCGCACGTCGTCGGCGGACTCGTTGTTCTGGACGAAACCGCCGGTCCAGTCGTAGGTTTCGAGAATGAAATCGTCGCCGGGGTTGACCCAGCACGCCATCGGAATCTCCGGGTGCCAGCGGTTGTGCACCATCTCGTTCTCGTAGGCCGATTGTTTCAGGTCTACCTTGATGAGGGTATCGGTCATATGCCTGTCTCCTGGTGGTTGATACGGCCATCGCCGGGATAGCGGGAATGGCCGACTGCAAACTCACTTGACTTACTTGAACGTGCCGCTGAGCAGCAGGTAGCCCGGTAGCCAGCCGGTCACGATGCCTGCCAGGATGGTCGCGACACCGGTCAACCGGAGGATCGGACGCTGCAGCGCCAGCAGCACGAAATAGAGGAACCACAACACGCCCCAGCCGATCCAGCACCATGCGAACCAGACGTCCCACGCGGTCACCGCGCGCTGCCAGGACTCGATGGCGACCGGAATCACGGTGACGGAGACGAACAGGCTGAACCATCCCAGGCCGCGCCCGTCGGCGCCGTTGAAACGGTTCAGCGCGACCCACAGATAGGTAAAGGTGAACAGCAGCGTCAATGCGCCGGCCTTGATCGACGCGATGCTGGCGCCGCTTCCGAAGATCAGTTGCAACGACACCAGCATGGTTACGCCGCCCGAGAAAATATTGACCACCCAGATTTCCCGGTCGCCGATCCGTCCCAGCAGCCACAGGCCGTTGAGACACAGCACGGCGCCCACGTACAGCAAGGTCAAACCTAGCATCGACGTCTCCTTCGATTTTTGCCTTCGGTTGTTTTCGTTATTTCACCTGCTGTCGTGGCCCGCCTGCGTCCTGCCGCCAGTGCGGACGCATCAACTATAGGCAGTTGGTCTGCAATCCGAATCCCTCTCGGCGACGAATCGCGCATCACCCGGCGGCGGGAGCAGGACTCACCCAGCTGGGTGAGTCATCGTGTCGGTAAGGACGGCATGGCGCCGGCGCGGGAGCGCCTTCGGCAAGGAAGGGGAGGAAGGGGAGGAGACAACCGGCATCGGCCGACGCGCGGGGCGACGCCGGTTTCAGGCGTTCGGGCAGTGCTGCGCGTGCAGTCGCACCAGCTCCATCTGGCCATGCGTATTGGTCTTCTGGAAGACCTGCTTCAGATGGCTGCGCACCGTGTTCTCGGAGACGTGCAGCGTCTGCGCGAGCGTGGCGATCGAGTGTCCGTCGAAAATCAGCGCGCTGACCCGCGCCTGTGCGTCGCTCAGCTTGAACTGGTGGGCGAACCGGCAGTCGTGGTGCGCGTGCTCCATGCGCTGGCGACGCGCGCTGACCACGAGCAGCGAGCGCGCCTGCCCCGTGCCGCTGCGAAGCGACGCGCCGGCAGGCTGCACCGTCAGC
>NZ_CAJNKE010000060.1 GCF_905232215.1 Burkholderia sp. LMG 13014
ACGCGCAACAGCAGCGGGAGGACTCGTGGACCGATGCGGAGCACCGGATCGAAGCCGCCGCGCAGCATGCGGACGTTGCATCGATCCGCGCGTTACGGGCACGCTCGAATGACGCGGCCGCGTTGACCACGCTCGGCAGGATCGCAGAGGGCGGATTCGGCGCGCCCCGCGATCCGCGCGCGGCACTCGCGTATTACCGGCGTGCGGCGCAGATGAATTACCCGATCGCGCAGACGCTGCTCGGCGAAACCTACTTCGAGGGCAAGCTGGTCGCGCGCGACTACGGCGAAGCCGAGAAATGGCTGGCGCGTGCGGCGGCGCAGGATGTCGTGCGTGCCAAGCTCGATCTCGCGCAGCTGCGGGCGGCACGCGGGCAGGGCAGTGACGCGCAGAACTGGTCGGATGCGCTGAACCTGATGCTGCGGGATGCCGGCCGTCGCGCCGGGCGTGCCCCGGCGCAATAGCACCGCCGGCGCGGCGCGTGGTCAGTCGCGATGGCGGCGCAGGCGTTGCGCAAACGTTTCCACCCATTCGACCAGCATCTGGCGATCCCGCGGTGCCAATTCGCGCAGATTGCGCATGATCGTCAACGTCTGATCGTCGATTCTCGGCGACGCCCCCGTCAGCAATTCCTCGGTCGCGCAGCCGAACAGCGCCGCGAATTCGGCGAGGCGCACGATGGTCGGAATCGATGTGCCACGCTCGATCCGTGCGATCGCCTCCCGCCCGAGCGACAACTGCTCCGCCACCTGTTCCTGGGTCAGACCGGCTTCCACCCGTTTGCGGGCAATCGCGCGCCCGACGCACTCCGCCAGGGCCTGTGCTTCTTCTTGGTCCATGTGCTCACCTCATGACACGACCTGAATAGTCGCATTGCTACTTGTTGACAGACAGGTCTCAATAAGTTTCAATGCAACCTAAAAGGTAGTGTCATGGCATTCAACGCGACGTCGTCGGTTGGGTGCGACACGAAAAAAAAGTGCTCATCGACCGAACAAATGCCGTGGCGATCCGAATAGACAGGCAAGACGCCCGAACGGAGCGTCGATGCCGCATGCATTCGACGAGTGCGTGCGAATCGGACGAGTCACTGACAGGCTGCGACCATCCATGGAATCCAGGGCACTGCAATTCATCATGAAGTCCGTTCCGCGCGAATTTCATTCGGATACCAACATATTTATCGGCGGATGCTTCATCTGTCTTGCCTGGCCGCGCATCGAGATCAGCGACGGCCAGACCAAGGTCGTCCTGGATTGCCCGACGAACCAGGGCATGTTTTCCCGCGACGACACAGCCCTGATTCCGTTTCTGCGGCGCTTCCCGGAGCTCTGCGCGCGGCTGGTCGACGCGCATCCGCTGCTGCGCGCACGTTTTCGTGCGTTCGATGCCGGTTCGCCGGCCTGAGCGGTGCGCCGGCCGTCGACCTGTCCATTGAATCTGTCCATTTGTCACCTTCCCATTAAAACCATGAAATCTTCCAAACTTCTCGTTTTCGGCATCAGCGCCAGCGTATCGATCCTGCTCGCCGCATGCGGAGGCGGCGGCGACTCGGGCAGCCCGGCGGCCACCACCGGCCCCGGCGGGACGAACGGGTCGGGCGCCGCCAGCGCGGCCGTGACGCCGCTCGCGTCCGGCTCGAGCTATGTCGGCACGGTCGGATTCGGCGATACGATCCGCATCGACGTCGATCGGCCGGCGGCCGGCCAGTTGACGCTGACGTTCGTCAACTCGCAATTCGGCCTGGCCGGCCAGGTGATCGGCACCTACCGGACCGCAGGCAACGGACAGTTCGTGGTGTCGAACCTGGCCGCGGGCCCGGGCGTGACGCTGTCTCCCGATCAGATCGCCGCGTTGTCGCTGTCGCTTGCGCTGACGAAGGACGACAACGGCGCGGGCCTGTTGAGCGGTTCGTTGTCCAACGTGCCGAACCTGCTCGGCGGCGGCGGCTTGCTGCAGGGGCAACTCGCACTGACGAACAACGGCGTGACCGATGTCGCGTCGCTGGCCGGTGCGTACAGCTTCGTGTCGCTGGCCGGGGATCGCCGCCAGGACGGCGTGCCGGTCGGCACGCAGGAGCCGGAGGCCGGCCAGGTCCGGATCAACGCGGACGGCAGCGCCCGCTTCTGCTTCGGCAAGCCGTATGCCGATACCTGCACGAACCTGGACACGGATACCGGGGCGTCACTCGTCGATACGGCGACGTTCGTGCCGGATCCGGACCAGGCGACGTATCCCGGCGCGTTCGACATGATGGTGGGCGGGAAAATCAACGGACGTGCATTCGTCACGCGGCAGGGCGGCAACGTGACGTTGCTGGTCGACCGCTTCGGCACGTCGCCCGAGGGCACGCCGCGTACCGGCTCGATGGTGCTCACGACGACGCGCACGCTCGCGAGTGGCGCCTATGACGGCCAGTGGGTGTGTGTCGAGCCCGATACCACCGTCGGTAACCGGCTGACGGGCAAGGCCGATGTGGTCCAGTCGACGATCAGCGGCACGCAGATGGTGAGTCCGGACGGCCAGACGAAGACTCCGCTCTACTTCAACGCGGCGTTCGACCTCGATACCGCCGCGCGTACCCAGAGCGACCCGATCGTGGCCCAAGGGATCGACGGGCTGATCGCCGCCCAGATCCAGCTCGCGAAGGAAAAGGAAACGACGGTGTTGTTGCCGGTCAACAATTCCACGATGTACTGGCTGGATGAGCCGAACGGCTCCGGCTTCTTCGTGATGGGTCTGTGCAGCAAGCAGTAACGCGGCACGGCGCGTCGCCGCGGCGGCCATGACTGCCGGGAGGCCCGGGCGGGCACGTCTGCGGGACGTGCCCGCCTAGCCTGCAATGTGTGTTCTCAAGCGCGTTGACGCCGACGAGGTCGCCGCGCTGGAAACCCTGGGCGGCGGTTGGTACGGCCCGCGACGCATGGCATGCCGACCACGTCGAGCCCGACCTTTCCGATCCCGATCGCGGCCAATGCCATCCGGCCGTCGTCAAGGCCGATGTGGCCAGCACCCGGCCGTGCGCGAAAGCATCGACCGCGCGAGAGCGGGGGGCGTGCCGCCGATACGCATCCGCGACGAGCACGGGCTGATCGACATCCGGAATCCGGAAGGCACCGTGCACGTACTCGACCCGTCGACCCGTCGCCCCGTCGCCCCGTCGACGCAGTCGCGACGGCCGCGCTCGGCCCGGTTCGTATCCGACACGCGCGACCGTGCAGCGCCAGCGCACCCCACCACGGCGCGATGGTGGGCGACCATTCCCGGCCCACGCATAACAAAAGCTGAAATCGGTTTTTCGCGCGCGCCGGGAGCGTCCCTATACTTTGCGATGCTGCGCATGTGGCGGTTCGCGAATGCCGCGATCGCGCGACGCAGCGCCCGATCTTCTCGAACCAGGACCTGCCGAATGACTGCCCGTGATGCCGTCGATCCGCGCGCCGCGTTGCGCGACGCGCTCGCCGCGCTGCCCGATCTCGCGAACGCGATCGGACAGGATGCCGCGCAACGCGAGGCGCGGCGCGAGCTGCCGTTCGAGGGTTTCGCGATCTTCCGCCGCTCGGCGCTGGGCGTGCTGCGGATTCCGGTCGCGCGCGGCGGTCTCGGCGGCACGCTGGTCGATCTGTTCAACACGGTCGCGACGCTGGCCGCCGCGGATTCGAATCTCGCGCACGCGCTGCGGATCCACTACGACCAGACCGAGACGCTGCGGCTGTCGGCGCGCACGCCGTTCAACGACGTGCAGCTCGAACGTGTGCGGGCCGGCGCGATCTTCGGCGGCGCGTCGACCGAACGCGGCACGTCGCGGCCCGGCGAGAACACCGCCGTGCTGCGCCGGGACGGCGATCACTATCGCGTGGCGGGCCGAAAATACTATTCGACCGGCACCGCGTTTGCCGATTTCGCACGCATCAATGTGGAAAACGAGCAGGGCGATGCCGTCGCCGTGATCATTCCCGTCGCGCGCGACGGCGTGCAGGTGCTCGACGACTGGGACGGCATGGGGCAGCGCATGACCGCGAGCGGCAGCCTGCTGCTCGACGACGTGCAGGTGTTCGCGGATGAAGTGGCCGCGCGCGACGGCTCGACGCTCGTTGGCCGCCATTGCGGCGCGCTGCGGCAGCTGCATCTCGTCGCGACGGGCGCGGGCATCGTGCGCAACGTGGTCGCCGATGCGCGCCGCTACGTGCTCGCGCACGGCCGCCCGGCGCTGCACAGCCCGGCGCCGACCGCGCGCGACGATCATTTCATCCAGCAGGTCGTCGGCGAGCTGTCCGCGCACAGCCACGCGATCGATGCGCTCGTGCGCGAAAACGCGCGGGCGCTCGACCGCTCCGCCGACGCGATCGAAGCCGGCGATGCCGATGCGCATGCACTCGTGCTCGACAGTGCGCTCGCCACGGCGCGCACGCAGCTCATCGTCAGCAAGCTTGCGCTGCATGCGGCGGAGCGGCTGTTCGAAGTCGGCGGGGCATCGGCGACGGCGCGCGAACACAACCTCGACCGGCACTGGCGCAACCTGCGCACGATCTTCAGTCACAACCCGCTGCTGCACAAGGCGCGCGTGATCGGCGACTACGAGCTGAACGGCGTGACGACGCACCTGACAGAAGGCCGGGTGTTCTAACCTGACCGTGTCGCGCCGGCGCGCACCGCAATCACTTCCTGACGTCAGCGCCGCAGGCCGGCGTCACGCAGCAGCGGCAGCACGCGCTCGCCAAAGAAGTCGAGATCGGGCTTGAAGTCGTAGAAGCTCAACTGGATGCCGTCGATGCCGGCACGGTGCAGTCGCACGATGGTATCGGCGACTTCGTCCGGCGAGCCCGTGATCGAGATATTGCCGCCGATCGCGCGTGCCGCGGCCTGCGAGCGCTGCTCGAATCCGCCACGCCAGGCATGGGCATCGCTGTCGAAGCGATGAAAGCTGCCTTCATCCGCATGCGCGACGATCGCGTCGCGGTACGCGCGCGCTTCGGCTGCCGTCTCGCGGCAGATCACGAGCGGGTTGAGCAGCGTGCGAATCGTCCGGCCGCGCGCCGCGGCGGCGGCCTTCACGCGTGCGGTATGCGCGGGCAGCGCATCGAGTGCGCGTTCGGCGTCGTGGCCGGCCGGGCTCGTGACGAACACGATGTCCGAATAGCGTGCCGCGAAGTCGATGCCTGCATCGGAGCCCGTTGCATTGATCAGCAGCGGACGGCCATGGCACGGCTTCGGCGTCACGAATGCACCACCCAGCCGCCAGCTCGACAGCGCGGGCGTGTAGCTGAAATTGTCCGGTTGCGCCCACAACTGCTGAACCGCATCGAGGAACTCGGCGGCCATGTCGTAACGCCGGTCGTGCTCGATCCGGTTCCAGCCGAACATCTCGTGCTCGATCGCGCGGTGGCCGGTCACGACGTTGATGCCCCAGCGCCCGCGCGAGATGTGATCGAGCGTCGCGGTGAATTTCGCGAAATGCAGTGGATGCCACGGCCCGTAGAGCACGTGGCTCGTCGCGACGAGGATGATCCGTTCGGTACGCGCGGTCAGCGCGGCCAGCGTCATGAACGAGTCGAGCGCCTGGCCGTCGAACACGCCGCCGTAGCCGCCTTTCGGCAGCCACTGCGACAGCGCGAACACGAGATCGAAGCCGAGCGCCTCCGCGCGCGCGACCAGGTCGGCGTTGTAGTCGAACGTCCAGTCGGTCGTGCGCGGCAGCGTCGACGCGCTCCAGCCGCCGGCCTGGATCGGCAGGAACAGCCCGAGCATCAGCGGCTGCGCGAGGACGCGCGACACTGGGCTGTCGGGGAAATCCGCCGGCGAGCGAACGTCGACGAACGGCGACGGCGCGACCGGCGTGGCGACGGAGGCGTCGCTCATGATGGCTTCCTTGCGGGTTGGGCACGCACCGAACGGCAACGGCGGGCGCCGAGGAGGATCACGTCGCGTTGGTACGGCTTCGGAGCGCCGTAGGGCCGCGGCAGCGACTGCACGCGTGTCGACAGCGGCACGTCGAGCAGGCCGGGCGGGACGCGGGGTTGGCTCACCAGCGTGCCACCGTCAGGCAACCTCGCGGCCACCCATCCGCTGCCGAGCTGGCGCAGTGCCGCGCGCCAGCTGCTGCGCGGCGCGCGAGGAGGGAGACGGGAGTCGATCATGGTCAAACACGTATCGCACGCGGGAAACGCCCATTCTCGACAACCGGACACGGCGCGGCAAACAACGATTCCCGCTTTGCTTATCGCGCCATGCTGCGCCGTGCCCGATGCGCGTGCCGTCAGAACTTCACGCGCAGCCCGCTGACGAGCGCGACCTGGCGGTTGGTCGACGACGCGCTGCCGATGTTCGAGATCGCAGCGATCGTGCGATAGCCGCCCGCCGTTGCCGTGCTCGGATCGCCGGCCGCGAGCTGGTAGATGCCGGACAGGTAGAGGTCGGTGCGTTTCGACAGCGCATAGTCGAAACCGAGCGTGAACTGGTGCCAGCGCGGTTTCAGCGTCTGGCCGCCGGTGCCCGGCAGGCCGCTCGCGCGCCCGTCGGTGAACGTATAGACGCCGATCAGCGTGGCCGCCGGCGTGATCTGGTAACGCGCGTTCACGTCGTAGTTGTTGAATTTGCGCGACGAGCCGTCGAGATAGTCGAGCTGCGTGTGGCTCCACGCGAAGCCGAGCGTCGCCCGGCCGAGCGCGTAGTTCGCGCCCACCACGCCGATCTGCTGCTTGCGCACGCCGCCGTTCAGCCCGTAGAAGAACGCGCCGCTGTAGTCGTTGCCGGTGGTCGAGGTCGCGCCGCCCACGGCACCGCTGGTATTCGACGTCGAATTCGGATGATTGAAGCGCACATAGCCGGCGCCCACCGACAACGGGCCGTTCACGTAGTTCGCCGACGCGCCCCACGCGTTGTTGTTCGAGAACCCGGTGCCGGCGCCGCCGTTGGCCTGGTTGCTGAACGCATAGAGCAGGTCGGCCGTGAAGCCGGCGATCGTGTCGCTGCGGAACTTCACCGCGTTGTTGAGCCGGAAGCTCTGGTTCATGTTGTCGTTGTCGCCCACGTGCGTGGCGGGCGACCAGAAGCCGGACCCCGAGTATGGCGCGACGAGGTCGGTGATCGGTTCGTACTGGCGGCCGAAGGTCAGCGTGCCGATGCCCGACTTGGCCAGGCCCACGTATGCGGAGCGGCCGAACAGGCGGCCGCCCTGGCCGAGCCCGCCGTCGCTTGGCCGGAAGCCGCTTTCGAGCGTGAAGACCGCCCGCAGGCCACCGCCGAGATCTTCCACGCCTTTCAGGCCCCAGCGGCTGCCGCTCAGCTTGCCGCTCGTCTGCTGGATGTTGCTCGCGCCACCCTGGTTGTTCGTATAAGCGAAACCGGCATCGACGACGCCGTACAACGTGACCGAGCTCTGCGCATGCGCGCTGACCGAAGCGATCGAAACCAAACCCAGGACTACCGATTTTTTGATCATGACTATCCTCTGTTTTTATGGGTACATCTGCGAGGATCACGATGCTATTGATGACGGTCGCGCCGGCGAACGGCCGATCCGTGGTTTGTAAATCGCGGCGCGGCCGATTTGTAATGTGCGTTGCCGCACACCCGGCATGTGCGTCGCGATCGCGTCCGGCATTCATGCTGCGGCGAACGCATTGCACGAACGGCGAACGTCACGCGCTCGAAACGCGCGAGCGTCGTCATATCGATCGATGAAATCGTTCGATATCCGCAATACATCTGGCCCGGCGCACGATGTTTTTATGCAACGCACGCTGTGCGGTGGGTGCCCGATGCGCTACATGCATCCGCATATCGATTCCGCAAAACGTTGGTAGGGCCCTGCGACGGGGGACGGTAGAGTCGGACATCCGGCCTCGGGCCGGCATGCTCCGGGAACGGAAGGGCGCGCAAGCGCGCGTTCGTCCCGGCTGAACAACCTATACGGGAGCCGTTTGACATGAGTCGCGATGTGCTGTTTCTGCTGGAACCGGGCTTTGCCGATCCGAAGCATCCGGGCCAGCGCTTCGTCTGTCCGCATGGCCTGTCGATCGAGGGGCTGCTCGCGAGCGCGCCGGATCGCGCGGGCCGCATCGACGTGAAACGCGTCGGCTTCGAGCGGCCGCGGCACGCGGTGATCGACGCGCTCGACGATGCGCATCAGGGACTGCCGGTCCTCGTGCTCGGCCGCGACCAGCCGGCACCGGACGACGCACGGACGCTCGGCGACGTGCGCTTCGTCACCGACGCGCGCCGCATCCTCGAGCTGCTGGCCGAGCGCCACGGATTTCCGGTGCTGCATTGACGCGGCGGTTTTCACGTCCTATCCGATCGACCGACTGACAGGAGTATCCGATGTCGTCCATTTCGGCGGCACGCCGCCGTTTACTGCTGGCCGGCACCGCGGTCGTGGCGGCCCCATTCGCCGCGAAGGCCGTGCTCGCGGCGGCCGCCGTCAACGCCGATCTCGCCGGCACCACGTTGCGCGTCGCGACCTACAAGGGCGGCTGGCGTGCGCTGCTGCAGGCGGCCGGGCTGGCCGACACGCCATACCGGATCGACTGGCGCGAGCTGAACAACGGCGTGCTGCACATCGAGGCGCTCAATGCGGATGCGCTCGACATCGGTTCGGGTAGCGAAATTCCGGCCGTGTTCGCTGCGCGCCAGAAGGCCAACGTCCGGCTCATCACCCGCGTGCGCGAAGATCTCAACAACCAGGTCACGCTCGCGCGCAAGGACACGTCGATCCACAGCATCGCGGATCTGAAGGGCAAGCGCGTCGGGTACGTGCGCGCAACGACATCGCACTACTTCCTGTATCGCCAGCTCACGGAGGCCGGCCTGGGCTTCGACGACATCCAGCCGATCAACCTGTCACCGACCGACGGGTTGTCCGCCTACGACCGCGGCGATATCGACGCATGGGCGATCTACGGCTACAACGGCCAGCTCGCGCGCAACCGCTACGGTGCGCGCGTGCTGAAGACGGGGAAGGGCTATCTGTCGGGCAATTTTCCGGTCTATGCGAACCCGCGCACGCTCGACGATGCGCGCCGTCGTGCGGCGACGGGCGATCTGCTGCTGCGATTTCGGCGCGCGTATGCGTGGGCGAACGGGCATGTCCGCGACCATGCGCTCGCGCAGAATCGCGAGACGCGCGTGCCGGTTGCCGATCTCGTCGCGATGTTCGACCAGCGCAGCGAAGACTACGCGCTGCTGCCGGTCACGCCCGACGTGGTGGCGCAGCATCAGCAGGTCGCGGATGTGTTTGCGCGGATCGGTGTGCTGGATGGGCCGGCCAATGTCGCGCCGCTCTGGGATACGTCGTTCAACGCGCTGCTGGCGGCGACGTGATCGAAGGCCATGAGAAGACGCCCGGGTGAGCGGGAGATTCGGGCGAATACGCGCTGTCGAAAGCTCGTCCTGGATCGCATCGGCGACCAGCACGAAAAACCGCCTCAGCACGCGCCAGCGTCGAGTGCTTTCGATACGGGTGCCGTCCTCCTCGAGACTTGCGACAAGCGGCGTCGCCGGGTTCCAGCGCGAGGGCGTGACCGGCAGTCCTCGCTGAACGAGAGCTGCCGTCCGGTATCGGCTATGGCTGCTATCGGCGAGCGCTTGCCGGCCACACCTCATCTTGCGGATTTCGTTGTTGCGGGAGTCTGCTGCGTACACGTTGCCGCTGGCGTCGACCGCAACGCCAGTCGGACCATTAGACAAGGCTGCCGCCTCTCGTGGACGTTGGAGCGCTATCGATCGCGTCGCTCGCTTCGTATTCCTGGAACAAGCGCCACACCCTTTTTACATGGGGCGATGCGGGCCCCTGGCTCATGAACATGGCGAGGGGCCACGTCGGGAGACTCGCGTCCAGGACGCGAGCATAGCGAACCCCTGCGAACTGGAGGCGTTGTGTCGAGGTCGGCAAGAGCGTGGCGCCGAGTCCGGCGGAGACCAGCGATAAGAGGCTCAATGCGCGGTTGGCTTCCGCGACGATCCGCACATCCATTCCTGCCTTGGTAAAAGTATCGAGCAATTGTGCATGCAGGACCGGCCCTTGAGAGGCGGGGAACAAGATCAGCCCCCGGTCGGCAATGTCCCGCAGCGTGGTATCTCCGTGTTGTCCGTCGTCGAACAGCGCCGCGATGCTGTTCTCCGGGGTGAAGGGATGAACACGTAGTGGGCCAGCGAAGTTGAACGGCGGGTGGGCGAATCCGATATCGATCCTGCCGCTTGCGAGCGCACTCAACTGGTCGTTAGTCGAAAGCTCGCGCAATTCGGGTTGAATTGCTGGGAACCGCGTCCTCATGGCGAGTAACCGTCGGGGCAGGTGCTCGTACAGGGCGGCCGAATCGAACCCGATTCGAACGACCCCTGCCTCGCCGCTTTCCACTGACTGTGCGATGGCGGTCGCGCGATCGGCATGGTGGACTGAGGCTTGCGCCTCCTCACGGAAAGCTGCGCCCGCGACGGTCAAGGTCAAGCGCCGATGGGCGCGGGCAAACAACCGAATTCCCAGTTCCTTTTCCAGGCGTGCAATGGATTGACTGAGCGGTGGTTGCGCCATGCCAAGCCGCTGAGCAGCGCGTCCCATATGCAATTCCTCGGCGACAGCAAGAAAATGGCGCAGGTGGCGAAGTTCCATATCGCAGCGATATCAAAAATATTCAAAGCCATTATAGATAGATCATCGATAGATCGGGACAATCTTCCCTACCGCTACTGCCTTTGGGGACACGATGCGTCATACCAAGTGGGCCATCGCCGCATTACTTAGTTTTGCTTCCTACTCCGCGCAGGAAATTCGCGCTGAAGTGATGCGTCGCGACTACACCGTACGGGCCGAAGATGGCCTGAAAATTTTCGTGCGTGAACTGCGCGACGACAAGGCGTGCGTCGATCGCGGCCCCATGCTTCTGGTCAACGGCGGCAGGCCGGGAGTATTGGCGAGTTGGGACGTCGATGCGAGGGAGCCTTCCACGGCGGAGGCGTTCGCAAAAGCCGGACATCATCTCTATCTCATGGATGTGCGCGGTTTCGGGCGATCGGAATTTCCGCCCGAAATGGACGACGGGCGCCTTGGCGCACCTCCGGCCGTGCGATCCAACCAGGCGGTGCGGGACATTGCGACGGTCGTTCGCGAGATTCAGCGCCGCAACCCGGGGGAAACGCGCCTGACGGCGATGGGATGGGCCACTGGCTCGCAGTGGCTCGGCCATTATGCGTCGCTCTACCCGGAAAGCATCTCGCATCTGATCTACTACAACGGCGCGTATGGCGGCCCGGCGGGCGGCTGGCACTTGCAGGCGGAGTTCGGCGATCCGGACGATCCCGCACAACTGGACCGGAAGCATTATGGTGCCTACCAGTCCTCGACCGCCGGCTCGCTGGGCAACCGCTGGCGCGACGAAGGCATCGATCCTGCCTTTCTGGAGCGCTACGTTGCGTTGGCCATGGAAGGAGACAAGGCCGCGAAGACCCGGCATCCTGCCAGTTTTCGCCATCCCACCGGGCCGCTTGCTGATACCTTGCTGATGGTCAACGGCCGGCCCATCTTCGATGCGTCGTTCATCCGCTCGCACGTGCTGATCCTGCGGTCGGGCAATGATTTCTGGTCACGGCCGGTGGATGCGCAGACCTTGTTGGCACATCTGACTAACGCGGCTTCCACACGATTCGCCGAACTGCCGGGCGCATCCCACTACGCGCACCTGCTGCCCGGCCCAGATCGGCGCGCATTCATCGAAACCGTGCTTGCCTTTACGGCACCGCTGGCCGCAGGGAGCGACACCGTGATGCGGGAGTGTGCCGATAACAAGCGGGGGGGGCATTCGTAAATTCATCGGCGAGGATATCGGCGACGCCGTTGAGCAGGACCACAAGGTCTTCGACCTGATCACGCTGCTTGCGCTGAATCACCTCCCACTCGTCGCTCGCACGCTTGTGGATGGCGCCCATGGGCTGCATGAACATGTCGGCGAGATCGTTGCGGGCGCGCACCCGTATGCGATTGAGAAGCGCGACGATCAGCGTATAGCGCTTCTCAGGCAGCGTGTCGTTCTTGAGCGTCGACGCGTCGAGCACCATCGCCTGCTGGGCGAGCGTGCGTAGTTTCGCAGCGGAAATGCCGGCCGTGGCGAGCGCGAAATCGCCGAGTCTGTCGAGCCAGCCGATCTGGTCGATCAGCAGGTCAAGGCGTTGCCGGGACAGGCGTTTCGCATGGCGCCTGATGCGGTTGTAGGCGGTCTTCCGGCTCGACAGATTAGCGCGAGCAACCGGTCCAGCGCGAGCTTCTGTTCGTCAGTCAGGCGCCGTGTGACGTGCTTGAATAGCCGCGACTGCGCGCAGTGTGAGCTGCGTCGTGAATGCCTGCATGACCGGATCAGGCGAACGTCGTCGCCACCATGATGCCGAACACGACGCCGATCGCAATCCCGCAGAGCCGGCCGTAAATCGATGCGCGCACATTGTCGTCGAGCACGAACGGCGAGCGCTTGTGCTTCCATACCGTGCTGAATGCCACCGGGCGGGTCAGCAGGGCGATACACGCGAGCAGTACCGGCGTGGCGATGAGCATCGCGATGCGTTGCCCGTTCCAGTCGACGCCGTGCATCGCCAGCGAAACGATCGCGGCAAGCGGAACCTCGACGCACAGGCCCAGCAACGAACCGTTGACGAAGGAATCTCCGGGGGACTGAAACATGATCGGTCCTAGCGTTCGAATGAAATCGGCGCTCGGCTCGAGCTCCCGACAATAAAAAACCACGGCCGTTGCCCAAGGTCGGTCGACCGTATTCGACATAAGCCAGGATGACGGGCGGATAGTAAGGCAAATCATTGGCCCGTTGGCGGTCATTCAAGCTATTTAACAAATGTCGCGGGCAGCGATGCATTTTTATGCTGCACCGGGATGTCGCGCCGTGATAATAATCGGGCACCTTGTCGTCGGTGGCGTGCGTGAAGGCTGCGCGCCAGCATGGCCGCAGCAGCCGCAGCATTGCCGTTCCGGCACGCAATATGACCCTGATCGGTTTCCGAAGCATCTGCCGGGCTTGTTCCGGAGCGGGGCACCGGGCGGATTGAACCGATGACCATGGCGAAGCGTCACCCATCCAGTCGAACATGAGCGAACACAACGTTACGGGCAGCGATGCGCCACGCGTCGGCGCGGCAAACGCGGAATTTTCAGCAGGTGTCGCTGCGCATCACGCCGGGCAGGCGGCGGATGCGGCGCGGCATTACCGGGCGGCGATTGCGCTTTACCCCGATCACACCGAGGCACTGAACAATCTCGGTATTCTGCTCGAAGTCGAAGGGCATGCCGGCGAGGCGGAACATTGCTACCGGCGAGCCATCGAGATTCACCCTGACAACGTGGATGCGTGCGTCAATCTCGGCCTGCTGCTTCATGATGGACATCGCTTCGATGAAGCGGAGGCCTGCTACCGCCGCGTACTGGCGTTGCATCCCGGCCATAGTCCGGTGCTGCGCAGGCTCGGCCTGCTGCTGCAGGTCATGGACCGTCACGCCGAAGCCGAACGTATGTTGCGCGATGCGGTGATTGCCCGCCCGGGCGACGCCGTGGTTCATGCCGATCTGGCGATGCTGCTTCAAGTGCTCGGGCGAGCCGACGAAGCGGAGCGGCATTATCGGGAATCGCTCGTGCACGAGCCGAACGCCCCCGCGACGCTCAACCGGTTCGGTGCGCTGCTTCACACGCTCGGGCGGTTGCCGGAGGCCGAGACGTGTTTCCGGCGCGTGGTTTCGCTGCAACCCGACGCGCGCGAGGCGCGCGGCAACCTCGGCAACGTGCTGTTCGCCCAGCAGCGATACGGCGAAGCCGAAGCGTGTTACCGCGACGTGCTCGCATACGATCCGTCGTTCGCGGAGGTATGGAACAACCTGGGCCGGCTGCTGCATGAGGTCGGCCGGCTGGACGAGGCCGCCGCCGCGTTGAGACACGCGTTGACGCTCGATCACGACCGCGTGCCGACCACGTTCAACCTGAGCCTGGTGCTGCTGGCGATGGGGCAGTACGAAGCAGGATGGCGGCACTACGAAGCGCGCTTCCAGCCTTCCTCGCACTGGGGCGACGCTTCGTCGTATCGCGTGCTGGCAAGCCTGCCGGCGCCGTGCTGGCAGGGCGAACCGCTCGACGGAAAATCGCTGGTCGTCTGGCCCGAGCAGGGGTTCGGCGATGTCGTGCAATTCGCGCGCTATCTGCCGCTGCTCAAGCAGCGCGGCGTGTCGATGCTGACGGTGGTGTGTCCGGCTGCGTTGACGCGCCTGATCGCAACGGTCGATGGCGTGGATCGTTGCGTCGGGATTGACGAAGCGGCGGCGCTTCCGGCACACGATTACGCGGTCCCGATCATGAGTCTTCCGTTGCGCTGCGGCACGACGCTCGACACGATACCCGCGACGGCGCCCTATCTGCACGTGCCGGCACCGCTCGTCGAGCACTGGCGGGGCAGCGTACCGGCTGCCGTCCTGAAGGTCGGGTTGGTCTGGGCTGGCGATCCGCGCCCCGATCAGCCGCAGGCACACGCGACGGATCGCCGGCGCTCGCTTCCGGCAAGCGCGTATCTGCCGCTGCTGACGATTCCGGGCGTGAGTTTCGTGAGCTTGCAGAAGGGCGAAACGGCCCATCGGCAGATCGACACGATTCCGTCGTCGCTGCGTCCTGTCGATCCGATGGCGCACGTGCGCGACTTCGCGGACACGGCGGCGATCATCGCCCATCTGGATCTCGTGATTACCGTCGATACGTCGGTTGCCCATGTGGCGGGCGCATTGGGCAAGCCGGTCTGGATCCTGTCGCGCTTCGACGGCTGCTGGCGCTGGTTCGCGGATCGCGACGATTCGCCGTGGTATCCGCGCGCGCGACTGTTCCGTCAATCGGAACCGGGGCAGTGGAACGATGTCGTCGAACGTGTAGCGGGGGCCCTCGAGCACCTGCGTGACGAACGGAATGCGTCGCGCGTATCGGCGGCACCCCAGGAAGCACTGGATCGGCAGTTTTCGCAGGGCCTGCAGCTGTGTCAGCAGCGCCGTTTGGCGGAGGCGCTCGCCTTTTACGACGCAGCGCTCTCAACCGCGACGGATCCGTCCGTTCGAGCGTACCTGCTGGGCTATCGGGCGCAGTCGCTCAACGGTCTTGGCCGCGTCGACGAAGCGCTCGAGCAGACCGACCACGCGTTGCAACTCGATCCTTCCCAGTTGAGGGCGCTATGCACGCGCGCTTACGCGTTGTTGCTGAAGCAACAATTTCAGGCGTGTCTCGAATGCTGCGACCGAGGGCTGGCATTCCATCCCGGCCGAATCGAACTGCTGCACAACCGTACCGCCGCGCTGGCCGGGCTCATGTGCAATGAAGCGGCGCTGGAGACGAGCGAACGCATCCTGGCGCAGAACCCGAACGATGCGAGGGCGCTCAACAACAGTGCGGTCATGCTCGACCGCTTGGCGCGTTACGACGAGGCGGCCCAGCGTTACAAACGCGCGGTTGCGATCAATCCCGACGAGCCGTGGGTGCTGGGCGCGTTGTTGACCGCGCAGCTGCGCACGTTCGACTGGGACGGGCTTGACGGGCTACAGCGGGGCATCGCCTCCCGGGTGGCCGAGGGCCGCCCGACCATCGAACCGTTTCGCTATCTGGCCGTATGTGTCGACCCGCAGCAGCAACTGGATGCGGCCCGGATCTATGTTGCCCAACGCATCCCCAGGCCCGCGACGCATTCGGTCTTTCGGTCCGCAGGCATGCCGCGCAGAAAGATCCGCATCGGCTATTTTTCATCGGACTTCCGCACGCATCCGATGATGGAATTGATGGCGGAAGTGTTCGAGCTGCACGATCGGGAGCAGTTCGAGATCCATGCATTTTCGTTCTTCGACGACCCGCACGACCCGGCACAGCGGCGAGCGCGAACGGCCTTCGATCGCTTTCACGATGTCGACGGCATGACATCGGACGAGATCGTTGCCATCGCACTGAACGAGACGCTGGATCTCGCCATCGACCTGAACGGACACACCATGGGCGCGCGGCCGACGGTGTTCGCGACGCGCATCGCGCCGGTGCAGATCGCCTACCTGGGCTATCCGGCCAGCACGGGTGCCGACTATATCGATTACATCGTCGCCGACGAGGTCGTGATTCCGCGCACACACCGGCACTTTTATTCAGAGCAGGTCATTTACCTGCCGGGTTCGTTTCAGCCCAACGATCGCCATCGCGAGCAGCCTGGCAGGCGACTGGATCGTTCGGCCTATGGGCTGCCGGCGCACGGATTCGTATTCAGCTGCTTCAACGATCCCGTGAAGCTGCTGCCGTTCATGTTCGAACGCTGGGTCAGCATCCTCAAGGCGGTCGACGGCAGCGTGCTCTGGCTCCACTGTCGAGACAGCGAAATTGCACAGGGCAATTTGCGACGCGAAGCGGCCGCGCGCGGGCTCGATCCCGAACGGATCGTCTTTGCACCACGCGTGCCATTGGCCGACCACTTCGCACGGCAAGCCTGCGCCGATCTCTTCCTCGATACCGTTCCGTTCAACGCCGGGGCCACGGCAAGCTGCGCGCTTTGGTGCGGGTTGCCGGTACTGACGGTTCCGGGCGACACGTTTGCCAGCCGGTATGGCGCGAGTCTGCTGGCGGCGCTCGGGTTGCCGGAATTGATCGCGCCGGATCTCGACGCGTATGAAGCCATCGCAGTGGATCTTGCACGCTCGCCAGACAGGCTCGGCGCAATCAGGCAAAAGCTCCGTGACGCACGGGATCGGTCACCGCTCTTCGACACGCGTCGCTTCGTGCGTCATCTGGAGCAGGCTTACCGCGTCGTCGTGCAGCGATATGCGAGCGGTTTGCCGCCGGACAGCATCGACCTGGCGAACGCGGATTGACCACCCCAATTGCGCCGGCGCGACGAATATCGGGGAAAAAGAAACTGCTGGATAATGCGCAACAAATTCAAACCTGGCGCTCGCGCCGCCAGACGAAATTCGAACACTGCGGAGAACGCCGGTATGCGGGCCTGTCCGGCCCATGAAATCGAGTCGCCGCCACACTGAATTGGCGTGGCCGATCGGCAATCGTGCGTTGCGCCCATCCAAGTGGCGTAGCGCGCAGAAGCATGATGGGCAGGTCGATGCTGTCGAATTGCATAACTAACTATCGGGGAACGGGATGTCGTTTGATGAGGACTTCAATGGCGTCGCTGCACAGGTGCGCGACGCGGAGGCTGCCGGACAGTTCGACCGGGCGGCCGAGCTTTTCCAGGTCCTGTTTGAAAAGTATCCACGTCACGACATCGTTCTGAAATCCTATCTGGACGCACGCTTGCGTCAGGGGCAGACAGGAAAAGCACTCGAGGCTTGCGATCGCGCCATCGCCGCGACACCCGAGTCGACCGTACCGTGGCGCGAAAGGGCGCTGATCTGCTTCAATCATCTGAACGATCGCGCCGCCGCCATCGCCAGTCTAAAAGACGGCCTGGCCGCATTTCCGTCCAATGCCGAGTTGCATCTGATGCTGGCCGACGCGAGTTTTCAGATGCTCGACTTCGATACGTCACGCCGGCACGGCTTGAAGGCGGCCGAATTCGGCGACCTGACCATCGCGTTGCGGGCACGCCATCGATTCCTCGAAGATCATGAAGGGGCCGTACGCATCGCGCGCGCGATCCTGGAGCAGTACCCGACGGAGATGGGCGCGCTCGTGCAGGGCGGCATCTCGCTCTACTTGCTGGGGCGCTTCGAAGAAAGCCTGGGCTATCTGTACCGGGCCGCCGAACACGATCCCTATCGAGGCGACGTCCTGTTTCCCCTCGCGAATCTGCTTTTGCTGCTGGGTGACACGAAGGCCGGCTGGCGCCGATATGAAATGCTGGCGGATCTTGCATCGCTCGGCAGCGGCCCCGGTGTCCTGACCGCCCATCACGACCGCTTGTGGCGCGGGCAGTCTCTCGAAGGCAAGCGCATTCTGGTGATCAGCCATCTGGGCCTTGGCGATTGCCTGATGTACGCACGTTATGCCCGAGACCTGAAGGCGGCGGGCGCCCATGTCACGCTCTGCGTCAAACCGGAGTTGATGCGGCTTCTGCGCGAACTCGAAGGCGTCGACGAATTGTTGAGCGCCTGGCCTGTCGAGACCTGGGGCAACTACGATTACTGGATCTTCGAAAACTTGCTGCCCGCGAGACTGGGGGCAAGCGAAGGGGTGGTACCTACCTACCGGGACGGCTATATCAAGCTGAACGCCCCGGACGTCGCGAAGGCACTGGCCGACCGCCGTCGCGCATCCGACCGGCTGCGAATCGGCTTGTGCTGGGACACGTCACCCAATTATTTCGCGGGGCGCGCTCGCAGTCTCGCACCTGAAGATCTTCAGCCGTTGGCTGAGATTGAAGACGTCGACTGGTTCGTGCTTCAGAAGCATCCGCTCGAGCCGGATTTCGCGGCACGTAGCGGACTGTCCCTCCTGAATCGATCCGCTGAGTGGAACGATCTTTACGATACGGCGGTATTTGCCGCATCCCTGGACCTGACTCTCTCGATCTGCTCGGCGCCCGTGCACCTGGCCGGCTCGCTGGGGCTGCCCGCGTGGGTCATGCTCGGTGCGCCGGAGTGGCGCTGGGGCACGCACGGCGATACGGGGCCGTGGTATCCGCAGATCCGGACCTTTCGTCAGGCAGCACCCGGTAACTGGCGCAGCGTTACCGAGGCGGTGCGTGACGCACTGGAAGCGGCGCGCGGGAGCTTGCGCCAAGTGGAGTGACGGGCGACACATCGTCGTCGCAGCGGGCATCGACGCGCGCCGGGCACGGCGATCATCGCTTTGACGAGTGAGGTGTGCGGAGCCCGGCATTCCGGTTCAATTACGACGCCGTGGGTACGCGTACCGACAGGTGCGCGTGCCGCGGCGCCAACACGTGCTATCGGCTACCACGCTGAGTCGTTGCCGGACAACGCATCCGCGATCTCCAATACCGGTCTGCTCCAGTCGCCCAGCGTTGTCTGCCGATACAACTGCATGGATCGGTACCACGGCGTATCGCGATGGCTGTTGGACCAGCGCTCATCGCATGCGGCCGACAGCAACAGCCACACTCGGCGCCCAAGTGCGCCTGCGAGGTGAGCCGGCCCGGTATCCACCGTAATCAGCAAATCCAGCGCATCGAGGATGACGGCCGTATCACCGAGATCGCTCAACTCGCTGCCAATGACGCCAATACCGTGTTTATCCAGCAGCGCATGCTCTTCATCGGTGATCGTGCCGAACTGTAGCGCGTGGAAACGGGTCGCCGGCGCACCGAACAATGGCTCGAGTTGCGCCAGTGAGATGGATCGATACGGTTC
Organism: Burkholderia sp. LMG 13014; assembly: GCF_905232215.1. Taxonomy (GTDB): domain Bacteria; phylum Pseudomonadota; class Gammaproteobacteria; order Burkholderiales; family Burkholderiaceae; genus Burkholderia. The sequence goes on from NZ_CAJNKE010000060.1 coordinate 19,318, forward strand.
GTGGCGCACCGAAGTATTGCTGCGCCAGATCAGACCGATCTCGCGAACGCCATCGCGTCGATTGTTGAACGTGTCGGCGATACGTGGCGGCAGTTCTCGTCCGGCTGGCGCCTGTACGTATGGATTCGTCCAGCTGGGGAAGTAGGGCGTCGTTTGATACCGGGCAAAGAGGTCGAAGGTGCAGAGGATGCCGTCGCTTTGATCAATGGCTTCGCTGGCGTTCTCGACAATCGTGATCCAGTCGTAGGCGGCGAATACCGGTGCCAAGATGCGTGGCACCTGCAATACGATGGTCGACGCACCTTCGTCCCGCAACAAGTGCAGATACCGGGAAAACATGATCACATCGCCAAGACCGCCTTCCTGGAGGATGAGCACGCGCCGTCCGGCGACCGACTCGTCGAATCGAAGCAGCTTGTCGATAATTCGCCCGTACTCGCTCGTGTGCGCGGGATAAATATTCGAAACCACACCGGCTCGCCCCCATGCATCGCGCGATCTCCGATCGAGCGCGCGGGCTTCGCGGAAATGACCTTGAGCGTAGTGTGCGATCACGAGTTCGGCGCTCAACACCCGGAGGTCGGGTTCGTGGTGAAGTTCCGTGAGCGATTGCTTCAACAGCGTTTCGGCCTGCGCAAACAGGCCGAGATGGTTCATGTCGATACCGATCTGCGCGCGCAGAAACGGATCTTCAACCCGGTCTGCAATTTCTTGCACCACCCGGATCGCTTCTTCGGCGTAACCCGAGCGTCTGAGCGCGCGACACAGCGCAAGTCCGGTGCTCGCGGATTTGTCCCGCAGGTAGGCCTGGTACGCGCTGTCGAGCACGGATTGGTCGCTTGTCAATTTACCCCCTGTGAAATGGAGCTGGCCCGGTCGCGATCATATGCTCGACGTCTGCTTCTGTCTCGGGCACGGTTTGCGCTACGACGGGTGCTTCAACCTGGCGCAACGAGAGCGGCGACCTCGGTGATATGCGCTCGCCTTCGCACGGGCCTGTGTTGCGGAACGATCCCGATTATCTCGCATTGCTTGCACGACGCCGTGCGTTCTCGGCAAGTCGGTTGCCGACCGCACCTGGCGCCCCGGGTTTTCACGTTCGCCGATGGCTCGTTCGACGTTGGGCCTGCTGTGCCGGACACGTCGACAGCGCACGCCTGCAACGACCTTTCCTGTGCGGTGATCCGGTTGGGACGCACATCGATCGGTGCGTCGGTTCGACCGGCGTCCGGTTGCCCTCGACTGCCGCCAGAGCCACTTTGGCATGGGCCGTGGGTGCGGAATCGACACGCCCGTCGCGCGGCGTATCGAAGTGTTCAGTTTCCGCACACGTCGATGCCTCCCCCCACCGACCGGCGCGGGTGCGGCGGGTGGGAACAAACCCGGATAGCGCCGTGTCCTCCTGGTCGCCTACCGTCGCGCGGATGCCGGTCGGGGTGATCCCGATCTCGATTCGGCGGGTCGCGATTTCATCAGGAGCGTACATGGATAGCAGCAACAACACGGCACTGTTCGACGCCGCCGTCTGGCACGGCAAGACCTTCAACGGACGCTGGCACGCCAGCCCGCACGCGGCCGACGTG
>NZ_CAJNKE010000061.1 GCF_905232215.1 Burkholderia sp. LMG 13014
CGTCGAGAGCCTGGTGATGGTGACATAGCCCTGTAGACCGAGGTTCTCATCACCCTTCGGGTCGGTCGTATCCGTTTCCTGAAGATCGAAATCGCCCTCTGCCAAGCCACGGCACTCCAAGGTCGCCAGAAAGTCTCTGTGTTCATCCGGTTCGATCAGCCGCATATCCGGCCCCCTCGTGTTCAGCGGAGATGTCGCGCGGCTCGATGTCACGGGGCCGACGGCACGCGTTCGAGCGTTGAAATCATACACACCCAACTCATGCGGAATACCTTACGATCCCCCACATACGGCGCCACCGGGAAGCAAGCGTCATCGCCTGCGGTTTTATCGTCTGGGTCCTTTCATGCTTTCCGACTCCATGGCTGCATTCCGCTCCTCGCTCGCCTCGACAGGGTCCATCGCTTCGTCAACCGACGCCGTTGCGCGCTCGGCGGCCGCTTTAGTTTCGTCCTCCGGGGAGTCGACATCGCTGTTGCCGTCACCCGGGGGTAGCAGCATGTCCTTGAGCATCGCGCTCAGCTCCGGCGTGTCCCATGGCAGGCCACGCCTGGTTCGGACCTTTATGTAGTGTTTCACTTCCGCGTCCTGCTCCGCGGTTAACGGCAGCCCCTGGAAGGTACTTTGGGGGTCAGAGTTTGTCATCGCTGTCTCCTCCTGCTATAGCGTCTTCAGTGTAGTCCCCTTGCGACCATGAGAGTCGTGATCGAAGCGCTCATTCGTCGAATCAAATGCCGTGCGTCGCTGCGGCAGGCAACAGCTGGCCATCAGCAGTCGTTGGCTGCCTACGTCACCATGACATTCGATCGGCCGATTCCGTCAGTCAAAGGACATTCCGTCCGTTCATGACCGACCGATCACGTAGGAATACGAATTGATATGACCATACACTCAGACGATATTGGAGAGAAGCTGACCAGCGACGGCCCATGGCTGTAACTGACCGACGCGGTTCACGGGATGCATCGGCGATGCGGGCAATGACATGGCTCGCGTAGGCCTTAACCGATCCATATGTGCGTAGTATGTTGACGTCAACGGAACAGGACACCAGGTCGACCCGCTACTGGCCGGCTTCGGCTTGTGGCTGCGGGCACGCCAGAGAGCGAACATCGAGCGTGCGAAGGAGTAGGGGCGGACGCCACCGATCGCCTATGCTGGAAGCTCACGAGGAGCCGACTATGACGCCACATGACGTGATGATGATCTTCGAGCGGATGAACGCAGAGGGAAAGGCGGCCGCCGATCTGGACCATGCTTGTGCCGGATTCGCTGGCTGGTTGGCGGAGGCATGGAGTCGATTGAATGAGGATGAGATCGCAGTTCTGACGTCGATCGGCGCCTCGCTGTATCGCGAGGGGTATGCGAGGCGGTACTAGGCAGGCTCGGGGGCCAGCGTGAAGATATGGGCGGGGCGGACCGAAAGGGCGTATAAAGTCCGAATGACTATCCGCTCCGTTACCGCCGAGTCGGTCCTGGGCCTGTTCCGGCTCATTGCCGGGAGGGAGGAGCGCCGGACTTCCGGCGAGTCAGCAAGGATGGCGGCGCTCCTGGCTCTTGCCGAGCAGCTTGCACGCAACCATCGGGCAATGACAGAAGATGGTTGGGATGCAGCCGTCCGTGTTGGCGGCCTGTTGTTGCAAGCGGAAATGATCAACAACGACGCTGACACGGTGGCGCTTGAGCTGCTAAGCCGGCTGCGGCAGCGGAAATGAAAAGCGCGTTCGAGCGTATAGCGAGTCGCCCCCTGTGGAGTGGCCAACATGTCGACACACCTGCTTCTTCTCTACAAGGGGTACGAACTTCATCCCCTCGTCTTCGCCCGTACATTCAGTCGCTTTGACGGACATTCCCGTTACGCCGAAGGGTATGACATCGCGGTACGGATATGCCGCCCGGGCGCGATAGCAACCTCCGCCGCGAGCCGTATTTTCAGGCTGGACCAATCGCATGCATACTCCGACTTTGGTATAGCAAGGCGTGCCGCCCAGCGGCAGGGAAAGGACATCATCGACGGAAAGGTGAGTGGAGCTTCGGTCATCGACATGCAGTTCGGTCAAACGCAGCGGTCGGCCACGACGACGCGAGAAGCTGAACGCACGCATTCTTCCTCACCGGTATCGCCACCATGCAAAGTGATCGCAATGCGATTCCGTACTACCTTGTCTTACGGACTGACTGTCCACCGTATGTTCTGAACGCTGACCGCCACGTGCTGCGCCGCGAGGCAAGCCCTCTCCTGCGAGCGTTCGCGAGAGCCCGCGGCGCGCCGACCTCGATCGCGGACGACGCATGGAGCGACTTTTCCGGCTCGGAATCCATTTCGCTCCTTGAGCGCACGGAGATGCGGGCCTATGCACTGGTTTGCGGGGCCGAAAGCGAACATCAACTCCGGTTACTTGCTGCTCTCTGACTGCACCAACCTGCGCATTCCTTGCGGACGGCGAGCTCAGCGGCCTATTCGAAACGAGGTCTGTTTGCGAAGGCATTCAGTCCGAAAAATCGTCGATGGCGGCGTGACTGGAGGTACGCACATCTTCGATCGATCAACCCGGGTGGGCATGGTTATGGCAGCCTCATGCCGAGCGGTAAATCAACCGCTATAGTCACGCCCCTCGTGAACACCTGTCGAGAAGTATCGATCACTTCCTGGATCTGCGTGATCTGCGCCACAATCTCGCGCCGTTCTACAGCCCGATGGGTTGGCCATCGGCTGATCCGGAGCTCATGACCCGCAGGTTGCGTTGTGGGCTACTGCTTCGGGATCCGGTCCGAGCGTCGTCCATGCGTCGTAGCGCAGCAGGCTTTTGGGTGGCCGCTCGACATTTGGAAGCAGCCTTTAGGCGCATCACCACTTGATTGACCGAAACGGCTCTAGCAGCCACTGCACGGCAACGTACCGACTTCCCCTTCCCACTCGCCCATCCTGTACTCAACACCCGTGCATCTGACCGCGATATCTGACCGCGATCCTGTTCGAGCGATCCGACTCGATGCGGCCCCTCGCCACGCGAGCACACCTCACTTCGGAGGATCTATGAAATATTATCCAAGCACATTACCCGATCGACACGACCAGGTGACCCGACAAAAGGACCACGACGATCTGGCCCGAGCCGATATCGAACGGGCCGAAAAGCGTACCCGCGACTATGCCAGCATCGATTCCAATGCGAGCAAGTGGCGCTATTCCGATTCCGACCGTCAGGTGAAGTAGTGGTGCAGCGTTGCTCCCGATACCGCCAGAGGATGGCGCTCGCCCCTCGCGTTGTTGCGCGCCGATCCCGCATGACGCGTCGCGGACGTTCCGGGATCAGGTATACCGCCGCAGGCGTATCGAAATATCGGCGATCGCGGTGACATCGCTTTGCTCCGCGTAGCGGCACCAATTTTGCAACTGGACCAGCAATTGTTCGCGCGATGCATGTGACCACGCCCATAGCTCGAGCAAAGCCTCATACCTCTCCACGTACACGCGTATTCGCCGGCTGGCATTGCGGCTCGTCAGCGCCTGCTGGTCGGGCTTGTCCCGATAGCCCCAGGCCTGGCGCAGCCACCGTTTCATACCAAGCACGAACGCGCGCTTGTCGTCGCGGCTCATGTCCTTGATGCGGCGCAGCTCCCACCGGCAGGCGCGCTCGAACATGCGCGCATAGGCGGCCATGACTTCATGTCGGTTGCGGATGATCGCTTGCAGCGTCGCGTCGTCGACCACGGCCTTGTTCGAGAGCAGGCGCGGCTTCGTTGCTACCCGCCGAATGGTCGCCAATCTCAATGCTGCCAGCAGGCGAATGTACAGCCAGCCGATGTCGAACTCGAACCATCGGTTCGACAGCCTGGCGGACGTCACGTACGCGTGGTGATTGTTATGCAACTCTTCTCCGCCGATCAGGATGCCCAGCGGGAAGAGGTTGGTGCTCGCATCGGACGTGGCGATATTCCGATAACCGCCGAAGTGGCCGCCACCATTGACCACGCCGCCGGCCCAGAACGGAATCCACATCATCTGGATCGCCCACGCCGACACGCCGGGCAGCCCGGACAGCCCGACGTCGATCACGGCCAGCAGCCCGACGCCGAGACTCGGATAGCGAGCATAGACGTGGGGTTCGAGCCAGTCGTCCGGCGTGCCCACCCAATACCCGGATCCGAACCTACCTGCATGAGATCGGATCCCTGGAGATCGTTCTCTAGCGTACCGACACACCCACCCCTGGGAACGACAATGATCGACGTCACATAGGAATCCGGAGTTGATCGTGGAATACCCCATCTTTATCACCCGACAGGAAGGCCCAGGCTATCGCGGATGGCTGCCGGATTTTCCCGGCGCGCACGTGGAGGGCCACACATACAGCGAGTTGGCAAACACCGCAAACGACCGGGTCAATGAACTGTATGACCAATGTGCGCGCCTAATTCCGTCCCCGACAACGGACATGGCGGCATTGCATGCGTCGTGCATCGACGACGGCGAGGGAATCTGGAGGTTCATTGATATCGCCCGGCCGACGTCGTGTTCGGTGCTGGTCTTGCTATGCCTCCCCAAGCAGCTCGTCGAAAAGATCGATGCAGTGGCGAAATCGCGCCATATGAGCCGCGAAGCGGTGGTGGCCGAGTGTACGGAAGGAATTGGCCACCCAGCGTTGCGGTCCTCCTGCCACGAACTTGTCTTGGCGTAGCTGCCGAACGCGACTCAGCGAATTCATCTGCCCGGGTTGCGTCGCTTCACCGATGCGGGAAAGTGATGCATGCGCCGTTTGTCGTCACAAGCGACGCGCCAAAGTAAAAAGCCGGCGCTTGGCCGGCTTCGAGTTCCGCCTTGCTGGGGCGGCTCCACGTTCTGTTTGAGAGCGAGGAATTTTGCTACACATGCGCTATAGGTTCGGCAGAAAACCCATGCCCAGACGTTTCCTTGCATCGGAAATACGTTGCTTGGGTGTAACGGCTTTCCACGAATGGGCATGGCTTCTCTGCCGCTCCGGGTGAACCACGGGCATTCCATCGTCGGTCGCGCGTGCCTCCGCCTGTTCTTGTTGCTCGTCCTTCACATTTTTTTCCCATTTCGGGTAATCGTTCATCAACATGCTCCCTCCACAACCCCAGTTTCGTCATTGATTGGCTCGCGCCGCCAGAGTCGAGATAAAACTGCGCAAGCGATACGGATCGCGACGGCCCACTTCGATCACGGCGTTTCCATCTCGATGAAGTCTGCGGCCGATCTGCAGTCTGTGCGTCATGTGTCAGCCTGCTCGTGCGAGCGTCTGAAGTCGGTACGCTGCCGTACGGGCGGGATGGCATGGATGCGGGTCTGGCATCAGCGCCGTTTCTCAAGGCGCTTCAAATCAGGGAGCAGGCGGTCGAATTCTCGCCTGACCACGCCGTAGCATTCGCACACGCGCTTCTCAAGCCCGGAGCGATCCAATACCTCGATGTGCCCATAGTTGTACCGGATCAACCCGGCATCCTGAAGTTTCAGCGCAGCTTCCGTCACGCCCGACCGGCGGACACCGAGCATGTTGGCGATCAGTTCCTGCGTCATTTTCAGTTCGCTCGATGGCAGGCGATCGAGGCTGAGCAGGAGCCACCGACAGAGCTGCTGATCGATCGAGTGATGTCGATTGCATACGGCTGTTTGCGCCATCTGTGTGATGAGCGCCTGGGTGTAGCGTAGCAACAGCCGCTGCATCGAACCGCCTCGACGGAACTCGTCTTTCAGGATGCGCGCATCGAGTCGGTAAGCGTGTCCCGCGCTTTGGACGATCGCGCGGCTCGGGGTTGTTTCGCCCCCCATGAATAGCGCGATGCCGATCAACCCATCGTTGCCGACGATGGCAATTTCGGCTGAGGAACCGTCTTCCATCACGTACAACAGCGACACGATGGACGTCGTCGGAAAATAGACGTGACTGAGCGCACCACCCGACTCGTACAGCACCTTTCCCAACGGCATGTCGACCAGAACGAGCTGCGGCGAAATATGCGCCAGATCTTCTACCGGTAATGCTGCCAGCAGATGATTTTCGATCATGGATGGCTGACCCGACATATGTCACTCCTCCAGTGGCTGCAGCCTCTACCCAAGACGCCCCAACGACACGAAGCGTCATCGGCTTGAGACTCGAACTCGCGAAGCAGACCTTGAGCGAGAATCCTGGCGTCTTCGAGCGCGAGACCGTACTGCTCTCGATGTGATATCGTCCAGAATGACTTTCTGCGTGTATTCGATCATCCTAGCACTCCGGGTGAAATCGAACGGATGCGGTCGACTCCGGACAGGTCGACGGGAAGCTGGCAAGGACGATCCGGCGACATCGGACCAATATGCCCCGTCGATTACTACTACACGCGATGCTCGGGCAGCGTGCGATCCTTGCGGATATTCCCCCGCCAGGATCGATGCCTGGGCTTTCGCGTCAAGGCTGATTCTCGTACGGCGGAAATGCCGACAGGCGTGGATCGTCCACCGCGCCACCGACGGTGAAGTGATACAGGGATTGCCAGGCATGATCCTTCGCGCCGAGCAATGTGTGCATTTCATCATCGAAAAAACAGCCGATCCCCGTCGCGCGTACTCCGGCGGCTTCTGCTTCGAGATAGAGCGCCTGGCCAAGCATGCCGCATTCCCAGAACAGATGGCGATAACGCCATGGTTGCTTCAACGCGATTTCGAATCTCGCGATCATCCCAAGCGCAAAGCAGGAATCAGCACCGATATCCTGGTGGCAGCAAATCAACTTTGCCGCCGCGCGCAAATCGTAAGGCAGCAGAAAATAGAGCGGCAGATGGTCCGGCCCGATCTTTTGCCACAGCCATTCCGGACGCAGAGACCGCTTGAGATCCGGCAGTGCGCCCGGCGTTCTCACGAGCATATAGAGGCCCGGCTCCAGGCCGTCGACGCGGTGCACCAATAGCGCCGCATGCACTGCGGCCGGAGACATCAGCGCATTCCACGGCGGCGTGTCGGGATGTGTCAGCAGGCACGCCAGCATGCTGAAAAGAGCCGCGTCGCTGATGCGCGTCGTGCCATCGAAATTCACGGCGCTGCGACGCTGTCTGGCGATTCGGGCGAAGCTGAGATCGAGGGCTGACGTCGCCGGCGCTGCACACTGCTCCGGGTTCGGCGAGGGTGATTCGCGAGTATGGGTCTTGTGTGTGGCGCGATGAATCGAATCGATGTCCAGCCACGTCACATGTCCCGAACTCAGTTGATTGGCGCGTCCGTGCCACTGTGCCCTGTCCAGAGCGATCAGCATGCGCTCGAGATCGGGCCGCGTGTCAGGGTTGCCGATCCAGAGCAAAAGATCCGGCGCCTCCGTTTCGGCATCCTTGAAATCTTCGCGGCGATCCACTCCAAGTAAGCCGGCCACTGCATCATCCGCAGCCGACTCCATCAACCGCGTCTGCCAGCCGAGCGCCGCGGCTGCGTAACTCATCGCAGCGATGACATGACCGCAATCCTGCTGGCAGTAGCGCCAGGCGCGCATGCCGTATTTCCACACCTCGCGCCAATGGATCGAGCTTATGCCGACCAGGACACCACTTTCCGAAAACGCCTCGGTCCATTGTGGCTCGTCCACCGCAGCGCGATGTTCAAGCGCATGATCCCGGCTCAGGTAGTGGTAGACGCCTGCGGACAAGCCGGGCAGAGCCGGACATAGAAGATAGCCCTCGGTCGGATGCAGATTTCCACTCGAAGGGTTGCAGCGCAGTGCCCACCGCTGGGCGCCATAGGATTTCCACGCCGACAGGCCGAGTGAGAGTTCGAACAGGATTGCCAGATGGGACAGATCGAATCCCTGCGCGGGCGGCAAGGTGCCGCAGCGTAACGCGTTGTAGCGCGTGGCCAGGGTGTCCGCGGCTAACGGCAGAGCAACGCGCGGTGCGCCGTGAAATACCCGAAACGGATCCGGCTGGGTTGTCCAGTCGAGCCCCCCAGGGCCAGGAGCGTAGAAGTTGAGACGGTGCTTGCTGCGTTCGTGATAATCAAGCAGCGCATGCTTTGACCGATCCATGCCCCCTCTCACCCCGGAATACCCGCACACGCGGCTAGCGCAGGTCAGAATGAAGGCGCACGTGGAGTGCGGGCGCAAACGAGGGCCACTCTCACGAGATCGTGTACCAGTTCTGGGAACCACCCTTGTAAAGGTCTCTGGCAAGTCCCAGAATCCGGTCGCGATTACGGTCGAAGGCCGCAAGCAAGGCGAGCTCGCCAGAACCCATGTGGGAGTTCAGTTTCGCCAGCATCGCATCGTCGACCAGAAAGGTAATCTCGCGAGAATTGTCGTAGCCCCAAAAGCATACACAGTGTCTGGAAGCGTCGTAGGTGCGACTGGGATTGGGAAAGTTGAGTGTCACGGCGCTATTCCCCATCTAACCCTCCTGACAGATATAACGCCACTTGCTCGCGTTGACATTGATGCGAGCGTCATTTTCGCGCCGCTTCTCGGCACGCTCGCTGTCCGCGCGCTTCAGTGCCGACGCGCGCGCCTTTTTCACGTCAGCGTAATCGCTGTGCCTGGCGGGCGTGGCTGGCTTCAGTTCGGTTTGCTTAGGCATGCCGGTTCCCAAAAAGAGAATTTCAAATTTCAGGACCGTCGCGGTGACTGAATTTCGTCGTCGCCCGCCCTATACGAGGACCGGACGACGACCCGCGGGCTTGCCGCCGACGGCATCTCTCGCGCACGGAACTGCCGGACCGAACCTCAGAGGGAGGCTCGGTTGACGCGCGAAGTTCGCAGCTTCGACGTTCGCGCGCAGGATCGTCGTGGTGAGCTTTCTGCTTGGCTGTGCGGACAGGGGGAAGCGTAAGGAGTCGGAGCAAAACCATCGGTCACGCACATCGAACCTCACGAGAATGCGCCCTATACCACGGCCACGCAAGCGCTATCTCGCGTCGAGGCCATGATCGCCACGATCCCCCCAAGCAACACTACCGTCATCAACTTGCGCGTGACGGCCGCCAGCCAGCGCTTTTTCTCAGTTCCATCCCACGAACAGGCGACGCGCAGTGCGCGCGGCGGCCTGTTCAGCGGGGCGGGCTGTTGATTTCCACCGAGTCTTAACCCACCGGGGATGCGGTCGTTTTCTTGGACTGATTTAGGTCGTTAACCCGAAGCTTTCACGGTACTCGATGGGGCTGAGATAGCCAAGAGATCGAGTCAACAGCTGACGATTTCTTCTCGTTAGCATGCTGCTGTTGCCCGAGTGCTCACCCCATAAGAGGACGGTTACTATCAGACCCGCTCACGAAGGTACTGGATGCACTTTAGTCGTAGACCCAACCGATTCGTGAGCGCACCTCGCGAGTGGGTTGCCGCATCATCTGCCACACTGGGACGTTGTTCGGAGGGCGCGGTGCTATCTACGCCGTGGACAGACTTCGCTATTTGAAGAGCAGCGTGACCTATCCAGACACGATCGCGCCACTCGCATTTCGCTCGATGGACGACTAGCCATGCCTGAAGTGATTCAACGAGCTGAGGGGGTGACAGCCACTGACGAGTTTTCCTTTGGGTGACGAGTTGCAGCCCAACAAGAAAACAGAGCAAATCAACATACCTGGTCGCGACGCGCATGGTTGGTCTTCTGGCTTTCAATGTTTGTGAACGCGTCGGTGTGTGCTCATCCTTGGATACTGAGCGCCTTCTCTAATGCGGCAATCAATTTGAATGCGTCATCCCGGCCGATCAGAAAACCCCGGCTGGTATACTCGCACCCGAATGCATAGAAGCTCGGCAACAGAGTCACCATGTCTTTCTGCTGATTGAAATCAACTTCGCATTTAGTCAGCGGGAAAAACGGAGGCACCTCGATCGACATGTTGTACACGATGCTCTCCTAGTACATTTTTCGGGGTGGCAACATGCGCTTCGCACGCAAGCGCTGCCTAGCAACGGCGCTGGCTTTTTTTCGCTTGCGTTCTGTCGTTGGCTTTTCATAGCCAGTGCGACTGCGCAACTCGCGGATCAGCCCTGTTTTCTCGATGCCACGTCGAAATCGCCGCAGCGCGACATCGATCGGTTCGTTGAGCTTTAGAGTAATTGTCGTCATGTAGATCCTGTTTCGAAAGGTTCAAATGGACACCTAGCCGAGCTGTGTCATGACGGCGCTTGCTATCTCGTCGGATTCGAATTCCGAATATCCGGCTCCGATCGACAGTGCACGATAGCCATGAACATTTGCAACTCATGTGGATGGCACATCGCTGAATCGGCGATTCTGGCGGGCACGACGGTGTCGATCCAGGTGACCTCATGTCGTCTGATCAAGCCGAGCAGTTCGTCGATGATCATTTCGCTATCCAAAAGACAGGGGATTTGTGTTGCGCTGACGAGTCGCCTCAGCGCGCACTGGAAAAGAACCCCTGTTTGCCGCGATTGTCGTCGATGATGTTCTCAGCATAGAGCACAGAGGCACGACGGGCGTCGCCGGCGCTGTCAAATGGCGATGTGTCGCGCAATCTGAAAGTCTGGCTCTGCGTCAGCGTATCGGTGGTCCCGCGAAGGCAAATCTTGACTGCCGCGTCGAACCCTGCGTCGTAGTTATGCGGGCAGCCATTCGGCGCCGTCACGTGAGGGTAAATCAGTGGATAAATCTCGAATCCACGGTAGACGTGCATGCTCATGACAAACTCCTGGCGTTCGGCCACGACGAGTCGCATGGGCGAACACATCCAGCCGGTATCCACGTTGCAGAGCAGGCTGGTTGGTGAAGGGGACTACGTTGCAGCGCGAAGGAGGGGCGATGCAGCAAGAGGGCGGATGGAGGGGCGAAAGGTCAGAGGACTGATGGTCCCCCTGATGGACCCATCATACGCGCATCGTTTGATGCACGTCCAAATTATTTCGGGTTTTGAGCAAGAACGCATCGGCATACGGTGCGACAAGCGCGCGGTATCGGCTTGCGAGCGTCAGGAGGTGACGTTGTCACGTGTCCATTCGATGACGACCGTGATCAAGCTAGCGTCGAACGAATCGCTTTCCCGTCGAAGCGATCGGCGCCCGGTCGTCTCTGTGCCGGAAATTGATGCGGCCTTTGGTCAGATCGTAGACGGACAACTCCAGCCTTACGTGATCCCCCGCGAGGATTCTGATACGGTACCTGCACATGCGTCCCGATGCGTATGCTGCGAACCGCAATGGCGGGCACTGATGATCGTCAATTCGTGGACATGACAAGTTGGCGCCGGCGCAACACTATCGTTGTGGATGCTTCATTTCTTCGGATTCCATCGCGGCAAGTCGTTCTTCGCTTGCGGAAACGGATTCCATGGCTTCGTCGATCGAAGCTAATGCATACTCGCAGCCAGTTTGGTTTCTTCAACCGTAGGCTCTGGCTCCTCATCGTCGCTGGGTGGAGGGGAAAGCATATCTCCGAGCATCATCGCCAGTTCGGGGGTGTCCCATTGTTCCCCCCTTTGTTCCTTCTTCTTTATATAGTGGCGGATTTCTGCGTCTTGCTCTGGCGAGAGTGGAAGGTGTCGAAACGTGTTGCTTGGTGTGGCGTCAATCATGATGTTGCTCCAAAGGTTTGATTCGACTCGCTCAAACTGCCTCCGGGATTGAGAGAGCCAAGGAAAATGTTGAGGATGAGAGAACAGGTTCCTATTTTCAGCTGTGCGAATCGTGCATTCGTTCGAGGCGCCCCAAAAGCTCATCCACTTGGAGTTCGATGACCTTGTTTCGCTGCGATTGCGTGCGGAGTTTGTTGAGCTTGACTTTCCAATACGCTGGATCGCTTACGGGCGATCTCTTGATGAAGGCATGTTGTGCTTGCTCAAGTAGTCCGATCGCTCGCCTGATATGGACCAATTCGCGTTCCACTTCGCAGTACCAGCTCATATTTTCCGCCTGTTGGTTATGATTTGTATCTTGGCTTGTTGCCTTTCGAGAACACTCGAGTTCACTCAAAGGCAGCGTCGGAGCCGATGCCGAGCTGTGCGGCTGCTGCACGACGGGTACGGTGAGGGGGGAATGTGGTGCGCAAGTAGGGGCGCGACACAGACTGCAGCGGAGGGCGAGCGATCAATCGGCAAACGTGGCTCGGATGAGGCCATCATACGCGCATCTCCGGTCGAGCAACTCTCTTATTTCGGCAGCGACGAAGAACACTTATTGTTGAATGATTGGTGTGACGTTGGCGGGTCCGTCGGCACGTCGATGGCTGGTGGCACATACGGCCGGGAAAAGTTGCTTTGCGCGTCCGAGCTCATCAATGCTTCCGAGGCTAAGGCGTTGGCAGGTTAGCCAGTGCTTGATGATGTTGATGGCCGTTGAACTTTCCCGCTTGCCATCGCACCCCAGTTGCGTTTGTAGCTGTGACCTGCTCCCCACGTTTAGTACCTTGACGGTGTAGAGTCCGTTCCAGAGAGGAACGGCAATGAAAAAGCGATTCACCGAAGAACAAATCATCGGCATCTTGAAGGAAGCTGAGGCTGGCCTGAAGCCGGCGGAGCTGTGCCGCAAGTACGGCATCTCTGAAGCGACCTACTACAACTGGAAAGCGAAGTTCGGCGGGATGACGGTCTCCGAAGCGCAGCGCCTGAAGGAACTGGAGCAGGAGAACAACAAGCTCAAGCGCCTGTTGGCCGAATCGATGCTCGACAACGCCGCGCTCAAGGACCTGCTGGCTCGAAAGTAGCAAGCCCGCAGGCCAAGCGCGAAGCGGTCCGAATATTGATGACCGAACGTGCCATGGGTGTTACCCGAGCCTGCGGGCTGGTAGGGATTTCGCGCTCGCTGTTCCACTACGAATCACGCCGCCGAGTTGAGGACGAAGCGCTGACTAGCCGGATGATGGCCATCGCCGCGCAGAAGCGCCGCTACGGCTATCGCCGGATTCACGTGCTGTTGCAGCGGGATGGCTGCTTCGCCAACCACAAGCGCATTTGGCGCCTGTACAGCAAGGCGGGACTGAGTGTGCGCAAGCGGCGACGACGTGGAACCAGCGCTTGCCGAGATCGATTCCTAACGTGACCGAGTTCATGGCAGCCTCCATGGGTGGTAGCGCCACTACGATAGAAGAAGCGGGTGGACCATACCATTAGTTTCTGACGGGCTGGCTGTTGATGTCCGCGCAGAACTGACCCACTGGGGATGCGGCTATTTTCTTGGACTGAATTACGTTGTTAGGCCTAGGCTTTCACGGTACTCGATGGGGCTGAGATAGCCAAGGGAGCCCTTGATCCGTTTCTCGTTGTACCAGCGAACGTAGGCGTTCAGTACCTCAACGAACTCCGCGATGGTCGTCGAACGCCAGTCTCCTGGATAGAACATCTCAGTCTTTAGCCTGCCGAAGAATCCCTCACAGGCCGCGTTGTCCGGTGAACAGGCTTTACGCGACATGGAGCGGATCAGCTTAGCCTTTGCAACCCGCGATAGCCAGCCAGGCCAACGGTAGTGGCCACCCCGATCGGAATGCACGATCGGCGTCTCGTCGTCCTCGGTCACGGTCTCGATAGCCGCATCTAACATGGAATTCACGAGCTCAACCCAAATCGCTCAATTCACGTTGAAATGCACGCGCACGTCCTGTTGGCTCTCGACAGGACGCCCGTTTTCCATCGCAGGAAAAAAGCGCCATCGGCGCAGGGTCTCGAGCAGGATTTGGTTGAGTCGAGGATTCTGCGTCGGTTTGACAAGATCGATGTCGAACGTGCCGTCTGCGTGGACAAGAAAGCGCGCGACCGCCATCGTCTGATATCCCTGCTCGCGCAAATCGTCGGGTAGTTCGGGCAGCGGCTGCGAAAGCAAACGTGCCTGCGCATTACCTGCCGAGGTTGAATGAGTCGTGGCGGCTTCCGCTTTCGTCGCAGAGGCAGACCGCGCATCGTCGAGTGTCGCATGCGCGGTTCGTGTCTCTGTTGACGCAAGCGGTTGTTGCGTCGGCAGCGCGTCGTGCGATGAAGCCGGATCGAACCGCTTCACGGCGGCAGCAGGCCGAACCGGCGCGAGCGGCTGCGCTGGCCGCAGCGGCACGGGCTTCGATACGGTGTGTTCCATTGGTGCCGCTTTCGATTCCGCATGCGTCGTGGGTGGCGCACTTGGCGGCAGTTCAACCACTTGCATCTGAATTGAATCCGGGGCGGGCGGAGCTGGTTCGTCGCCGGAGAAAAGCCGCGTCGAACTCACAAGAAACGCGCCCCAGATCACGGTGGCGAGCGCGATCGTTCCCGCGAACCGACGCCCGTAACGATCGGGCGGCGAACCTGATTCGAGCGCGTTCCTAGTCACGATGAACCGCGATGAGAAAATGCTCGGCCCCGGCCCGCCGGGCTTCAAGCATGACCTGCACGACGACGCCATGCGTTGCGCCGTCGTCCGCCGCGATCACAATGTCGTGATTCCGGCCGAGCAGATGTGCGACGGTACCGTTCACGCGGTCGAGCGTCACTGGTTGCTGATTGACGAAGATCTGGTTCGTCCGGCTTATCGCCAGCGTCAGTGGCCGATCCGCCTGCAGCTGCTGCGCGTGTCCACGCGGCAGATTGATCCCGACCGCGTCGAGACGCTGCATCGCGAGCGAGGTCAGCATGAATGTCGCGAGCAGGAAAAACATCACGTCGATCATTGGAATGATCTCAATACGGCCGCGCTTCGATGTGCGCGAACGGCGCAGTTTCATGACGCCGCTGCCGCTTGTTCGCGCGCCAGCCGCATTTCGGCGAGCCGTTCGTTCGCGAACGATTCGAGATCGTCCATCAACCTGTCGACGCGTCGCGAAAAATAGTTGAATGCGAACAGCGATACGAGCGCGATGACGAGGCCGATCGCAGTCGCGACGAGCGCTTGTGCGATGCCGCCTGACACTCCGGCGGGACTCACGAGCCCGTCGCCGCCAATCAGCCGGAACGAGCGCATCATCCCGACGATCGTGCCGAGCAGGCCGAGCAGCGGTGCGGCCGTGACGATCGTTTCGAGCAGCCAGAGGCCGCGGCTCATGTCACGCTCGACCTGCTGCGCGGCGGCATCGAGCTTCGCTTCGACGTGCCAGAGCGGCGTCGTACCTTGATCGAAGATCGCGGCGAGTCGACGTGTCACGTGCCGCTCCGGCAGGGCGCGAGCAGTGCTGCCGCGCCCGCTCGTGAAGCGCCAGAACACGTATGCACGGTCGAGCGTGATCGCAAGTGCGATGATCGCGAGCGCACTGAGCGGATAAACGACCCAGCCGCCGATGCGCAACGCATCCGTGAAACCTGCCCATTCATTCATCGTGTGTTACCTCGTGTGATCTGGAACTCAGAAGTGCTTGGTCAGGCCGGCGTAGATCGCGCGCCGCGGTCCGAATTGCGGTGCGCCGACGCCGATGCCCGAGCCGTCCCGCAGTTCATAGACGCGGCCGAACGTATTGACGAGCGAGACGCGCGCGTCGAATTTGCCGACGATCGGTTCTTCGAAGTGCTGGAGCACGCCGAGATTGACCTGTGCGTACCATGGCAGGCGATCGGTATTCGCGAAGCCGCTCCGCAGGCCGCTTCCAACGATGCCGTCGGCGCTGAAGGTCGTCTTGCCGAGCGTATACGCACCGCCGAACGACGCCGTGATGCGCTGATCGTGATCGAGATACACCCAATTGTTCGCGATGTAAGCGAGCTCGTCGGGACCGAAGTTGAATTGCGCGGACTCGATGTTCTTGCCCTGTGCGCGGCTATACGCGACGTTCATATACGCGGAAACGTTGCCCTGCTTGTAGCTCGACGTGAATTCGAGACCGTATACGCGACCGTACTGGTAGTTGAACGGCGTGAAGATCAGTGCGGTGCCGAACTGGCCTTCGTCGAGCAGATCGGACACCTTCTTGTAGTACGCGTCGAGCCCGACCGTGAGCGCGGGTGTGAGCCGCTGCGTGATGCCGACGTCGAAATAGTGGCTGCGCTCGGGTTTCACCGGATAGTTCTGCGCGCTCGGGCTCTGGTTCGTCGTGCCATTGAAGGTGCCGATCGTCGAATCGGACACGAGTTCGAACGCCGGAGGCGTGAAATAACGCGCGTAGCCGGCGTGCAGCGTCGTCGATTCCGTTGGCTGATAGACAAGGCCGATACGCGGACTCAACTGCCCGGCCTGCACGTATTCGTTCATGCGATCGACACGCAGGCCGTAGTTCAGCGTCAGCTTTGGCGTGATCTTCCATTCGTCCTGCGCGTAGAGGCTATATAGATAGCCCGACTTGTCGTTCGAATCCGAAATCGTGGTCGGCTGATCCGACATCTGATTGCCGTTGGCGTCGACAGGAAATACTGCGACGTTGTTGTTGAAGACCGCGTGCTCGCGCTCGAACATCAGGCCGGCACGCAGTGTATGGCTGTCGTTCAGTCGATAGGTGAAGTCTGCCTGGACACCGTTCGCGCGGTTGCTGTGGAAGTCGTCGGACGCGACGCCGTTGAAGATCAGATCGCCGACCGGATCGGGATTGAATTTCGTGCGTGTGTAGCGCGTGAAGAGCGCAACCTGGTAGTCGAGCGCACCGCCGTTCGTGCCTTGCAAGGCGAGCACGGCGAAGTTGTTCAGTTCCGCCTGCGTCTCGTTGAGCGCGGCCGAGTCGAATGTCGAATTGCCGTTGAGTGTGAACGCGGGCGCGATGCCGGGGGTATTCGGGATCTCGAAGCGATTGCTCGTTGCGCCGAACATCAGGCTCGCGCGCGTGAATGGATTCAGCAGATACGACAGGTAGCCGAACGCGTTGCCTTGCCGCGTGTGGTCGTGCAGCGGATTTCCGTTCGACGTCGGCGCCTCGATGCCGAGATTGTTTTCGCCGAGCGTGCCGGAAAAGTAATAGCTGAACGGGCCGTTCGAACCGAATACGTCGGCGCTCGTCTGGATCGTCTGATGACTGCCGCCGTAGACGTCGATCGTGCCGCCGTTGCCGGTGTCGCCGGATTTCGTGCGAATGTCGACGACGCCGGCCGTCCGGTAGCCGTATTGCGCGGGCAGCGCGCCGGTGACGAGGTTCACCTGGTCGATGATCCGCGAGTCGAGCGACTGGCCGAAGCCGCTGATCGGCTCGGGAATGATGATGCCGTTCAACCGGTATTGCAGATTCGCGTGATCGCCACGCACATGCAGTTGCCCGAACGAATCGTAGGCAACGCCCGGCGCTTGCAGCAGCACCTGATTGAGCGGCGTGTTCTCGCCTTGAGGCAGTGTCTCGATGTCGGCCCGCGAGAACCGGTAGACGCTGGCGCCGACTTCCGGCAGCAGCCCGTTGCGCGCGCGATCGAGCCGTTTCGCGTTCACCGTCACGTCCAGCGTGCCAGCGTCCTTGCCGAGCGTCACGTCGACCGGGGCGGGCGCCTTGCCTTGTGCGACCGCCGAGATGCTCGTGCCAGTCGCGTATCCGGGCGCGTCGACGACTGCCGCATAGGTGCCGGGCGCGACATTGTCGAACCGGAAGTGGCCGTCGGCGCCGGACTGCGCGTGCGCGACTGCGTGGCCGTCAGCATCCTGGAGCGTGATCCGGGCGTGTGCGAGCGCGTGACCTTGCGTATCGGCGACGGTGCCGGCAAGGGTCGCGCCGGCATCGGCGGCGAAAGCTTCAGCCTGGAGGAATGCGGCGAACGCCAGGGTGGCGGCCTGAGACAGTAGCAGGCGGTTGATTTTCATTGTGCGTATCGGGGTGGGGGGCGCTTTTTCCCGCGAGAGCACGCTGAAAGGCACATCGAAATAAATGGATACGTTATAACATATCATTTCCGAGGTGCCATTTCCCGTCTACGGGAAGCTTCTTGCCGGCATGAGCGAACAGGACGCGCGCGTCACGCCATAATCGAGATGATATAACATTGCATTTGGTGCGCACAATGCCCCTGTTTGTTACAGGTTGGTGAGTTTCGCTCGACGCAGCCATGCCGACTGGCCCTCATGGTCGGCCGGGAGTATTGTTAGGGGGCGTGCCACGCGTTCCGGTTTCGGTTCCGGATGGCGCAGATCTGCGCCAGGCAGGTTCCCACCGTCGAAGCCTCTTTCGATGGGGCATCGACAGGTGGTCATCGAGTGTTCCCGTGCGGACAAAGGAGACAAGCATGAACCCATGCAACGAACCTCATCATGCTCACCATGACCATCAGCATGGCCCGGGCTGCGGACACACCGCAATCAAGCACGGCGACCACGTAGACTATCTGCACGATGGCCATTTACATCATCCGCATGGCGATCATGTCGACGAACACAAGGTCGAGGTCAGTGCAAACAATCCGGACCAGTGCACGCCGGGTTGCGGCGGCCATGAACCGGGCCACGTCCACGGCCCCGGCTGCGGGCACGAGCAGGTACCGCATGGCGATCACGTCGACTACCTGGTCAACGGCCGTCTTCACCACCCGCATGACGATCATTGCGACGACCACGGTCCGGTGGAACTCGCCTGAGCAGTATCGAAGCGCGGCGGGGAATCGGATTCCCTGCTGCCTTCTCGGACGCCCACACGTGCATCAGGCGTGCCGATATCGCCAAGGCTGAAGGCGCGCTTTCCGTGCCCCCTGTTTGGCAGCGAGCTGCCATTCATTGAAGGAATATGCGTCCGGATCGTGCTGGACCTGGCAGTGGCTTATCGACGAACCGTGATTGCGTTACGACAGTGATGCTGAGTTCGTGTCATTGCTCGCCCCCGAAACATGGAGGCCCGATTTCGTGCAGGCATGAGTAGCGGGCGCGACCGCCAAATGGCGTGACTGGTCCTGGACACAAGCTAAGGAGCCAGCGCCGAACCAGGGCAGTCGTCGATCCGCAGCAGCCGCCCGGCGTTGGCGATCACGATGAACGTGCCGACGTTGTGCAGGATCGCGGCCCACACCGCGCCGAGCACGCCGGTCGCGGCCAGCGCGATCACCGCGAGCGTCCACGCGAGGCCGATCGCCGCATTGATCGTCGCCGTGCGACGGCATTGGCGACCGAGGCGGATGCAGGTCGGAATTCTCTTCAGGTCGTCGCCCAGCAGAACGACGTCGGCCGACGCGATCGCGATGTCGACGCCGCGCTCGCCCATTGCGATGCTGGTCGAGCCGGCCTTGATCGCCAGCACGTCGTTCAGCCCGTCGCCGACCACGAGCGGATGGCGACCGGCGCCGATCTCGCGCATCACGTAATCGAGCTTGTCGTGCGGCAATATGGTACCCATGCGAGGTCTACTGATTGAACCAGGAAAGGTTCGAAACCGTAGACCAAAGCAAAGTTGTAACCGCTTGCGAAGCAAAATTCCTACTGCTCGCGTCGAGCCCATCCAAAAGCGTCGCGAATCTCCGTCGTCAACAACCTGCACTACGGTGCTGCTCGGGCGCTTGCGTTGTTCCTATCGTCCGAAATTCACATGTTTGCCGCATCAAAGCGTGTTGGCGTTTAAGGTCACTAACGTTTCAACGTTGAAACATCGCCCCTGGCTGGATGCAAATTTTTCCCCGGCCACGCCGCGATGCGCACAGTGCGTCCGGTCTGACTTGCAGCATGTCCGAATCCTGTCAAATGGCTTCCTTGTCATCTCATCCCACGCGTGCGTTGCATATACGGCGTACGGGCCGTCGTCGTTGTCGCCGATCTCGATCAGCCACCAGCCTGGCTCCGGATCGGGATTCCAGAGCGAGACACCTTCGCCGCGTTCCCAATACGCCACGACGGCCGGATGATCTGCCGGCTCGGATTCGAGGTAGTAGATCGACGTCTTGATGCCGGCCTGCGCCTCGAGCGCGGCCCACTGTTCCTTCGTGCAGTGCTCGGCGCTGTCCCTCGTGACCGTCCAGAAGTGGAGCAAATCGGGGTGGATGAAATAGCCGTCTTGGTCACGCACGACGGGGATTTTTTGCAGCATCGGTGTGGTGATCATGTGTGGTGCTCAGGACGTCGGAAGGTTGTATTGCATTCGTGCTAGGCTCGGACTCACATAGCGGAGGTCGTCATGCAGCGAACTATCCAGTACCGCGGCTTTGAAATTGATGTCGAACTGACTTCATCTGCTCCGGACATGTACGACGTCACGTTCCAGATAAAGGGTCACGACAATCTCGGTATCCTTGGTGCGCGTGGACATCGGATAAAGCTTCGAAACGGCCCATTTACCCGACGCTGGGCATACCTCGTGGCCGAGATCGCAGGGCAGGCGGCGATTGACGTTCTGCTCGGACCAGCTGATTGAATTCCTATTTCTTTCATCAGTAGATAGAGATGTCCCAGCAGATCGGGCCGTAAAGTTGTCGATGAGCATTTCGCAGCCGAGGGTCAGCGGCAAGGTCACCGGATCACGCAGCATCGTCATCGTCGATCAGTAATACAGCCCCAATTGCGGGTGCTCGGCTGCACTGAGTAGCCGAGCATCCGCCGTTGAAGCCGGGAAGAAAAAAAGAAGGGCGCCGAACAGGCCACCCGCAAGAAGAAACCGCGCATCCGAGGCAACGGAATTTGCGCGGCTTGAGGGTAGTGGGGGAGTCAGTAATCTCCGCGACCGGGATACGACGTATCGATGTCGTCGACGTCGCAATCAATGACCAGCTTCGTACCGGCTGCGTAGAGTTGGAACAGCTTCCGTTCGAAACCGTAAATCGGCCCGATGAAGAGCGCATTCTTCGGGGCGATCTCGTTGATCCTGACGCTGTACACGCGCCCGTCCATCGTGTCGATTCGCCACGGGCACCGATACCGGTCGATTCCGGCTTCCTTGTCGAGCCCGATACACGACCTGCATGCCGTGCGACCCAACGCGGTGACGGAGG
>NZ_CAJNKE010000062.1 GCF_905232215.1 Burkholderia sp. LMG 13014
GGCCGCCGGAAACCAGCGTTGCGTGAAATCGTCGATCAGGGCGGGGCGGTCGGGGTGGGTGGGGTCGAGCCATACCTCGACGTTCTCGCCGATGTCGTAGGCGGGGACGGTCGATGCGGTATTGCCGGCGATTTCGCGGCGCTGGCCGTCGTTCGCGAGGTACGCGACGATCGGCCGATACGCGCGCATCGCGTCGCTGTCCTGCACGATGCGCACGACGGTGCCCGGCGTGCGGACCAGGTGGCTGGTCGCCTGGCCGGTCGTGACGGCGAGCACGCCTGCCAGTATGAGCAGCACGGCGCCGAGCGCGATTGCGACGAGCGCGTCCTTACCCGGCATGACCGGATCCGGTTCGTGCGTCGCACTGTGGATTCCGGCGTGATCGGGGGAGTGGCGTGTCTCGACGGACTCGCCGATATCGGCGCAACCAGGCTCTCTGAATGGTCGCGTCTCGGTTACATGCTTCCATGTCTGACGTCCCATGTTCTCTCAGTGCCGGCGGGCAAACGGCAGTGCCTGCGCCGGTCGTGTGATATTTGTCGGACGATTCTAGCGGAAACGATGCGGAACGGGCGTGCGGTGGCGTACCGCGACAGGGCGCGCGCCGCGAGTGCGGCGGCGGAAAAGGAAAAAGCCCGGTTAGCTTTCGCTAACCGGGCTTCGGAATTCCTGGTGGGGCGTGAGTGACTCGAACACTCGACCTACGGATTAAGAGGCAGTCCGCCAACGGACGTACAACACGCCTTGAAAACGCTGCAAGTGATTGAAAATAAAGGATTACATTGAAACATCGAGCCTTGCAATGGAGAGGTGCGTTGCTCAATAAATAGGCGATAGCACGGGGTTTTACGGGGTATTCCGGGATCGAAAGGGAGCCAAGGGGGAGCCAAAAGCCGGTATGATTCCCACACCAAAAACGACCCAGGACAAGGCGATGACCCCAGCGATGACGATTGAAAAAATCCCCTTCAGCGACAAGACGCTGATCCAGATCGCCCGCTTGCCGTTCGAGCAGCGGCCCGTGGGCGTATCACCGTCCGGCACGATCATCACCGCCCCGGTGCCCGCCGGCATGACCGACTATTTCGTGCGCGACGCGCTCATGAAGGGCTTTTCGTTGCGCGTGACGGCCAAGGCCCGGGTGTTTTACGCCGAGCGCAAACTGGCCGGCAAGCCCTGCCGGTTCCCGTGCGGCGAGTTCCCCGCCACCGCGTTGAAGCACGCGCAGAAGAAAGCGGCCGAAGCCCTGGCAAAAATGGCCGAGGGCATCGACCCGAACCACATCGTCAAGGACGCCCGCAAGGCTACCGCGACCCGGTACGAACGGGACAAGTTCACGTTCGGGTTCGTGGTCAAACGCGACGCCGAGCGCAAGGCCGCCGAGGACGCGCCCGGCACGTTGCGCGACCGGCGCGACGTGGCGCAGTGGTGCGAGAAAACCAAGGTCTGGAACCTGCCGATCGACGACGTGACCAGCGACGACCTGAAAGCGATGATGGACCAACTCACCACCACCATCAGCGGCACCACCGCGCTGAAATGCTGGCGCTACACGCGGGCCGCCTGGGCGCGCATGTCGTCGGCCGAGGAACCGCCGCTCAACCCGTTCGACGAGTACCTCAAGACGTACAGCCTGCCCGTGACGAAGCGCCGGACCAACGCCCTGCACACCGACGAGGAGCAAAGCCAGGCATGGCTACGCGCCATCGCCGCGATGCGCACGACGCCGACCGGCCGTCGGCCATGGACCAAGCGGGTCATGGCGGACTACATCCTGCTGTCCCTGGCGTGGGGCGCCCGCCGCAGCGAGTCGGCGGGACTTCGGTGGAGCGACATCAGTTTCGAGCGGAAAACTGTGTCGTTCGTCGACACAAAAAACGGCTCGACGCACGTTTTTCCCCTCACCGACGGGTGCGCCAGGATGCTGCGCGACCTGAAAGCGCACAACGAAACGCCCCGCGGGCGCGACGTGAGGCGGGCCGCCAAGGGCGAAGCGATCGACTACCCGGAATGGGTGTTCCCGTCCGAACGGCGCGGCCTGCACCTGGTCGAGCCGGCCGGTGCGCTCGAAATCGGCGACGCCGAGGCGAAACTCAAGATCACGATGCACGACCTCCGGCGCTCTTTTGCCGGGTCCGTCGCCGAGTCCGTCATGATCGACGGCACGCAGAGCTTTGGCCTGGTCAAGATCGCCATGAACCACGCCGACCAGAAGGCCGACATCACCCAGTCCTACATCGGGATCAAAAGCAAACTGAACATGCTGCGACCGGTCTACGAAGCGCACGAGCGGCGCATTTTCGAAGCCGCCGGACTGGTGCAACCCAAGAAGCCCGACGAGGCCGAGGCGCTGATCGCGGCGCTGAAAACCCGGGCTGCGTCCGACCCGGCGATGCTCGAACAACTGCGCGCGATGCTCAACGCCGCCGGCTGATCGTCGGCGAACGTTCCTGGGTCGCTAGGCGCCCCGCGAAAAAAAACGCTGTACAAAGCCCAAAAGCCTGGCGTACGATTTCACCCCATGCGGTCCTTGACCGCAGGTTGTAACCTTACGCGATCCGCCGGGAGGCAAGCCCGGCAACCTGCTCCTAGTTCGTCGAGGGGCCACCACACCCGTGGTGCGGCCATGTCCAAATGGGCATGGCGCCTCGACAGCATGAACTGGAGCCTTGCCATGCAATACCGTAACCCCCACGACGCAGCCAACGAAAAAACCCGCAAGGCGTTGCTGGACGAGTTTTTTCCGTTCCCCATCGTCTACTCGCTGATCACCTGCCTGCCGATCGAGGTCATCTTTTGGATCGCCCTGCCTCTTCCGTTGCGCATGGCGGTCGTTCAAGCCCTCATGAAGTTCGACGAAAGCCTGCCCGTGGCCCGCGAGGGCACGATCGCGTACGGCCTGCTGACGCTCGCAACGCCGGACCTTGACGAGGCCGAACGCCGCGCCCTGTACCTGCACCGCTCCAAGCGTTGCGCCAAGAACCGCCACGACCTCGTGGCTACGCTGGCTCGGGCCGAGCACCGGGCGCAGGACACCATCGACCTCGCCGTCGCCGCATGGGCGGCGGAGGGCCAGCCCTTGAACGATGAAACCCCGGCGCTCACCGGCTTTCAGTTCATGCTGTTGGCAGTTGACCTGAAAGGGCGTGACGATTTCGACGTGTTCCCGATGCTGAGCGCGATCCTGAACATCGCAGGCTTGCCCGACGACAGCATTCAAGGCGAGACGATCAACGCCAAGGCCGTGGCCTATGGCGATCAGATCGGGTTCGACTGCCGCGTTGACACCCCATCCTACGCCGCGTCGGCCGGCACCAACTTGCACTGATACGTTTGTTTGTATGTTTGTTTGATACCACCTATCACACCCTTGAGGACTACTACACATGAACATCGACCACGCAACGAACGAAGCCCTGAACGCCCTCGCCGCGCTGGACGAGGACACCGCCGAACGCGCGATCCGTGCGGACCGGGCGTACAACGAAGCGCAGGACGAATGGATCGAGGACTGGATCGCGGACAACGCCGACGACCCGGACGACGACGAGGAGCGCGACGACCTCCGGGACGAGGCGCAAAACACGCCGGATTACGAGGCGTTTTGCGACCAGGCGCGTGCGGGCATCGCCGGGGAATACGGCATCACGTCCGACGTGCTGGACCACGCCATCGCGCTGATGAACGACGGCGACGACGCGCTGGCTTTGCTTGATCAACGCCGCGCCGAACTCGACCCGGTCGGCAAAGCCATCGCCATGCTCGCCGCGCTCCCGCTCAAGATGCTGACCAGTTCGCTGGAAGCGGGCATTTTCTACAACGAGTTCGACGACGAACAACTGGCCGAGGCCGAGGCCGAGATCACGGCCGAACTGGCGGCGAGTCTTGGCGTCGACGGGGCGATGGTCAAAGCGGCGGCCATTGTGCTGGGGGCCGGCCGCTACGACGACCTGATCGAGCGCCATGGCACGTGCGTCACGATGAACCACGCATACGTCGACGCGTTCATTCTCGCGAGCCTCGACGCCGCAACGTTCGATCGTGTGCTCGCCGCGCACAAGGCGCTCGACGAAGCCTGCACGGCATGGCGCGAGGACTGGTGCGAAAACGCCAGCACGTACCCGTTCCCGTCGGACAACGCGATGTACCGTGCGTTCGCCGACGAGACCATGAGCGCGCTCGCCACGACGCACGACGTGGACCGCAACCCGATCGCTTTCGCCGACGACATCGACCGGCTCGTGGGGCGTGTCGGCTTCGACGAGTTGCGAGTGCTGTCCGCCGAACGCCTGATCGCCGAGGGCCGTGACCCGTCCGACGCCGAAGTGGTGCACGCCCGCGCCGCGCTGGCCGCGTTGCCCACCGACGCCGCGATGGTCGAGCGCGTGATCGCCGCCGAGCGTGCGTACAGCAGTTCGACGGCCCGCTGGTGCCTCGACTGGACGTACGCCCGGAACGCCGAAGCCGGCCTGCCGGAGGAGCAACCCGGGTACACCGCGTTCGCCCAGCGTTTGCTGGCCGACCTCGTGGCAGAGTACGACGTGACCGAGGCGCAACTGACGCACGCGGTGAGCAACAGCAGGCAATACCTCGGGCACGACGGCCTCCGCGCGAGCCACATGAAGCGTCTGGCGCCGCGGGTGGCCGCGTTCATGCTGCAGCCCGATGACGAGGAGTACGGGCCAGTGATTGTCGACACCGACCGCGATTTTCGCGACCAAAACGGCTACCCGGCATCTTGGGACGAACCGCAACCGCGGCAACGTCCGACGGCGAGCGCGGTGGCCGAGGCGATGTTGCGCGACACGGCCGGCTCGTCGGACGAACTCGACGCGTCGCTGTTCGAGGGCTTCGACCATGACTGATTTCGAGCGCTGGCTGGCTGACGTGTGGGACGGCCCGGTGACGCACGAGGCCATCAACTGGAACGGCCCGCAGATGTACCGGACGTACCTGGAGGTCTGCAGTGATGAAACGCAGGCGATGACCGGCACCGAGTTTTACCACGCGCTTTGGCCGCTGGCCGAGGCAAACGAGGCGGCCGGCCGCGCCTAACAGCAACACCAGCGCCACGGCGCTTTCTCCGCGACCCGATGGGAGGCACGCCCATCGAAAGGCCCGAGTTGGTCGGGGCACTCAACCCACCGCAGGACCAACGGAGAAGCACATGCGCAAGAGCAAAAGCAACCAGGCAGCAACAACGACGACGTTCAGCACCAACGACCACTACACCGTGAAGACCGGCCGCATCACCGAAGGCCGCCGGGGATGGGCGTACAAGGGCACGTTGTATCGCAACAGCGTGCACATCGCGACGTATCAAGAGTTCGGCGACGGAGGCGCGATGCGCGTGATGTTCAGCAATGTGGCTGAACAGGAAGCGTTGCGGGCTTGGTTCGCCACCGTGGAACCGCGCTGGGGCAGCCGTTTCGAGGTTGACGCTGTGATCGACACGATCGTCATGGCCTCGGACAACGAGGCACGGATGCGCAAAACGATGCGCAAAGAGGTCTACTTCTGCGTGCCTGGCGACGTGCGTAACCGTGGCAAAAGCAAGTTTTACAAGGCCAAGCCGGTCGCGGGGACCGACCTGATGACGGCGGCGAAACAGGTGCAGCAAGAACGCCCCGAATGCGTTGTGCTGAACCTGCTGCCGTTCGACGCCGCGTTCGCGATGCTCATGACCCTCAACGCCATCTAAACAAGGAGCCATTGCCATGAACACGCCCACGACCATGAACGAATGGCTGGAATACGCCGTCCACCGGCGAAGCATCGACCTGCTGCGCGAAGCGCTGCGTTGCGGGGCCAATCCGTTGGGCGGAGGTACGGGCTTCGGGTCATACCTCCATACCGCGGCCAATCTGCGCTTCGAAGCCGGCGTCGAGGCGCTGCTCGAGGCCGGTTACCCCGTCAACGCCACCGAATGCGCCTGCCAACTTGTGAACGCGAACGGCGACACGGAGGATCACGACACGAGGCGCACCGCCCTGCACACCGTCGCCGGATGGGGCAGCGCGACCATGGTTCGCACGCTTCTGAAGTACGGCGCGCGGATCGACGCACCCGATGCCGAGGGCGACACGCCGTTGCATGTCGCGGCGTGGAAGAACAACGCGAACACCGTGCGCGCGCTCTGCGCGGCCGGGGCCAACATCAGCGCCCGCACGGACTACGACGAAACACCACTCCACACCGCCGCACGTCGTCTTGCCCCGAACGCGGTCCGGGCCTTGATCGAGGCCGGCTCGGACGTGAACGCGCCCGGCAAGTGCGGTACGCCGTTGTTCCTCACGGTGATGTGCGGAAACGACACGCGGTACGAGAGCGATTACCGCGACCACGGTGGGCTCCGCGCCGACGTGCGGATTTTGCGGGCGTTGCTCGACAGCGGGGCCGAGCCGACCAAGGCGGTGCTGGCGGAAGCGGTGTCTTGCAACCACACCCTGGCGATGCGCGCGCTGGTGCGCGCCGGAGCCGATCCGGCAACCGTGACGCCGGGCCGTTTCGTCGAACCGGAAACCCGCCAGGCGCTCAAGGAACTGATCATCAAGCACCAACGCCGGGTGCTGCGCGACGCGCAGGACGCTGACGGGGCGCCCGTCGCGATGCGTTCGCGCTCGCGGCTCTGAAACTTGACGTTGGACCCGACTGGTAGCAGACGTACCAGCAGCACCACACGCGACCCGCCGGGAGGCAAGCCCGGCACACCGCCCGTTCGTCGGGGCCGTTCGTCCAATCCGGGGCGAACGTTCTCAACCCAGCGAACGGAGGTTTTGCATGGCACGCGTTATTTTTAGCTCAAACAAAGAGATCAACGAGGCGGTGGCGAAACTTGTCCGGCAGGGATGGACGTACCACGACAAAGGGCGGCGCAAGCACGCCAAGATCGTCGCGGAAAACGGGCGGTGCATGACCATCCCATGCTCGACGCGCAACCGCAACGCGGTGAACGATCTTCAGCACAGGGCGCAACGCCTGGCCGCGTTGCCGTCGTTGACCATGGCCGAGGGCATCGAGCCCTGATCGCTGTACCACGGACCACCACAGCCGGGCATCGCCCGGCTTTTTTACGTCCACGCCGGCCACCAGACCATGCCGCCGGCCACGGGCATCAGCAGGTTGCCCGGGCGCGCAGCGGCCCGGGATTTTGACGTTCGCGCCAGCGCACGGACGACGCACAAAAAGCATGAAAAACCCATCAGAAACGGCCGATCGGGCCGAAATCGGCCCAACGTATGGACAACACCGGCAAAAGCCTTGCCTGGCAAGGCTTGCAGCCTGTCCATACGTTGCAAAAAGCACCGACGACGGCTTGCCGTCGAACGGCCGGAAACCCTTGCCGGGCAAGGCGTTCAGCCCAGCGCACGACACTGTCCATACGTTGCCGGGCGGTTTCTCCCGTATGGACAGCG
The DNA here is from genome assembly GCF_905232215.1 of Burkholderia sp. LMG 13014. GTDB lineage: Bacteria > Pseudomonadota > Gammaproteobacteria > Burkholderiales > Burkholderiaceae > Burkholderia. The sequence goes on from NZ_CAJNKE010000062.1 coordinate 7,416, forward strand.
CAAACCCACGCCCAGCATGGGTTTGGCGGCTGGTCAGACGTTGGGGGCCGAAAACGCAAAAAGTTTCTGTACGAATGTGCGTACCGCCCTGCCATGAGCGTACGGACAGCACCGTGACACCACACCAACCACAAACATTCTCCTACGTCTTTTCATCGTATTCATCCTCAAGGTATGGACAAATCTCTTAAAGCCTTATGGGGTAAGGGTTTCCGCTGTCCAGACGTTGTCCAGACGTTGAAACATGGTCTGGACAGGACCGATCAGAGCCTTGCCCAGCATGGGTTTGCGCTGTCCAGACGTTCAGCGGGGTTTTGCCGCCAGGTCTGGACAGGCTCGACGCTCGCCACCGGAAAACCGCCGCCAGCACCAACGTCAAAATCCTGGGCCGCTGGCGCGTCCGGGCGACCCGCTGACGCCCGTGGCGCAAGCGCCGAACCCAGGGTCCGCGGATGTTGACGGGGTCGCGGTTTGAGCGGAAAATTTTAATGATGCAGAGCCACCGGCACGATGTGACGCTGGAGGCAAGGACGTACCGCGAGCAGCCTGCCGCCCGGCGCAGGACGCGGAAAGCCGACCCGCCATGGGTCGTTTCCTTGCCGTTTGGGCCTTTGCATGACCACCATCCGCACCACCGCCGAACGCATCGAGCGCACGACGGCCTTTCCCGGCCGAGCCGCGAGCTTTTTTGTTGCACAAATGCTTGACGGGTCCAGCCGTACCTGGTTTATTGAAGATGTAGCCAGCGCAGCCGCGCACGACGTTCAACCTTGGGCCGCCGCGCGCGGCCATGACCGAGAAGCCTTCCGGACTCAAAACCCGGAGGGCTTTTTTTCGTTTACCGCCGGAGGATTTGCCATGACCGCCACCACGACGAAGCCCAGGAAGATCAAGAGCCGCAAGGACGCGACGTTCGCCCTGCGCCTGTCCTCGCGGCTGCTCGACGAGTTCAACGCAGCGACCGAAGCGCGCGACACCCGCGCCGTCGACGTGCTGCGGTTCTTCATCGCGTCGTACGTGAAAGACCCGACGATTTGCCCGCTTGGCTTGCCGGAGTCGAGCGGCAGCGTTGCCGCCTGAAAAGGAAAAACGGCGCCTGCAAGCGCCGTTTGTGAAGAACGCCGTACCCGCTAAAGCACCGCACGTTCAGTCACCAGGTTAACCAGACTGAACGGCCTCGTCAATATCGTTTGATGGCAGGAGAGCCGAACATGTCGACCACCACGCCCGCTCGCACGCGCCCCGCGATTATCGCTCGTCTGGCGCAGGACCGCCCGACCGCCGGCAAAACGGTGCTCGATTTCAACGCCGTCAAGGCCGCTGCCCGCGCAGAAGCGGCGAGCCCGGACCCGGAGCAAGTCGGCGTCAAGGCGAAAAAGGGTCGCGGCAAGGGTGCCGGACGCGCCAAAGCCGAGGTCCGCGACGACAGCGACGCATCGCCGGAGATGCGGTTCACTGACGAGCAGATGAAAAACCCGGGGTTGCGCGTCGGCGGCCCGGAGGACGAGGTGTTTTACCGGTACAACAAGGTGTACTGGGCCATGGTGCCCGACGCGGTGATGGTCGAGCAGGCCAAGGACTGGTTGCGTGACAACGAACCGAAGCATTACAGCAACGAGAGGGCGGAGCGGATGGTGAACGCGCTGCGCTCCACGATGGCGGTGCCGCAAAACGGCCGGTCGCTCACGCCGCCCACCAGCGACTTCGTGAACTTCCTGGACAAAGACCCGGACGCCGAGGAAGCACCGATTGTTGCGGAAGAGATCGGACCGGTCATGATTCAGACCGACAACAGCGTGCTGCAGATGGACGCCGCCGGCAACATCACCGTGCACAAGCCCAGCCCCGACTTCAAGACCCGGTCGGCGGTGCAGATCATGATGCCGAAGGCGCTGGTGCAGTCCGGCGGTGCGTTCGAACCCGCACCGTTGCCGGCCGACAGCCTTTGGCAGGGCTTTCTCGACAAGGCGCTGCCCGACCCGGAAACGCAGGCGTATTTCCAGGAAGCGATGGGCGCCACGCTCGTGACCAATCGCAACTTCCAGCGCATTTATTACCTCTACGGTTCCGGCGGCAACGGCAAATCGACGGCCCAGGCCGTGATCGCGTCGTTCCATCACAAAGCCGTGCCGTTTCGCTTCAGCGACTTCAAGCACAACTTCAAGCCGTCGGCGCTGATGGGGGCCACGCTCGTGACCATCAACGAGGCCACCGAGTGCGACCCGGACCTGTTGAAAGAGTGGGCGTCGCGCGATCCGCAACTGGTCGACCAGAAGTATGGCAAGCCCAAGCGGTTCGTGCCGGTCTGCTCGATCGTGGTGAGCCTGAACCGGCCGTTGCGCGGTTCCGACCACACGGAAGGCTTCGAACGCCGGGCGTACCCGATCCCGTTCACGGGCCGGTTCGACACGAAGGACGTGGTGCTCGACTTCGAGAGTCTGATCCTGAACAACCCGGCCGAGCGGTTCCACGTGTTTTCCTGGTTGCTCACCGGTGCTCAGCGTGTCGTGCGCCGTGGCCGCCTGCTCACGCCGTCCGAGGCACCGCTGGCCGTGCGCGACCTGGCGCACAGCATCAAGGTGCAGACGGACCCGGTGTACTTTTGGTTCAGCGAGGCCGAGATGGTGCCGGCGGAGCAGGGCGCGATGACCAGCAAGAGCGCCGTGTACCAGTCGTATGTCGCGGCCATGATCGCCGCCGGGTACAAGAACCCGGTGACGGAAACCGCGTTCTGGATGCGTGTGAGCAAGTTGTTCCAGGAGAAGCACGGTCAGCCGATCGGCCCCGACGAGCGCGTGCGCGTCGAGGGCAAGCGGGTGCAGTGCGCCCCCATCCGGGTCGACGGTATCAACCCGGTCCGTGGTTCGCTGACCGCGCCAGCACCGCGCCAGCCGTCCGCGCCGGTGGTGTTCGTGGAAGCCACCGAGGAGCAGCAGCACGAGTTCGAAACGTTTGACGCAGCGATGGCCGCCGTGATCGCCAAGGCAAAGGGCTAACGACCGGGCGGGCGGCGTTGGCGTTCCGCAGCGCCCACCGTCGCCCAACTTTTTGTTGCTCAAATGCTTGACACTTTGGCGCGCTGGAGTTTTATTGGTTACATCAGCGCCGCACACCGCGCCCATCGTTCGAGCCCGTGACCCCACGGGCTCTTTTCGTTTACGACCTTGGAGAACCGCACCATGACTTACTTCTATCTGAACACTTACTGCATGAACGACCTCGACGAGCGGGCCGCGCTGGACCGTGCACTCACGGCCCTTGCGGGCTTGCCCGCCGGGTACCTCGCCACGGTAATCGCCGCACACGACGACTGGACGAACGCCATCGAGGCGTGGTGCGACGACTGGCGCGACGAGAACGCCGACCGGCTCGACGCGTTCGACACGTCGGAGCCCGAGGAGCAGCCGGAGTACCAAGTGGCGTGCGAGGCCGAACGTCGCAACGTGGCCGACGACCATCACGTCACGGCCGAGCAGTTGATGCACATGGCAGTGATCGCGGGATGGGGTAACGAGGGCGTGGCGGAACTGCAAACGCGCAACGAGATGTTCTGGGCCATCGCAGAAGCGCACGGTATGGCGATCGACTGACCGCTCCGGCGCCAACGTCCACCCAGTGCCCGCCTGACGTGCGGGTCAGGGCGGTACAGACCGATCCCCGGTCCGCTACAAGGAGCCCGCCATGTCCGTCAGCAAACTCATTCTCGACCCACTGTTCGAAACGGTGAAATACGGCAGCAGCGACGAACTGCCCACCCGCCAGGCCATGCTCGACGCCGGCACGTACGTCGATGCTCAAGACGCCACTGGCAATCGCCTTCTGCACTACGCGGTTCTGCGCGGTGAGTCCCGCTTTGCGATCGACCTGCTCGCGATCGGTGCCAACGTGAAGGCGAAAGACGCGGACGGACGCACGGCGCTGCACCACGCCGCACGCCTGGGCAACCGTTCCTTGACTGCCGACCTGATCGCGGCGGGGGCAGACGTGAACGCGCAGGACGACGACGACCGCACGCCGCTGCACCACGCCGCAATGGGCCTCGCACGCGACGACCACGAGGACTCGCGGACGATTTGCCGTCAACTGCTTCGCGCTGGCGCTGAAATGTACGCGCCCGATCGCAGCGGTCGCAACGCCCACCAACGGCTGTTGGCGGAAGTCGGCCATCTTCCGAACGCCTTCGAAATCGGCAGGCGTTTCCCGTCCTACTGACCGCTCCCGCGCCAACGTCCACCCAGTGCCCGCCTGACGTGCGGGTCAGGGCGGTACCAGGCCAGCCCGGCCTGTTCACCGGAGCACATCGCCATGACCCTCGCACTCGCAACCCAAACCGCCATCGCTTTCAACGACCGGGACGAAAACCTCGATCGCGACGACGGCCCCGTGCCGCAGCCGGTCCAGTCGACCGCCGGCCTCTCCCTGCACGCCCGGTTCCTCGAGGAAGAAATCCAGTTTCGCACGGCCACCGTCGCGCCCGACATGACCATTCTGAAACTGCGCGCGCTCGCCTGGTTGCGCCGTCAGCCCGGTTACGACAACACCACGGAACACTGGCTGGACGTGACGGCCAGTGGCCTCGTCTCGTTCACGCGTCGCTGGCTGGCCGCTTACGAGGGCTTCCGCAAAGCGCCGGCCACGCCGAACTGACGCACGGCCCACCGTCCGACCCGGTGCCTGCCTGACGGCAGGTCAGGGCGGTACAGGGAGCCGCCGGCTCCCTTGTGATGGAGGTCGCCATGAACGCATCCCTCGAAACCATCGGCGCGTGGATCGACGAGACCGCGCCGGAAGCCTTGAAACGGTCGCATTCGTGGATCGCACGACCCACCGGCACGGTCGCCGTGCCGCTCTGGTGGACACGTTTCCGGCAGGTCGCCACGTCTACAGAGGTCCATCAGCACGCGATGCTTCGCCTGCTGCGCGATCGAGGTGGCATCGACCTGAACGGATCGCCGTTCACCCACGACGGTGGTGGCCCGGCCGGCGAAGCGTTGCGCGCGTTCCTGCTCGCCGAGCGCATCGGGCGCGAGCGGACGGTGCTGCGCGAAGCCGCGGCCGAGGCCACCGAACTGGGCCAGGCGGCCGACGCGGCGATGGCAGCGAGCCGCACCGCACAGGCCACCACCCGCCGTAGGCTGTGAAGAGGAGACCATGACCGAACAGATCAATCGAACCGAAGCCACGAAAACCTTGCTTCGCACGTTCCATCGTGGAAGGGTTGAGAAAAAATCCATCGACCGGCTGGTGGCGCGCGGGGGCGACGTGAACGCAGCGGACGAGGAGGGGCGCACGCCGTTGCACCACTTGCTCGCACGAGCGAAAGGTTTGGATCGGGAGGTCGCTTGCCTTGCATGGCTGGTCGAACACGGGGCCGATGTGAACCGACGGGACGGCGAAGGTCGAACGCCATTGCACATCGAAGCGCTGAAAGTCTGGTCCCGCGGTATGGCGATGACCCGAGCCTTGATCGCGGCCGGGGCGGACCCGTCAGTCCGGGATCGGGACGGGCGCTTGCCTGAGCAGGTTGTGGAATGGCCGGATGATTTGGCTGATTTTTTCGACTTCCTGGGAGGCGAACTGCCAAGCCGGCTCGTCGACGCGGCCGAACTGCGGGCGCTGCGCATCGAGCAAGCGCGGGCGGCGCTTCGCCAGGCCGTGGCCGAGGCCGAGGCCCCGACGGCACCCATCGCGCGACGGTCGCGACTGTAACCCAAACTGCTTAACGTTCCACCTTGTGCCCGCCTCACGTGCGGGCGTTCCGGTACAGGCGCCGCCCGGCGCCGTCGACCGGAGAACCGCCCATGCTTCGCCACCTTGCTGTCCTCACCACGATCCTGCTGTCCCTGTCCGCCCACGCGGCTCCCAGCCTGACCATCGACCGGTCCGGCCAGGCCTGGATCGACCACCTGCCCATCGGCGTCCCGATCGGCACGCACGTCGACGTGTGCGACCTCGCCATGAAACCGCCGTGCCTGTATGCACCCAACGGCAACACCGACCGCGTGACCGTCCACGCCGTGCGCCTCAAAGGCTCCGAGGTGCTTTGGCTGTCGACGATCGAGGGAAACGTCCCGTTCGACACGCTCAGTCGCCCTGACGGCGACTGGACCGACGTGTTCGCCGACGTGCTGATCGTGCGCGCCACCGTCGTCGGGGAGACCATCGTCGTGAGGGACGGGCGGACTCGCCAGGAGCGAGCACGGATCGACGTGCCGCCGGGCGCCACGTTCACCGCAACCGAACCAGCACCGCACCGGGCCAGGCTCTAACGCCGCAGGCAACGGGCGCCAGCGCGGGCCAAGGCGGCGCAAGCCGCCCGTTCTTTCCCTTCGCACCACACGAACAAAGGCCGGCGAACATCCGCCGGCCTTTGACCATCGCACCTCAACCGTCGACCTCGCGCGTCGACAAAACCAACGTAACAACGGCAAGCGATCACGTCAACACCCCAAACGGCCCGTGCGGTTCTCCCACGACCGATCGCGTTCGCACCCCTGCGCGTTGAAAAGCCGCCGGCATCGCCACCCGGTCGACGCATAGCCCGAAACGCTCGCAGCCAGAGCAAGGGTTCGCTTCGCGCACGCCGGCACCCGGTCCCGCTGCGCGGGCTGCGGCTTTGTCGTGCCCCTGGCTCTTGCGAGCGTCCCGGTCTGTTCATGCGCCGGGCGATACCGACAGCAGACCTTCAACGAACAAGGAGCACCACCATGAACGCGACCGGCCAGAACCGCACGAACAGCAACCCCCTCAACGGCGGGCTCCCCCAACTGCAGTGATGTTCAAACAAACAAACGAACAAACACACCAACGCACAAAGAAATCAGGAGCCTGAACCATGACCACCGCAACCCAAACGCGCTACCTGTCCTGCGCTGAAACGGCAAAACTCGTGCGCGCAGCGCTCAAAGAAGCATTCCCGGGCGTGAAGTTTGGCGTTCGATCGTCCACGTACAGCATGGGCGCCAGCATCAGCGTGCGGTGGATGGACGGCCCGAACACGAAGCAGGTCGATGCGGTGGTGAGCGTTTTCGAGGGTTCGTATTTCGACGGCAGCATCGATTACAAAGGCTCCGTGCACCACATGACCACGACGCCGGACGGGTTCCAACGCGTGAACATGGGCGCCGACAGCGTGCACACCAGCCGGGAGTATTCCGACGCGGCCATCGCCCGGGCGTGCGAAGCGGTGTACCGCCGTTTTCGCGGCAACTTCGACGCCGACGGCCTGGAATGCCCCACGGTCGAGCAGTACCGCACCGGCGCCCTGTGGCGCACGCGCCTCACCGGCCTGCACGGCTGGAACAATCGGAACATCCAGGACGAGGTGAACGAAGCGCTGTACAAGCATTCATTCGTGCTGGCCGTCCGCAAGAGCGCCACCGCCGGCCGGTACTTCGTGACGCACGACGACGGGTACAGCGCCATGTGCGGCAGCGGCCACAGCGTCGCCCCGCGCGATTGATCAACCTCCGGGGCGCACCGCGCCCCATCCACCACCGGCCGTTTTACTTTTTTCAGCGCGGCCACCCACCCAGGAGTAAACTATCCTCATGAACGCCAACCTTTCCCCGATCGAGTCAGAGTTCGCCACGGCTGAAGAAGCCGAGGCGTACGACCGCTGGTTCCGCGCGGAAGTGCAAGCGTCGCTCGACGATCCGACCCCGAATGTTCCGCACGACCAGGTGATGGCCGACATGCGGGCCATGCTGGCCGAACGGAAAGCCGGGCGCAAGAATGCTGCCGGTTGAGTGGCGGCCCCGAGCGCGGTTCAGGTTACACAAAATCTTGTCGGACATCGCCGAACTGAACCCGTTCGCGGCCGACGACCTGGCGAGCGACATTGAACAAGCGACCTCGAACCTGCCCGCGCACCCGTACTTGTACCGCCTGGGCCGTGTCACCGGCACCCGCGAAATCGTGGTCCACCCAAACTACATCATCATCTACCGCGTTTGCCCCGCGTTCATCGAAATCTTGAACGTGGTGCACGCCCGGCAGCAATACCCGTAATCTGATGCATGATTTGTGTGTTTGTTTGTATGTATCAACAAACAAACGCACCAACAGAAGAGCCCCTGTCTTCAGGGGCTTTTTTTACGTTCACCACCGGCGCTCACTTGTCGGCGTTCCCGACGTGCAACGTTTGGCCGTTCGCCAGCAACTGGTCGAGCATCGCGTCCGCCAGGGCGACGAGCACGACCGTCGCCGGCCCGCTGGTGTACTTGTCCAGTTTATCGCGCAGCGCGTGCGGGATTCGAACCTGCGTTGCAGCGGCGTCCCGGCCGCCGATCGTCGCCTTGCACGTCACCACCTTGTCGCCGGTCGCCCGGTCGACGGTGCGCAGGTTGAAGTACGGCCGCTCCGTCGGTTCCGCGGCGGATGAAAACGCCACGTCTGCGACACCGGCCGCAGCGGCCATGAGGTTCTGTTCGGGCTTTTTGGCCACCAGTCGGGCCAGCGAGTTCATGCCAGTTTCCATCATCGTCTCCATCGTCAAAGGGGAAGGGGGTTAGGAAGGGGGTTAGGCCGCGGCGAGGTCGAGCAGCGAGTCGACCGCCCGATCGAGTTCGGCCCGGGCTTCTTTCAAGCCACGGATGCCGCTGCCGTCGGCGTAGATCGACAGGCCCCGTGCCACGGTGGCCTGGTAGGCCGCCTTGCGACGCTTGACGTAGGGCTTGCCCACGAAGCCGGCAAGGAACGCCACATCGCTCGCGTGGCTCGTTTCCACGCGATTGGGCAGAAGCATGACCTTGCGGCCTTTGGCGCGCAGTTCCGCCTCCCCTTTCACGGCGGACACGGCATCGAAAAAAGAGGGAAGGACCGGCATCAGCGTGATTTGACCTTTCAGCGCCGAGGCGTCCAGCATGCCGGGCGCGTGGTCGTAAATCACGATGTCATAGCGGTCCGCGTTCGCATCGTTGGCGGCCACGTCGAACGGCACCACATGCCCGCATTGCTTCGCTTGCGCGGCCCACGTGCGCCCGCTTTGCTGTGCGTCGAGATCGACCAGCAGCACACGAGGGCGCGAGGTTTCGAGGGCCAGGCGTGCCGCCAGGTTGATCGAAAGCGTCGATTTGCCGACGCCGCCCTTGGGGCTCCAAACGGAACATGAAAACATCATAGTCTGTACTCCTCTAGATTGAGCGGATGGGATGGCGTTGCATGGTGTGTTTGTTGGTATGTATGTTTGTTTGTATCAACTTCTCGTACATTCCCCAGGCTGTCAACAGCCCTGGTTAAACTTCGAGTCCCGTACCTAAAGAGAGGGTCCAACGATGACCACCGACACGACCAAGCCTACCGTCGACGCGCTCGCAGCAGCGATCACGGCCGGCGATCCCCGCTACACAAGCCTGCGCACCGCGCCGGGCGCACGCACGTTCCGCGACGAGCAGGGCCGCAGCCTGCTGCACCTGGCGGCGATCAACGGGCACCCCGATGCCGTGCGTGAAATGCTTCTGATCGCCATCGACCCGACCGTGCAGGACGCCGACGGCAAGACAGCGCTGGACCTCGCGAGCAGCGATGCCGCGCGTCACCTTCTCGAGTGGGCGCCGGGCCACGCTTTTCCGTACTTCGTGCGCCTGCGCGAAGCGATCGAGGCCAACGACCTCGACGCCTTGGAGGCGGCCAAGGACGACTGGTACGACTACATTGAAGTCCTGCTTGAAAGCGACGAGGCGGTGTTCGAGACGTTCCACTACAGCATCCCGGCATGGATGACGTGGGACGGTGAACTGCTCCGCGTGACCGCTTCGCAGGCCGACGGCCCGGTGCGTTTCGCCGGCGTGCGCATCGTCGACGGGCTCCGCGAGGACGGCACCGACGACGAGGACGACGACTACGACGAGTGAACGTGGACCCCGCTGCTGCCGGAGGCTCAACGGCGTCAGCGGGTCGCCCGGACGGCGCAGCCGTCCAGGTTTTGAGCGCGCTTCGCTGCGCGCTTGCTACAAGCATACATACCAAAAACAAACCGCCGTCCGTTCCTACGACCGGCCTGCTGCGTGTTCCCACGCCGTTGCCTGGTCGCTTCGTTTCCGTCCACCGTCGTGCGCTCAAACCTGCCGTTGTTCGACGCATAACCCATACCGTCCGAGCCCGAGCAAGGGCGCGCGTTGCTTCGACGGGCACCCGATCCCGTGATGCGGGCGTGCGGCTTTCGTCGACCCCTTGCCGTCTTGTCCTGCTTGCCTGCACATGCGTCACGGCAGGCTCCAAAGCGCACAACTCAACAACGGAACGAGGGCAAGCGATGACCAGGCACCGGCAACACGCAGCAGAACGTCGACACGTCCCGCAGTTCCGCGGCCCCACGGCCCACCCAAGCGCAGCGATGAAGAACAACTTGAGTTTTTCGACGAACGTGCTGTACTGATCGCGTTAGCACCAACACTACAGAGAGCAGGGGAAACAGATGCGAGTTCAAGGACGTGTAAAACTTTTGGGCAATGGTCGCACCGACAGGTACGGCTGGACCATTCGATCGGTGGCCGAAATCGGCGATCGGGAAATCCGGGGCTTGCGTTACTCCCCGCGCCTGGGCAGTTACTTGAACCCTGGTGAAACCGTGGCCCTCGGCGTGCAACGCGTGCTCGGATCGCCCACAGTCTACGCCGTAGCGACCAGCGACGGGCGCGTGCGACGCGGTGGCGTGAGCGGCTTGCTCTTTCTATTGTTTGTGTATGCCATCGCGATGGCGGCCTGCGGCTTCCAGGTGGTGAATCATGGCTCAAACTACTACGGCCTGGCGATCGTGGCGCTCGGCTGGCTTGCAACCGGCCCGCTCAAGGCGTTGCGTTTGTGCCTATCGTTCGGCCCCTTGCGAACTTAAACAAAGCCGTATAACACGGCATCGCGAAGCGGCTACGGCCGCTTTTTTTTCGTCCGTGGACCGCGAAAAACTGACCATCGGCGCTGGACTCCGCTCGGGTTTTTGATAGTACTGGTGTTGGCACCAACGCTTTTTCGGGTGACCACCCTCGCTCTTTCACAACCTGCATGAGGCCACAATGCGCCGCTACTTCTTCAAATCCCTCGCCGGGCCGCTGGCCGTTTTTGCGTTGCTGTTCGTCAGCAACGCGCACGCCGCGGACATCTGGACGCCCCCATCGACCGACTGGCTCATGGTCAACGTCATGCCGCTCCTCGGCGGTGGTGCCGACGCGTCGACCAGTCCGTTCAGCAGCCTGTTCCTGATTTTGAACACAGCGATACTGTCGCTGGGCGGCCTGCTCGCGGCGTACGTCATGGTCACTGGCATCATGGCCACGGCGCACGACGGTGAGATGATGGGCCGCAACATGAGTTCCATGTGGATGCCGATCCGGACAATCGTCGGTACGGCGCTGATCCTGCCGGTCAAGGGTGGCTTTTGCCTGGCCCAGTTGATCGTGCTCTGGCTCGCGACGCAAGGCATCGGGCTCGCTGACGCGACGTGGAGTCAATACTTGTCGAACTACTCGACCGTCTCGGCGACGTACACCAGCCCGGCGCTCGACGCTAAAGCACGATCGCTCTTTCGAGCGCTCGTCTTGAGCAACGTATGCTACGAGAGCATTCGCGGAACTTACCAACGGGGGAACGCGGAGCAGCAGGCGACGGACAACTGGGCAAACGGCGGTGACCTGGTCGGGTCCGTCGGCACGAACTGGTTCAGCAACCTCGACGCCAACGGCGCCGGCACCGTCGGCTACACGTTCGGCAGCACTGTGGGCGACGACGCCGCGTCGGCGTGCGGCACGGTCACGGCGACGCTCAAAGGCAAGCCCGCGAGCACGGGCACCGCGGGCACCCAGACGGCCTCGGCACTGCTCAGCGTTGCGAGCGCAGCCCCGGTGATCGAGGCGGCGCATATCGGGGCCCTGAAGACGATGCAGACGGCTGCGGACAATCTGGCGAAACAGATCGTCAACAACGGCGCCGGCTCGGCCGCGATCCCTCCCGCAACGTTGAACGCGACGATCGCGTCGGCAGTATCGGCTTACGCATCGACCGTCAACAGCACGGCCAACAGCGCGTTCCTGGCCGCGATGTCGAACAGCAACCTGTCCAGCAAAATGGCTGCGGACGGGTTCGCCATGGCCGGGGCGCAATACACGGTGTTGGTCCGGGCCAAAGCCGACGTGGCCGCTGCAGCGGCGAACGTGCCCACGGGCATCGATGGCATGAAAGCGGGCACGTCCAAACTGCTGGCCTGGTTCGACAATCAGGCTGACGCTGACGTGAAGAACACCGCGGCGATGTTCGACCAAGCGGACGCGCAGGCATCGGCGAAGAGCGGGGCGACGGCGAACAGCGATGACAACTTTGCGAAGGTCGTGAACCTGTTCGCGGGCCACGGCTTTTCGCTCAATGGCAGTTCGACGCAAGACCCTTTGATGAACGCGTACGACATTGGGCAGGGCCTGGTGACGACGGTGGAAGGTGCGGGCGTGGCCGCCATGTCGTTGAGCCAACTGGCCGCCATCCCCTGGGTCGGCAACGGCGTGAGCGCAGCCATGTCGCTGTTTTCCGGCCTGTTCACCGTGATTTTGCTCATGCTGTTGACCCCGGCGCTATTCCTCTGTTTTGTGCTGCCCATGATGCCGTTTTTCATCGTCAGCGCGGCGGTGTTTGGCTGGCTGGTGATGCTCTTCGAAAGCCTTGTCGCCGTGCCGCTGTGGGCCGTCGCGTTCCTGAGTCAAGGGCACGGCACGGACGGCATCGGCAGCCAGAAGCAGGGCCTGATGCTGATCCTGGACCTGTCGCTTCGCCCGGTCCTGATCACGCTGGGCATCGTCGGCGCTTACACGCTTGAACCGGTGTTCGGCAAGTGGGTGCAAGAAATGTTCGACGCGGCATTCGGTGCGACCAGCGGCGGCGGTGGGTTCTTTGAACTGCTGCGCATGTTGGCCGGTGCCGTGCTCTACACAGTCGCGCTGACGACTGCGGTGTACATGTCGCTCAAACTCGTGTCGGCGGTGCCGGACAACGTCCTGAACTGGATCGGCAGCGGGGCCGGGGCCGTGCTGGGCGGTCACGCCGAA
>NZ_CAJNKE010000063.1 GCF_905232215.1 Burkholderia sp. LMG 13014
CGCAGCAGAATGCGGCCGCGGCGGCGGCGAAGCTGCCTTCGAGCGTGCCGAACGGGCTGACGCCGGGCGGGCTGCAGGTGGCGGCCGGTGCGTCGAGCGATACGAACAATCCGGTGCTGTGGTTCAACGCGAATGCGCCGACGCAGAACGTCGACAGCAGCGGGCACGTGAACGTCGACGTCAAGCAGACCGGGCAGAACGCGGTGCTGACGTGGGAGACGATGAACGTCGGGCGGCAGACGACGCTGAATTTCGACCAGTCGGGTGGTACGCAGACGAACGGCGCGAACAACTGGGCAGTGTTGAACCGGATCAACGATCCGAGCGGCAAGCCGAGCCAGATTCTCGGGAATATCACTGCGCAGGGTGCGGTGTATGTGATCAACCGGAATGGGGTGCTGTTTGGCGCCGGGTCGCAGGTCAATGTGCATTCGCTCGTGGCTTCGTCGCTGAACCTGCTCGACATGAAAAACCAGCTCGTGCCGACGCCGGCGGGCATTGTGGCGAGCAACCAGCAGTTTTTGAGCTTGCCTGCGGGGACGACGGGTGGGCTGGCTTATCCGGAGTCGGGGAGTTCGAGCGGGGTGGTCGGGGCGGCGGGGCCGCTGAACGAGGTGCTGGGGCTGGGTAATCAGGTGACGTTGATCGGCGCGTACCAGGCGCCGGGTGACGTAACCGTCGAGCAAGGCGCGTCGATCACGACGCATACCAACGGTACGGCGAGCGATGGCGGTTTCGTGCTCGTTGCCGCGCCGAATGTCACGAATGCGGGCAGTATCTCGGCGACGTCGGGGCAGGTCGTGCTCGCGGCGGGGGTGGGGGTGAGTCTGCGGCCCAACGGAGCCGGAGCGTCGGGCAATCCGCAAGTCCTGCTGCCGGCGCTGAGCGGGCAGATCGTGACGGTCGATCCGGCCACGGGGAAGTCGATCGATATAACGCCGGCCGGCACACTGACGAACACGGGCATCGTGCAAGCTGCGCGCGGCAACGTGAATCTGCTCGGCAGCCGCGTCGCGCAGAACGGTGTAGTGGGCGTGACGACGAGCGTGAACACGCCGGGCACGATCACGCTCTCGACGGCGGACGAGTATGCGTCGAACAATCCGCTGGGCATACCTTATCCGAATCAGGTCCTGAGCGGATCCGACAATACAAACCGTGCCGGCCTGCTGAGCTTCGGACCCGGTTCGGTCACCACGGTACTGCCCGACAACAACGGCCAGACCGCGACGTCCACGCCGGGTACGACCTTCACGCCGGGCGGCATCACGATGACGGCCGGTTCCGTCTGGTTCCAGGGCGGCTCGCTGATCGAGGCACCGGGCTCGAACGTATCGGTGACGGCCTATGCGCCGTCGATCGTGGCGAACAAGGTGCCGGGACAGACGGCGGTGCCCGGCCGGATCTACGTGGACGACGGCGCGACGATCGACGTATCGGGGCTGGCGGACGTGCAGGTGCCGATCGCGCAGACGCTCGTGACGGTCGACCGCATTGGCCAGAACGAACTCGCCGATTCACCATTGCTGCGCAACAGCTTCCTGTTCGGACTGAAAGGCGTCGTCGTCGACAGCACGCTGACGGGCACGCGCAGCGACGGCGTGCAGTGGGTCGGCAGCCCGATCCTGAACCTGTCGGGTTACGTGAACCTGATTCCGCGTACCGTCGACCAGTTGCTGACCAATGGCGGCACGATCACGCTGTCCGGCAACGAGGTGATGACCGCGGCAGGTTCGTCGATGAACCTGAACGGCGGGTATGTGCACTACAACGGCGGGATGGTCAACACGACGCGGCTCGTCGATGCCAACGGCGCGATCGTGCCGATCGGGCAGGCGAGCCCTTACGACAATTATGTCGGGATCGCCGGGCAGTTCATCGAAAGCCATCCGCGCTGGGGTGTGACGAAGTCCTGGTACAACCCGCTGCTGACGAGCGGCACCTACCAGTCCGATTACATCGTCGGCGGCAATGCGGGCACGCTCGACCTGTTCGCGTCGCAGGCGCTGGTGCTCGACGGCGACATCAGCGCGCAGTCGTTCGGTGGCGCGAAGCAGATGCAGGGCAACAGCCTGCCGTCCGGCGGCACGTTCAACCTCGGTGCCGATCCGAAGCTGGCCGGCGGCGCGCTGGCAGGGATGACGTGGAACAGTGCCGTCAACTCGACCATCACGAACAACGGCGTTTCGGGATTGGCGATCCTGCAGGACAACGCGCCGCAACTCGGCGCGCTGATGCCGGGCTTTTCGATCGATACGCCGATCGACAAGACCGCATCCCAGTCGCTGGCCGCCAATGATCCGAACAACCTGCTGACGACGCAGGTCGTGCCCGTTACGAAGCTGAACAACGGCGGCTTTGCGAACCTGAACGTGACCGGGGACAAGTACCTGGGCAAGGGCATCTCGGTTGCGCAGGGCACGCAACTGAACGTGCAGCCGGGGGGCTCGATTTCGCTGAACAGTACGGTGGCCGGTGCCGACGTCAATGTTGCGGGGCGGCTGTCTGCGCCGTCCGGTTCGGTTTCGATCGCGAGCGGCGGCAATGTCGTCGTCGGGCCGCAGGGTGCGATCAGTGTGGCCGGACAGTGGGTGAACAACGACGTGCAGGCCGCGTCGGGCACGGCGCCAGGCAACAGCCAGTTCATCAACGGCGGGAGCATTTCACTGTCGGCGATACAGAATGCGACCTTCGTGAACGGCAGCGCCGTGGATGCGACAGGGTCGATCCTGCTGCAGCCGGGCAGTGTGCTTGACGTATCGAGCGGCGGCGAAATGCTCGCGAACGGCCAGTTGCTGATGCAGAACGGCGTGCCGGCCGGGCGCGGGGGCAACGTTGCGTTGCGGACCTACGCGGTGCCGGCGAGCGGAGCGCAGTTCGGCGATACGGGTGACGGCGGCGCGAGCATGCCGAATGCTCAGCCGATAGCCGGACATATCGCGATGAACGGCTCGATGCTGAGCGAAGGCTTTTCCGGCGGCGGCACACTGACGCTGCAGGCACTGGGCTTCCGGATCGGCGGAGCGGAGTCTGCAGCGTCTCCGTGGGACCTGTACTTACCCGAAAATTTCTTTTCCCGACAGGGCTTCGGCAAGTATGTGCTGAATGCGTATTACGACGCGATCGTCGCACCGGGCGCGACGGTTGCGCTGACGCAATTGAACCGTATTCCGGACGCGGTGGCGCTCCAGCAGACGGGTTCGGGCGCAAATCCGGCGACGGCCGGCCTGACTACGACCGGCCAGCTGGACGCATATCATCGGCAGCCCACAAGCCTTGCGCTGTCGGGCGGAGGTTACGTAGCATGGCCGAACGCGGCGGGTACGGGATCGGTGTCGTATCCTGGCGTGACCGGTTCGGTCACATTGTCGTCCGGTGCGTCGATTGACGCGGATGCGGGTGCGAGCGTCGCGCTCACGTCGCCAAAGCAGGTCACCGTGCTCGGGGCGGTGGTCGCGCCGGGCGGGGCGATCACGCTGAGCGCGAATGCTGGCGGAATTGTGGCCGGGCAGAGCAGCCGGTCCGTCTGGCTTGGCTCGAATGCAACGCTCGACGTGTCGGGCGTCGCGCTTGCCAATCCGTTTGCTTCGCCGGTCAAGATCGGCGGAACGGCCGCGGTACCGAATACGGGCAAGGTGTTGCCGGGCGGATCGGTGACGCTGTCGAGCGATACGGGTTATGTGGTCGCGCAGGCCGGTTCGACGATCGACGTGTCGGGTGCGTCGGCGAACTTCGACCAACTGCAGGCGAACGGCACCTATGCGCGTCAGCCAGTGTGGAGCGATGCCGGGTCAATCACGCTGTCGGCCGCGTACGGTCTCTTCTCGGACGCGACGCTGGCTGGCCACGGTGGAGCGCCGCAGGCGCGCGGCGGCACGCTGACGATCCTGCCGCATCAGAATAGCGGATCGGCCGGCGCGACCGCGCTCGTCGTCCGTCAGAGCGGGATGCTCGTTCCCGTCGGTCTTGTGCCCGGCCAGGATTTTTCGACGGCGATCGATCCGACCACCGGGCAGCCGATCGGTCAGCCGACGGGCGTGATCCAGTTCGCGGCCGACCGCCTGAACGATTCGGGAATCGCGAATCTCGTGCTCGGCGACAGTACGCCATCTCCGATTCGTGTGCCGGTACCGCCGATTGTGTTTGCCGGTGACGTGAACCTGACGTTGCCCGAATCGGTGACGCTGAACACCGGACGCATCGCGGCAATCGGAATGGACCAGCTCTCGACGCTGCTGTCGACACCGGCGCAGCCGGCAAGCGGCAATTCGGTGCTGGTGAACCTGCTCGCGCAACCGCCAGCGCATCCGCTCGGCACGACGGTGACCATTGCCGCGCCTTATGTCGCGCTGGCCGGCCCGGTACAGACTTCGTCGTCTCCCGCGTTTGCGCCGGTCGCGACGCTGTCCGATGCGACGCTGAACGTGAACGCGTCGTTCCTCGATCTGGGCAATCAGATTCAGCTCAACAATATCGGCCAGGCGACCCTCGCAAGCAGTGGCGATATCCGACTCGGTTCGACCAGCGTGGCGCAGAGCGGCCCCGTCGGGCTGGTTCCCGGCGTGCTGTACACGCCGGGCAACGTGACGTTCAACGCGGCGGACGTTTATCCGGCGACCGGCAGCACGTTCATCGTCGATGCGGTCGGCCCGGTCGATTCGACCACCGGCAAACCCGCGCCGACCACCGTTACGTTCGGCACGACTGGTGCGTCCGGCACGCCGCTGTCGGCGGGCGGCACGCTGCTCGTCGACGCGACGAACATCGTGCAGGGCGGTGCCGTGCGCGCGCCGTCCGGCTCGCTCGTATTCGGCGTCGGCGACCCGACGAACAGTGCGACGCAGAAGCAGTTCGGCAACCTGCCGCTGGTCGCGACCGATTCGGTGACGTTCGCGAACGGCAGCGTGACGTCGGTTTCGAACGGCAGATCGATCATTCCTTACGGCACGACGGTCGATGGCGTCGAATGGCAGTTCAACCCGCTCGCGGGCACGACGGCGTCTGACCTGAGTGCGCCGCCGGCCAAGTACATCGGCGTGAACGGCACCAGCGTCGCACTCAACAAGGGCGCGACGATCGACCTGTCCGGCGGCGGCGACCTGCAGGCCGCCGAATGGGTGCCGGGCACGGGCGGCACGCGTGACGTGCTGTCGCAATACAACGTGAGCTATGCGAACGGCAAGGGCGCAACGGCCGTGCCGGTCAACGCGGGCGCCGGGAACGTCTACGCGATCGTGCCGGGTACGCAAGCGCCGGTTGCCGCCTACGATCCGCTGTTTGCACAGATCCTGCAGCCTGATGTCGCCAGCAACGGGACGCCGACGACCAAGACCGTGACGCTGGGTGTCGGCCAGGCCGGCATGAACGACGCGATCGGCAAGGCCGTGTACCTGTCAGGCGTGCCGGGCCTAGCACCTGGCTATTACACGCTGCTGCCCGGCAAGTACGCGACGCTGCCGGGCGCCTATCGCGTGACGGTATCGGCGACGACCGGCAACGTCGTGCCGGGCGCGTCGCAGGTGCTGCCGGACGGCACCGTCGTGGCGGCCGGGTATTTTGCCGATGCGGTGACGGGCGGCCGCAGCGCGACGCCGACGCTCTTCAACGTGCAGTCGGGTGCGACGTGGCAGCAGTACTCGCAATACATGCTGAAGGGGGCGAACGACTTCTTCACGACGCAGGCCGTGAAGCAGGGCAACGTGACGCCGCCGCTGCCGGTGGACGGCGGCCAGCTCGTGCTGGCTGCAACGAAGGCGCTCACGCTCGGTGCGACGCTGAACGCGGCGGCAGGTGTGGGCGGTGCGCCGGCCGAGGTCGACGTCGCGTCTCAGGACATCCAGATCACCGGCAACGGCAGCGCGGCGCTGCCCGGCTATCTGCAGATCGGCGGCGATGCGCTCGATTCGCTGAACGCCGGCAGCCTGCTGATCGGCGGCACGCGCGCCGCGACGACGAAGGGCGTGACGATCACGCCGATTGCGAACAGCGTGGTGGTGTCGAACGATGCCGGCTCGTCGTTGAAGGGCCCAGAGATCCTGCTCGTGACGAAGACCGACGCGAGCGGCACGGATTCGAGCGCGGCGAATGGCTTGCGTGTCGACGCGGGGGCGTCGATCGTGGCCGCCGGCGACTACCCGGCCGCGAAGGACCAGCCGATCACGATCGCAGGCGACGGCGCGCTGCTGCGCGTATCGAACGGCGCGATGGCGCCGCTCACGCGCACGGGCGGCACCGGCACGGGGCTGCTGGCGGTCGGTGCAGGCGCGACGTTGTCGGGCGGCCAGGCGCTGATGCTCGATTCGTCGGGCAACCTGAAGGTCGATCCGAGCGCGGTGCTGTCGGGCAAAGCGATTACCGCGGACGGCTCGGCGATCACGTTCACGAATGCGAGCGGTGCGGCCGCCGCGAACCTGCCTGGCTTCGTGATCGATCCGGCCGGGCTCGCGCAGCTTGCCAACGCGGATCTCGTTTCGCTGCGCAGCTATGGTGCATTGGGTTTCGTGGGCGACGTGAATGCGACGTTCGGCAAGAGCGTGGACCTGAGCGCCGGCACGTTCACGAGCGACGGCGGCCACGTCACGTTGAACGGACAGCAGATCGCATTCACGAACGAGACGGGCGCACCCACCAGTGCGGGTACGACAGGCAGTGGCACGCTGACGGTCAACGGGAAGGAGATCGACTTCGGCGCCGGCACGAAGACGCTGAGCGGGTTCTCGTCGGTGAACATGACCGCGAGCGGCGGCATCGTGGGGCAAGGCACGGGGACGTTCGATTTCGGTGCATTGCCGGTGACGCTGAATGCCCCGGTGTATCTGGCCGATACGAGTTCCGCGTCGACCGTGAAGACGTCCGGTGTCCTGACGCTGAACGGCGCAGCGGGCACGGCGCTGACGACAACGCCGGTCGGCGGCGCGTGGAAATTCGTTGGCAGCACGCTGGCCGACAACGGCGCGACGATCGCGGCACCAGCCGGCAACGTGAGCCTCGAGGCGACCACCGGCAACCTGACGATCGGCAGCGGTTCGACGGTCAGCTCTGCAGGTGTGTCAAAGCAATTCTTCGACGTGACGCAGTACGCGCCGGCCGGTTCGATCATCCTGACCGCCGATGCAGGGACGGTCGATGTGCAGTCGGGCGCAACGCTCGATTTCTCCGGCGCGAAAGGCGGCGGTGCGGCGGGCAGCCTGACGCTGTCTGCGCCGAAGCAGGTCGTGAATCTCAACGGCACGATCAAGGGCGGCGCGACGAGCGGCTATGCGGGCGGCTCGCTGTCGCTCGACACGGCCGGGGCGGCCGATCTCGATTCGTTGGCGCAGACGCTCGCATCGAGCGGCGTGAACCAGTCGATTGCGGTTCATACGAAGTCCGGCAACCTGACGTTGTCGGCCGGTAACGCGCTGACCGCTCGCTCGGTGTCGCTGACGGCCGACGGCGGCGCGGGCAATGCGTCCGATACGGCGAACGGCAACGTGAACGTGCTGGGCACGATCGACGCGTCGGGCAAGGCGGGCGGGCAGATCGACCTGTACGGGCGCAGCGGCGTCGATGTGGAGGGCACGCTGCTCGCACGCGGCTCCGACCCGACGCAGCGCGGTGGCAAGGTGAACATCGGCACGAGCGCGGTGTTCGATCCGACAGTGGCGAACCCGTACAACGCGACCTATGGATACGAGAACATCGATCCGTCGCGTTCGGGGCTGATCCGTGTCGGTGCGAATGCGCTGATCGACGTATCGGGCGGGATGGCCGGCGGGTTGTCGGGCGGCACGGTGAATTTCCGCGCGCCGTTGCTCGCGGATGGCAGCGTCGATGTTCAGCTGCCGAATGCGTTCAACGACGGCAAGGGCATCGTCGGTTCCCGTGCGACAACGCTCGAGGCGTACGCGACGTGGAGCACGACCGATACGACGTCGGGTGCGCAGCACTTCGACGGCATCGTCGATCCGGCAGGCTGGTATGACAGCAACGGGCATTTGCTGGCCGGCACCTTCACTGCGCAAGGCACCAATCCGCCGACTTTCTCGTTCACGCCGGACGCGAACGGCGACGGCGGCGGCACGCTGACGAACAATGCGACTGGCGCGCAGGTGACGCTGACGGGGAGCCAGGCAGATCTGGCGTCGTTGTACACGGGGATCTCGTCGATCGGATTCCCGGGGATAGACAGTGCGTACTTCGTTCCGACGACTGCGAACGCCGATCATCAGAATTACTACGGCGGACAGATCGTCAAGGCGAGCGACGGCACGCTGTCGATGACGCCCGGCACGCTGATGGGATTCATTCAGAGCGGGCTCGGAGCGAATGGGCCGACGCTGCAGGGCTCGACGGCGAACATCGCGAATTTCCGGGTGGCACCCGGTGTCGAATTCGACAATCCGAGCACGGCGATCAACAGTGGCAACATCTCGGTCCTGTCCAACTGGAATCTCGGCGCGGGACTGCCGAACAACAGCGGGACGATCGATCCTTCGTATCGTTATAACGGGACGGTCGCGCCGATGCTGACGTTCCGGGCGACCAACAATTTCGATGCGGAAGCGAGCATTACCGACGGGTTCTTCCAGAACCAGGTGGCGACGATCCTGGGGGCGGCCGGGAATGCCGGCGCGACGGGAACGTATGCCGCTGCGCTGGCGTTGTACAACAATCTGATATCGCTTTACGATCCGGCGTCGATTACCGTGCAATTGACGGATGGTTCGACCCATTCCTTGTCCTCATTCGGCAACAACCCGGCTAGTTCGCTATACGATCCAAATATGGCGCTGAGTGCGCCGCTTGTAAAGCAGACGGCTGATTATTATTCGGATTACCTGGGGTATGCGAATGCGTGGGGGGGATATTACGATCTGTGGGTAAATGGCGCTGGATTTTTTGGGAACTATGCGCTTCATGTGATGCCCCGTGTTCCGCTCTCGACCGCTGCGCCAGTACTTTCCGAAAACGCGTCGTATCAGGGTTATTCGGAAGCGTATTCGCAGTGGATGGCCGGATACATGGTCGCTACTGTTACCGGGTTGGTTAGAAACGGGGTGGTGGTGTTTAAACAGTTTGGCACGCCCACGCCTCCTGTAATGTCATCTAATCCGACGGATTACAGTGCCTACATTTCATTGTACGGAACATCGTACTTTGGCAAGGTATCTACCACGAAGTCGTCGGGTAGTGTGTTGGTGCATCCAAATAACGCATTCAGTTTTGTATTTGCTCCGACCGCGCCATTGTCTATTGCCGATACGGGGATTTCCAATATTGGAAACTTGCCGGGTAACGTGCCGGCAAATGTTGCAACCGCCAACAACCCGTTGCCCATCAGTTTCGCCGCACTCCTCGGAGGACAAAGCTCGTCGTACCGCGTAGTGGGCGGCGCCGACCTGACGAGTGCCAATCCGCTTGCCGTGCAACCTGGCGCGGCATTCGATGCCGGCAGCGCTGCATCCGGTAGCGTGACGCTGAACCAGCACACGGCCTATGTCGACTCGAAGGGGTTGACGTTGCTTCAGCCGACGACGATTCGTACCGGCACGGGATCGATCGACATTGCCGCGGGCAACGATTTTGCGTTGTCGGATTCGACTGCGCCGGGTGTCGTCTATACGGCGGGCGCGCCGGCACAGGGCTCGCCGGCGTTAGGCCTTAGCTCCAAGGTCATGAGTGGTAGCGCGGGTCTGCAAGATATTCTGGTTACCCCGACCGTGAATCCCGATTCTGCCGGCGACATATCGATTCGTGTGCAGGGCGATATCAACGGCATCCAGAACGTGACCGATGCGACAGGTGCGGTAACCGGCGGTGCCGGAAACGACATCAGCCAGTATTGGTGGCAGTGGATGCAGATCACCCCGGAGGCAACCGCGAGGGACGGTGGAATTGTCACCCCGTTGACGAGATCGTCGATCGACTTCGGCGCATTCGACCAAGGCGTAATGAGCGTCGGCGGCAACGTATCGATCAGCGCAGGCGGCAATATCTCGGACTTCGCGGTGTCATTGCCAACCACGTGGTATCTGAACGGAAACGGCAAACCGGTTACGGCCGGCGGCGGAAATCTGACGGTACGAGCGGGGGCCGATATTCTGAGCGGCGACTACTTCGTCGCGAAGGGGACGGGGACGATATCGGCTGGCGGACGCATCGGGTCGGATATTGCCGTGCTTTCTCCACAAACCGCGGTGGGTCCGATTGCCGTTTCTACCGTGCTTGCAACGCAGGATGGCATATTCGATGTCACGGCGCGTCAAGGCGTGGAAATCGGCGAAGTATTGAATCCGTCTTATGCAAGCCGGATTTCGCCGCCCGGTGGTCAACCTACTAAAGCCGTCCGCCTGGATAACTATGGACAGTATCCCGACAGTCAGGGTTACTCGCCGACTTCCACGGTGAATGTCCTGTCCACAACCGGAGATGTCCGGCTCGGCGCGCTAGGCGGGCTACTGACAGGCGCAAATGGCGTTCTGCCCGCGAGTGTCAATCTGACAGCATTCGGCGGCGGGATCCATATCGATTCAGGGGGCGTGCTTTATCCGTCGGCCGTCGGCCAGTTGAATCTGGTTGCAGACCAATCCGTGTACCTTTCCAATGTATCCGTCCTGCGAACCAACGCAAATATGCCCAGCACGTTTGGTTTGTCGGACGCAGATCCATCGCAGATGCCTTCTCCGACAAATCCGCAACCGATGCCAAATGTCCCGTCGCTGATGAATACGACGCTCGCGGCACATGCGCTGAATGCGCTTCATGGCGACGACATGCAGCCCGCGCGTCTTTACAGTCTGAACGGAAGCATCGTCAATGGCACCGTCGACACGCTCGGCGTGAGCGACGGTTTATACCGGAATCTCGTCACGCTATCGATCGACAAACCGGCGCTCGTGCAGGCTGGACAGGACATCATGAATCTGGCGTTCTGGGGGCAGAATTTGCGCAGTTCTGATGTGACGCGGATCGTTGCCGGCCGGGATATCTACGACACACCGGTTGCGACGACCGCAGGCGCGGTACCCGTACTGGAGCTCGGAGGGCCGGGCTCGTTCGATGTGCAGGCGGGACGCAACATCGGCCCACTGACGAGTCAGGTCGAGTTGTACAACAGGAAGGCGGACACGGGCGGGATCGCGCACCTGTTCACGGGTATCGATGCAATCGGCAACGCGAACAACCCGAACTTGCCGCACGAAAGCGCGAACGTCAACGTGCTGTTCGGCGTCGGGCCGGGTGTCGATCTGCCGGGATTCGTTTCTACCTATATCGCTCCGGGCAGCTCCGTTGCCGGCGTGCCGAGTGCGACGCCTGCATTGATCGCGTTCATGGAGCAGTACGACGCGGGGCTTGGCGTCGATACGGGATTGCAGGTGGACAAGGACGCTGCGCTGGCGAAGGTCGGCCGGTTGACGGCCGATGACGCGTGGAAGCAGTTCCAGGCGTTGCCGTCATACGTCCAGCAGTTCTTCGCGGAGAAGGTGTTGTTCGGCGTGCTGGCGCAGGTCGGTGCGGACTTCAACGACCCGGCGAGCCGGTACAACGGCCAGTATTCGCGCGGCTACCAGGCGATCAACACGCTGTTCCCCGCTTCGTTCGGCTATACGGCGAACAATCTGGGCGGCGGCTCGAACGGGGCGAACAAGCCCGCGAGCACGGGCAACCTCGATATCCGCAGCACGACGATCCAGACGCAGCAAGGCGGCGACGTGACGATCCTAGGGCCGGGCGGGCAGGCGCTCGTCGGCAGTACGACGGCGCCGCCGCAGATCGTCGGCAGTGACGGGAAGGTCGTTGCGGGCCCCGGCACGATGGGGATCCTGACGCTCGAGAAGGGTAACGTCGACATCTTCACGGATCAGAGCGTGCTGCTCGCACAGAGCCGGATATTCACCGAGCAGGGCGGCGACATGACGATCTGGAGTTCGAACGGTGACATCAACGCGGGCAAGGGCGCGAAGACGTCGGCCGACACGCCGGCGCCGCAGTATGTCTGCGATGCGAACCACTACTGCACGGTCGATTCGCGCGGGCAGGTAACGGGGGCGGGGATCGCGACGTTGCAGAGCATTCCGGGTGCACCGAAAGGCACGGTCAACCTGATCGCGCCGCGCGGTACCGTCGATGCCGGCGATGCGGGTATTCGTGCGGGCAACCTCAACGTCGCTGCGTTGCGTGTCGTGAATGCGGACAATATTCAGGTGACCGGCAAGGCGACGGGTATTCCGCTCGTGCAAGCGGTGAACACGGGGGCACTGACGGCCGCGAGTTCGGCGGCGTCGGCGGCGAGCCAGGTCGCGCAGGACATCGCGAAGAACAATGCTTCGGGCGTTGCTCCGCGCCGCTGGACGATCAGCGTGCAGGTCGAGGGTTTCGGGGATAACGGCCCGGATGGCGGGTCGAAGCGGCGCAGGTCGGAGCAGGTTGGTTACGACTCGTCGAACTCGGTTTCGCTGTTGGGGTTCGGCGCGGCCGGGTCGACTCAGCGGACGCTGCTTAGCAAGGACGAGCTTGGGAAGCTGAACCGCTTCTGATACGGCAGTGCCAGTATTGTTGGGACTGGAAGAGTAGAGAATGCCCCGCCTCGAATGCTCGAGGCGGGTTTAACGGAAGCGTCAAATCTGCGATGCTTCGGATTAGCGGCCGTTGTAAAGAACGCAGCTCGATGCGTTGTTGATGTCCAGGTCGTTCCCGCTCGAATTGCTCAGGAAGTTCGCGGAGATCACGGTCTGGAATCTCGACGGTACGGTGTCGAAGCCGTTGCCGCGCACGACCGACGCGAAGCTGGCGTTCGTGTAGTGATTGTTCAGGAAGCTTTGAACGTTCGATGCCACCGTCGGATCGGCGTAACACTGGCTCAGGATGATCTGGCTCGTGCCGGAAACCG
This sequence comes from Burkholderia sp. LMG 13014, assembly GCF_905232215.1. GTDB lineage: Bacteria > Pseudomonadota > Gammaproteobacteria > Burkholderiales > Burkholderiaceae > Burkholderia. The sequence goes on from NZ_CAJNKE010000063.1 coordinate 12,872, forward strand.
GATAGCCGGAGGTGGGATTAGCCAACTGCTTGTAAGCCGTGCCGGAGACCGGCGCCCACTGGGCCGGATCGGCGACCACTGCCCCTGACGGAGGAGCAATCCCGCCGAATGCCATCGTCGCGTTCGCATACGTCGGCGCGTAGTACGTGGCACTCGTCGAGTTGTACAGGCTGGCGATCGGAAGCTGCAGCGCGCCTGACGATGTCACGACCGTGCTATGCGATGCGAGGAACGTGTTCGTATACGCCGGGCTCAGGTACGCGACGGCGGCCGTACCGACCGACGACAGCGTCGTGAGCAGTTTGCGAACGCCACCGTCGCCCGCAGCCGCGACGAAGTTTGATGGCACGCCTGTTGGGAATGTCCGCATATTCGCGAACGTCAACGAATCGATGAACTCGACACCGGTCTTCGTGTTTGCGCTCGTGCAAACGGCAGCCAGATGGCGGGTCAGCAGTTCGGTCGTGCCGCTGCCGTCCGAGCGATAGACGACCGTGATCGGGGCGTTCGCCCTGTAAAGGCCGCCTTCCGGGTTGGTGACCTGATTCCAGTTCGTCAGCTTGCCCGAGAAGATGCCGCACAGGTCGTCGTCGTTCAGCGCGATGCTGTGCGCTTGACCCGGCGTCGTTTGCGGCGTGTTCGCGCTCGTCACGGCCGGACCGTTGACGACCGGCACCGTGATCGCCGTCACGAGGTACGGGATCTGGATCAGCGGGCCGCTGTTCATACCGACCGTGCTGGCGTCGTACGCTGTAACTTGCGCCGTTGTGAGTGCCGCATCGCTGTTCGCGAATGCGACCGTACCCGAGACACCCGCACCGAAGAACGTCGGTTGGTTGTTCAGGAACGCGTTCTGACCGGCACCCGAACCGACCGCGAAGTACGTGAACGTCGCGCTGGACGTGCCGAACAGGCCGATTTCACCCGAAGCCGGCGAGTTGGCGCCGAGCATGGGGGCGACGAGTGACGACCCTCCACCCTGAATGACGGGGCCGGCCGCGATGGCGAGCGATGTGCTTGCGGCAGGAATGACAAGTGCCAGGATGTGGCAGATCTTGCGTTTGCTGAATTTCATGTGAATTTCTCGGAGATGTGGCCGAACGCAACGTGCATGTATCGACTTGATCTGACGCTCAACGGATCTATCGGTACATCGCTGCACGTGACGTCGGGAGTGCAAAAAAAACCGCCTCGAATACTCGAGGCGGTTTCAACAGGACGCGTTGAATCAGGGATGATCCGGATTACCGGCCTGCGACGAAGGCACAGGTCGACGCATCGTTGATATCCAGCCCGTACGTGCTGCTGTTGCTCAGGAAGTCGGCGAGGATCGCGGTCTTGAAGCCCGACGGTACGGTGTCGAAGCCGTTGCCATGCACGACCGATGCGTAGCTGGCGTTCGTGTAGTGGTTGTTCAGGAAGCTCTGAACGTTCGAGGCAACCGTCGGATCGGCGTAGCACTGGCTCAGGATGATCTGGCTCGTACCCGAAACCGGATAGCCGGACGACGGATTGGCCAGGGAAGCGTAAGCCGCACCGGAAACCGGCACCCACTGCGTCGGATCCGCTGCGGCGGCCCGGGTCGACGGCGCGGAGGCCGTGCTGACTGCCGTCGTCGCATTCGAATACGTCGGCGCGTAGTACGCGCGGGCCGCCGTGTTGTAGAGGCTGGCGAGCGGGAGCTGCAGCGCGCCCGACGACGTCACGACCGCGCTTTGCGATGCGATGTACGTGTTCGTGTAGTCCGGGCTCAAGTACGCGACGGCGGCAACGCCTGCCGACGACAGCGATGCGAGCGAGCCGCGGACACCGGTCACGACACCATTGACAATCGGGCCGCTGCCCGAAGCGCCGATGAAGTTCCCCGGCACGCCGGCCGGGAATGCCGTCGTGTTCGCGAACGTCAGCGAATCGACGAACTTGACGCCCGTCGCCGTGTTGCCGGTCGTGCAGACAGCGGCCAGGTGACGGGTCAGCAGTTCGGTCGTGCCGCTGCTGTCCGATCGATAGATGACCTTGATCGGGGCGTTCGCCGAGTAAAGGCCGCCTTCCGGGTTGGTGACCTGGTTCCAGTTCGTCAGCTTGCCCGAGAAGATGCCGCACAGGTCGTCGTCGTTCAGCGCGATGCTGTGCGCTTGACCCGGCGTCGTTTGCGGCGTGTTCGCGCTCGTCACGGCCGGACCGTTGACGACCGGCACCGTGATCGCCGTCACGATGTACGGGATCTGGATCAGCGGACCGCTGTTCGCACCGACCGTGCTGGCGTTGTACGCCGTGACCTGCGTGCCCGTCAGCGCGGCATCGCTGTTCGCGAAGTAGACCGCGCTGGTGGTGTTGGCGCCCGCGCCGAAGTACGTCGGCTGGTTGTTCAGGAACGCGTTCTGGCCGGCGCCCGAGCCGACCGAGAAGTACGTGAACGTGGCGTTGTTGGTGGTGTACAGGCCGATTTCGCTGGCGGGGTTGCTGGCCGAGCCGATCGTCGGCGCGACGAGCGACGAGCCACCACCTTGAATCAGCGGGCCTGCGGCCATCGCGACGGATGCACCCATGCCCGAAACGACGAGAGCGAGGACTTGACAGATCTTGCGCTTGCTGGATTTCATGAGAAATTTCCTTGGACGAAGATAAACGGGAAGCCTGCTGCTGCGGTTTGAATACCGTGTAGACCGCCGGATAAATGTAGGAGGAAATCCGTATGCGGCGTGTGAATTTTTAATAACGAATGGTACGGAACATTTTTGGCGATATTGCCAATGCTTTATCCGGATTGGTAGGCGGTGAATCGGGATCGATTCGCGGGATGAATGATTCCCGGATGTTGGGAAGATGGTGGCGTACCGTGGTGACAGACTTGCGCTGCAGGCGTGTTGGCGCACACGGCAGCGCTATCGCAACATCAAGTCAGTTTCGTGGCGGATGCTACGGAAGATTTCTTCCAGCGGCGCATCGGCTATCCGATTTATATATTCCTGAAATTGATTTAATTTCGTTAATTGTTGGGTATTGATTCGTAATTACCGGGTGGTCAATGATTGAATAATTGATGCCGTTGATATGAATTAAATTGTTTCCAAAATATAAGGGTGCCGACCGAAAGTAATAACGCCTGCCAGAGCCAAAAAAGGTAGCCCAACATCCGTCACAAATCTGCGCCGGTTCGCTCCGTAGTCTTCCCTGACGACTCCGTCCGACTCGTTGCACGACGTCGCCGAGCAAGTCGCACACGTGACACGAGGGCACTGACATGTCGGCATTCCGTTACGAAGCGATCGATCCCACCGGCCGCACGCTGAAAGGCGTGCTCGAAGCCGACAGCGCGCGCGCAGGCCGCAGCCATCTGCGCACGCAAGGTCTCACGCCGCTCGTGGTCGAACTCGCCGCGCAGCGTCTGCACGGCGAACGTCATCAACGTCTGTCGCTCGGCCGCAAGCTGTCGCAGCGCGAGCAGGCGATCATCACGCGCCAGCTCGCGAGCCTGCTGGTTGCGGGGCTGCCGCTCGACGAATCGCTGTCGGTGCTGAGCGAGCAAGCGGAGCGCGAATACCTGCGCGAGCTGATGGCGTCGATCCGTGCCGAAGTCGTCGGCGGCCATTCGTTCGCGAATGCATTGAGCCAGCATCCGCGCGACTTTCCGGAGATCTATCGCGCGCTCGTCGCGGCGGGCGAGCACACGGGCAAGCTCGGCATCGTGCTGTCGCGCCTGGCCGACTACATCGAGCAGAGCAACGCACTGAAGCAGAAGATCCTGCTGGCGTTCACGTATCCCGGCATCGTCACGCTGATCGCGTTCGGCATCGTCACGTTCCTGCTGAGCTACGTGGTGCCGCAGGTGGCCAACGTGTTCACCAGCACGAAGCAGCAGTTGCCGACGCTGACGGTCGTGATGATGGCGTTGTCCGATTTCGTGCGGCACTGGTGGTGGGCGTCGCTGCTGGCGACGGTCGCGATCGTCTTCGCGATCCGCAAGGTGCTGTCGCAGGACGGGCCGCGGCTGAAGTTCGACCACTGGCTGCTGGGCGCGCCGCTCGCCGGCAAGCTCGTGCGCGGCTACAACACCGTGCGTTTTGCAAGCACGCTCGGCATCCTGACCGCAGCCGGCGTGCCGATCCTGCGCGCGTTGCAGGCGGCCGGCGAGACGCTGTCGAACCGCGCGATGAGCGCGAACGTCGACGATGCGATCGTGCGCGTGCGCGAAGGCTCGGCGCTGTCGCGCGCGCTGGCCCATACGAAGACGTTTCCGCCGGTGCTCGTGCACCTGATCCGTTCGGGCGAGGCGACCGGCGACGTGACGACGATGCTCGACCGCGCGTCCGAAGGCGAATCGCGCGAGCTTGAGCGCCGCACGATGTTCCTCACGAGCCTGCTCGAACCGTTGCTGATCCTGGCGATGGGCGGCGTGGTGCTCGTGATCGTGCTCGCGGTGATGATGCCGATCATCGAGCTGAACAACATGGTGCAGTGATGTGCTGCGGCTCAGCGCACGAACGCGTTGGCGTTCTGCACGGCGGGCAGCGCGATCTCGCATTGCAGGCCGTTGCGGTCGACGACGATCGAGCGGGCGCGCACTTCAGCAAGCTTCGCGGCTTCACCGATCACCGAACCGATCCGCACGACGCGCGCCGCTTCGCCGCCGACGCTGACGATCGCGGCTGCACGGCGGGCGTCGAATGCGAGCACGCCGAGCAACTGGATCGTGTTGCGGCTGTCGTCGGGTTTGGCGCCGAACAGCTGCGCGCTGGCCGTGACGTCGAACGGTGCGGGCGGCGCGGGTTGGGCAGGGGCTGGCGCATCGGGCGCGTTCAGTGCGCGCGCGGCCCACATCGAAACGGCGACGAGCGCCGCGCCGGCTGCAAGCGTCGCGACGAGCGCCAGCGGATCGAAGCGGGACGGAACGGTGCGAAGCAGGGCGAGCGGTTTCATGGCGACGAATGGGTTCGGTGGGTTCGGTGGGTTCGATGAACAGGAACGGTTTCCATTCTTTGACGCAAGGGTGAATGCATGATGACGCGCCACGAAGAAGTCCGAACGTTGCATGCCGGCCGGCCGCATGACAGCGCGCGTCGTCGCATGCAACGCGGCTTCACGCTGATCGAGATCATGGTGGTGGTCGCGATCCTCGGGATTCTCGCGGCGCTGATCGTGCCGAAGATCATGAGCCGTCCCGACGAGGCGCGCCGCATCGCAGCGAAGCAGGACATCGGCACGATGATGCAGTCGCTGAACCTGTATCGACTCGACAACGGCCGCTATCCGTCGCAGGAGCAGGGGCTTGCCGCGCTGGTCCAGAAGCCGACCACCGATCCGGTGCCGAACAACTGGAAGGACGGCGGTTATCTGGAACGCTTGCCGAAGGATCCATGGGGTAACCCGTATCAATACCTGAACCCGGGCGCGCATGGCGCGATCGACGTGTTCAGCTACGGCGCGGACGGCAAGCCGGGTGGCGAGGGGAACGATGCGGACATCGGCTCGTGGCAGTAGCGGCATGAGGATCGCGCTCGTCAGGAAGCGGCGTCCGCTCGCGTCGCGCCGTGCGGCCGGCTTCACGCTGCTGGAGATGCTCGTCGTGCTCGTGATCGTCGGGCTGCTGGTCGCGGTCGTGACGCTCGCGCCGTCGCGCAATCGCCGCACGGATCTGGCCGAGGAAGCGCAGCGGCTCGCGAACCTGCTCGAATCGGCCGGCGACGAAGCGCAGGTGCGCTCGATGCCGATCGCGTGGCAAGCGGTGGGCGGCGGCTATCGCTTCGTGCAGCGCACGGAAAGCGGCGCGTGGGCGCCGATGACGGACGAGATGTATCGCGCGCGCCGCTGGGGTGCCGAGGTGACGGGCGTGTCGGTGCGGTACACCGGTGGCGGCGAAACGCCGTCGCGTATCGTGCTCGGCAGCGAAAGCATTGACGTGCCGGTGACGATCACGCTGTGGTCCGGCGATGTGCGGATGGCCGTCGTCGGCACGGGCATCGGCAACTTCGTCGTGCGTCGGCCATGAGCGGCGCACGAAGCGTCGGGGAGGCGCGATGTCGAGCCTGATCGTGTTGCTGCCGTCGATCGGCGCGTTCGATGCGGCGGGGTGGGACGCCACGGAGATGCCGTACGCGCTGTTCGACCGCCGTGGGCAATTCGTGCGGGCGGGGCGCGCGCATCGTGAAGCGTGGCCGAAGGCCGCGTCGACCGTGCTCGTGCTCGCCGCACGCGATACGTTGCTCGTCGACGTGAACCTGCCACCCGTAAAGGGAGAGAAACTGCGGCGCGTGCTACCGCATGCGGTGGAGGAGTATCTGATCGGCGATGCGCAGCAGAGTCATGTCGCCGTTGGCCCGGCTGCAAACGGCAATGCAGCGCGGCCCGTGGCGGTCGTCGATCGTGAACGGTTCGGCGAAGTGATTCGCTGGTTCAACGAGGCCGGCCATCGGCGCGTGCGTGCGGTGCCGTTGATCCACTGCATGACGACGACGGTGTACGGTGAGCTAGTGGATGGCGGCGAGCAAGGCAATGTGTTGCCCGAGTCCGCAAGGTCACCCACATCGCGAACACTTGCAATACCGAACGGCAACGAGGACGGCGAAGCGGCAGTGCTCATGCACAGCGAAGCCGATGTGCTGATCGCCAGTCCTCCGGCATTGAGCGAAGCGGATACCGGGCGTTGTGAAACCGATGTGCTGATCATGTGTCCATCCGCATCGAGCGAAGGCGAAGCCGATGCCGATGCCGATACCGATGCGCGTGGCAACCCGCTCCGATTCGAACTCGCCATCAAGCGCGGATCGTCGGGGTTTGGCTTTGAAACGCGTGCGTCGGCGCTGGATGCGACGATTGCCGAGTTGTCGAAACACGATTCCGTGCGGGTACACGCGCTGGTTGTCGGGGGTCACGACGATGTTGAGGGCGGCGCCACAGCCGCATCGGACCTCCGCGCACGCATGACTGGACCTTCCGCATTCCCGCTGGCCACACGCACGCTGCGGTGGGACGCACTCGCAAGCAACGCGCTCGACTGCAAGTTCGACCTCTGCCAGTTCGAATTCGCGCGCAGCACCTCGCGCACCGATACTGGAGGATGGCGTCGCTGGCGCATACCGGCCGGCCTGGCGATCGCATCGACCATCATCGCGATCACGACGATCAACGTGCAGTGGTTCCAGCTACGCCACCGCCAGGATGCGTTGAATGCAGAGCTGACGGCCCGTGTGAAAGCCGCTTTCCCTGAAACGAAAGTGCTGCTCGACCCGCCGCTGCAAATGCGGACCGGACTTGAACGCCTGCGCGCGGCGGCCGGCGAGCTGCATGCAAACGATTACCTGGTGCTGTCGGCGTCGCTGTCGCGTGCGCTCGGTCCGATCCCGTCCGATGCGATCGCGACGCTCGACTATCGCGACGGCACGCTCGCGGTCGCCTTCCGTCCCGGTACCGCCGTCGACGGCGACGGTTTCCGCCAGCGCCTGCAGGCACAAGGCGTGACGGCCAACGAGGAGGATGCAAAGTGGATGCTCGGCTCCACGCGGCCCGCGCCGCGCT